>CAZYXU010000396.1:0-1541 GCA_964650945.1 uncultured Verrucomicrobiota bacterium | reverse complement strand
GAACGACGCATAAGTCCCGTAGCGCCGGCCCAATTCGCCGACCAGACGCTCGATTTCCGTCGCCACCAGCGGATGCATGAAATTCCAATTCCATTCGCAGCCCCGATCCCGGGTTTGGGCGCCGTTTGCACCCAATTGCAGAATGGTGGGCGCGCCGGCGCGCACTTCCTGGGCGGTGAATTTATTCTCCCGCAGCAGGCGTTCCGAGCGGGTGAATTCCACGCAGGGAATCAGCACCAGGTCATTGGCGGCGAACATCTCGAACATCAGGGCAAAATTATCATACATGGGCGTGGCGGCCCGGCAATCCTCATCCGAGGGCCAATCCTTGCCGCGATACATCCACATGCCGCAGAAAAACATGTTGTCCCCGCAATACCGCATGTACCGGATCTGGTTTTCGAAAGTGCGGTACCAGTTGCGCAGAAAACCATGATGTTTGTACCGGCTCTGCCCATATATCTTTTTAAAGGAGTCGCCATCCGGCCCGGCGTAAAACGTTTCCATGCGCAGGGTGGCGCGCTCAGTCTGCGGGCCGAACAGGCGGTGCGGTTCGGCGTTGGGCAGGGCCATGGCCGGCAAATCCTCCACCTCGTAAATCCGAATGGCTGCCACGGCCGCACGTTTGCCTCCATATCCGATATTGATTACTTCCACCGAAAAATTCGTCATTTGCGGATAGACCATGAATTGCGCGCTTTGCATTTTGCCGGTCAACGGGTAAAGCGCGCCGCCGGTGCAGACGCATACATTCGCGCGCGCCCGGTCGCCAGTCACATACATTTTTTCCATCACCCGGGCGGTAAACGCCATTTCGCGGTCATCCGGATAATCCACCACCACCAGGTGCGGCTTCCAGGGATTTTTGATCGCGACGGCATAGGAAAACCAGTCGGAAAACGCGCGGCCGGTTTCGCGGTAGCGCAGTCCGTTGGATTCGCCAATGCGGCTGGTCGGTTCCGCCGGCGGTTTGGCGGTTTTGGCGATGGCCAGATTCATGATCCCCGGGTGATCTATGAACGGATGCGGATCATCGGGATCGCCGCAATTTATTTCATCCACCAAAAACTTCCGGGTTTCCGATTCAACTCGGTCCCAGGCCACCGCACGTTGCGGAATTCTGCCGATCACCGCCAGTTCCTCAATGCGGGTATCCAGGATTGCGCCGTCTTCCCGTGCGGAAATTGCCAGGTCATACACTCCGGGCCGTTCCGGCTTGAACTCGAACTGGTAACGCCGCAGTTGATCGTCATGCTGCAACTCGTTTAATTCGCCTTCCCAGACAATTTTGTCCGCGTCAAACGCGTCAGCCAACCGTCCCGAAAGTTTTGGCGCCGGCCGGCCGGCGCGGACCGGCAGGGTGATCTCCAGGCGGATGCCGTCAGCCAGGCTGAACAAGGATGGCGTATCAGCCGGGGTTGGCTTGTCGGGAAAGGCAATTCCGATCGGCCCCAGGTAGGGCGGATCCCGCATAATCGCGCCGCCGCTGTGACTGTCATTAACCAGGATAGATTCGCCGGCATTGCGCCAGACCCGCACAG
>CAZYXU010000395.1:0-1542 GCA_964650945.1 uncultured Verrucomicrobiota bacterium | reverse complement strand
GCCCATTCCGGGCCGGCAGGACTTCCGTATGCATATCCGGATTCGCCAATTTGCATGCCGCCAGGCGCCGCCGCACGACCTCCAGTGTGATTTCCGGGCAATGCGCCGTCCATGGCCACAGGAAGATCGCTTCGGGATTAAACAGGTAATTCAAATTGACGATCATCTCCGCGTATACCGCAAACATATCCTCCACCAGCGCGCGGCCCAATGCATCGCCCTGGCAGGCCGCCTCGGCAATCAAATCCCGGGTGAACGCCCGTCCTTCCTGCAGCCAACCGGCCAAAACACTGGTCGCGCCTTGCGCTAGGGCTTCCTCCGCGCGCAATCGCAAGTCGCGGAAACGGGTCAACATGTTCAGCGTCCCCCGCCGGCCGTCCATTTCGCCGGGCGGCGCATCGGCGATTTTCATCATCCCGATTTCCCCGCCATAATTCTGACTCCCCATGTAGAGCCGGCCATCCAGAAACATGCCCACGCCGGCGCCGTCGAAATACAGAAAATTGTCCATTCCCGCCGCGGCGCCCCATTCTTTTTCCGCCAGCGCCAAAGCCGCGGAATGTTCCAGAATCATGCAAGGCACGCCAAAATGTTTCATCCAGAAAGGAATGATTGGCGCCTGGTCGCCGCCGGTAAAACAGGACGACCGGCGCACAATTCCCGTCTTGTGATCAATCATCCCGGGCAAGGAAAAACCCAAGCCTACCAGTTTAGCCCGATCCAGGTTATGCTCCGCCAGCAAGGTTTGCACCTGCTGCAGCAGTAAACGCAACTGCGGCTCGCCCTCCACTGGCAAATCCGCTACCTGTCGCGATCCGATGATCCGCAGTCCGGCATCCACCGCACTGATTTCCGCCTGTTGCGGGCCGATGGAAATCCCAACCGCAAAACATTGAGAACCGTTAATAATCAATGACTTGGGTTGGCGGCCCTTGCGGGAACGAGGATAATTTTGTTCGCAAATAATCCCCGCCCGCAACATCTGGTCAACCGCACCGATCACGGTGACCCGGCTTAAGCGCAAATCTCGAATTATATCGCTTCTTACCGCCTGACCACGCCGGCTCCAGATATATGCCAACAGCCGCCGCTTCTTCGGGCTTTTTTTATATTCAAAAACATTCATTACTAGGCCACAAAACAACTAATCTTTGGTTAAATATATCTAATAATAGACTATATGTCAAGATAAAATCTTATTATTGCGTCGCGAAAAAATTGGTGATCAGCAGGTTAATTCCTGAATTTTACAACGCGTAAGTTTGGCGCAGGGAGCGCTAATTCGCTGACCACGGACGTATCACCGCGCGCATCGTCTTCGGTGACGGCCTGGGCGGCGCGATATAAATCCGCCGCCATGTGCCGGTGGCCCAGGACTTCGCTCCATGTTTCCGAAATATCGGGGCAAGATCAACCGCGGGGGAAGAAGCGTTAGTCATTCCAGATTGTCCTCCGTCAATTCCCGCCTTTCCTGCATGGCCGCTTCGATCAATCGGAATTGATGTCAGCATGGATACTCTGGATGTAGCTTTTTATGATGGA
>CAZYXU010000394.1:0-1542 GCA_964650945.1 uncultured Verrucomicrobiota bacterium | reverse complement strand
TGGGGCCGCAGTACGCCGTCAATCGCGCCGCGCCGGCAGGCCTGGTTCATGACAGTCTGGCCGTGCAAAGAATGAATGGGCCGGGGATTTCCATCCAAGTCCAGCCGCAGATAATCGTACATCTTGAAGGTGTAAGAGCCGACCGTGCACGACCCGATTTCCAGCACCACCTGGTTTTTACCGGAAGCGTGCAGCGTACCGCCGGGCAGGAGGAACTGGTTGCCCTTCCGGCTCTCGAAATAATTGACGAATTGCTCGTAATCGAAAGGTTTTTTCGCGGTTTCCGCTTGGCGGATTTTTTCGAAAAACTCCCGCACATCGGCGTCATCCCGCAACCCGAGATAGGTGCGCGAGCCGGCCGTCTCGACCACGTAATAACTTTCATCCTGCTGGAACGGTTCGCTGAAATGTTTTTTTGCATAATCGGCGGGTGGATGCACCTGGACCGACATGTTGCCGTCGCCGCCATAAGTGTCGTCGTAATTGAAGCGGATGGGGAACAGCCGGCCGAACCGCTTGACGCTTTCGGCGCCCATGACGGCTTCAGCCTCGGCCTTGAAGAAGGTCGGATACGGAATTTCCATGGTAGCCCGGCCGACCTTGACCAGGATGCTCACCTCGTTGGGGATCAGGTCGAAGACCCAGGCGCAATTTTTCATGTCGCCGGGCAGATTGCGAAGCTTTTTGATGTACTGGCCGCCCCAGACCCCCTCGATATAAACCGGCTTGCAGCGGAATGGCTGCCGGGCCAGGGCTGCCAGCGTCTGTCGGAACGCGGCGGCGGGAAGGGCCTTCAACCGGTCCGGCTGGTTGGCGTCAACGTAGAAATCAATCGCCCCGGCTTGAATCAAGTCCTGGCGATGCCGGGCCATGATTTCATAATCGTAATAATAGAGCCGGCGGAAAATATGGCGGAGGCCGCGGCCGGACTGGTCGCCCAGCGGCTTGACCCGGCCCGCCAGCACGCGCAGCGTCGCCTGCAGCGGGGCGACGTCGAAGTAGACCGTGGCATCGCAGAGGTCTTTCAGGAGGGCGGCGCCGCTGCCGAAAACGCAGACAACTTCCCTGGCTCCGGCGCGCAACCGGCCCTTGAGCAATTCCAACTTGGCCGGGTCAAAAAGGCTTTCGACGGCGCCATGAAATATCCTGCCAAAAAGGAGCACCGGGTCAATTTCCCGGTCAAGCGGCAGGTTATCGGCAAGCATGGCATCGAGTTCGGCGGGGGTTTTGTGGCAGCCGGCGAGGTCAATCGCCGTGAGTTGTACGCCCTGGTCATGCAATTTTTGACCGAGCAACTCCAGGAAGCCGGCCCATTCGGCGCCAATGTGGCCGTCGAGCGCCAAGACCGCGCCGGGCCGGGCCAGCATCAGGGCCAGGGCTTCATTCCCGACGACGATGGCCTGCGCGACATCCTTCGGCAAGGCCGGATAATTCACGGCGCTGGTGTCGTCATAGGGGTATGGATTGAACATGAAACTCATATTTTTATTCCTTTACTTTATGATAAATAGCACCAAAGGCGCTGAGGCACGATAAGGAGGA
>CAZYXU010000393.1:0-1548 GCA_964650945.1 uncultured Verrucomicrobiota bacterium | reverse complement strand
GGGGCGGGCGGCGCGGGAGCTCATCGGCCACCGCCGCCAGGCCGGCCGGGCGCGGGGGCAATTGCAGCCATTCCGCCGGCGCCTGCTCGTAGGGCAGGCTGCGTCCGATGAATTTTTCGATTTCCATCATGTTGAACGCGCCCGCCTCGCAGGCGAAAGCCATGGCCACGCCGGTGGCGCCGGCGCGGCCGGTGCGGCCGATGCGATGGACATAATCTTCCGCCTCCTCCGGCAGATCGTAATTGACGACATGGCTGATGGCATCCACGTGGATGCCGCGCCCGGCCACATCGGTGGCCACCAGCACCTTGACCTGGCCGGCGCGGAATTTTTCCAGGATTTTCAGGCGTTGCGTTTGCGGCACATCGCCGGAAAGCTGATCGCAACTCACCCCGTAGGAGCGCAATTGCCGCGTCAATTGATCCACCGTGTCGCGCCGGTTGCGAAACACCAGCACGCGCGTGACCTCCGGTTGCTGCAAGATGTGCAGCATCAGCGCCAGCTTGCTGCGGGCGGGCACGGAAAAGATGCGTTGCTGAATCGAGTCCAGGGTCACTTTCTCCGGCTCAATCTCCACCTTGACCGGATCGTTCATCCAGCGTTCGGCCAGGCGCATGACCTCCGGACTGAGCGTGGCGCTGAACAGCATGGTCTGCCGGCGGCTCTTGTGGGGCAGGCTGTAAACGATCTTGCGCACATCGGGAATGAACCCCATGTCCAGCATGCGGTCGGCCTCGTCAATCACCAGGATTTCCACCTGGCGCAAATCCAGCGCGTGCGAATCGCGGAAATCCAGCAGCCGGCCGGGCGTAGCCGCGATGATATCGCACGGGGAACGAAGTTGCTGCTGCTGCTTGCCGTAATCCATGCCGCCGTAAACCGCCAGGGGGGTGCAGCCGCAATGCCGGCCCAGCGCCTCGGCGTCATGATTGATCTGGATCACCAACTCGCGCGTGGGGGCCAGGACCAGCATGCGCGGCGTACCGGGCTTGCGGGCGCCCGGCAGCGGATTCGCCAGGAACCGCGCGAACGCCGTAATCAAAAAAGCCGCCGTCTTGCCGGTGCCGGTCTGCGCCTTGCCGGCCACATCCTTGCCCTGCAATGCCGGCGGCAGGCACAGGGCCTGCACCGGCGTGCAATATTGAAATTTCAAATCCGCCACCGCGTGCATGATCTCCGCCGGCAGGTGCAGGTCGTGAAAACGGGTCTTGCCCTCCGCCGGTTCCACCCGAAATTGCTCCGGACGCCAGGCCGGCGCCGGCGGCCGGGCCGGACCGCCAGCCGGCGGCGCGCCGGCCGGATGGCGGGGTTGCCGCTCCCGCCGCGGCTCGGTGGGCCGCCCGGATGCCGCGTGCGCCGGAAGGGGCGCCGGCTTTTTGCCGGCCGGAGCCGCGCCGGAGCGCGCCGCTTCCGCCGCCGGCTTCGCGGAGCCCGCGCGCCGTCCCAATCTCATCAACTTCCCGCCTAATTTTTTTAATAACCGTTTTATACCAAGCCTCCTGTTAGATTTAAACGCTTAAAATTTACCAAGAAATCGCGGGAAATCAA
>CAZYXU010000392.1:0-1599 GCA_964650945.1 uncultured Verrucomicrobiota bacterium | reverse complement strand
ATCGGCGAGGCTGCGCAAAAACACGGCGGATTTTTCCAGCGATCGGAAGACGTGCTTGTTGCCGGTGCCGAAGTAACAATACCGGTCAATGTTGACGGGCGGGGGCACGAGGGCGGCGGGCGGGACGGGAGCGTCCTGCGGGAAACGCAGCTTGCGGCAGGGATGCGCGGGGTCGTAGGTTGTGTCCCACGCCGCCCAGGCCCGGTCGGCCAGGGCGCGCGCCCGGTCCGCCAGCCGGCGCAGCGCGGCGCGGCCGGGATTTTTGCGCGCCAGGATTGCGGCGCGGTCGCCGATATGCGCCATCGTATCCGCGGCCAGGATATAGGCGTCGTAAATGTCCCGGTTGTATGCGACGCTGTGCCGTTCCCGGCGCAGCTCCCGCGCAAGGCCTTGCGCCCTGCGGCCCATGATTTTGGCCCGGCGGCAGGCGTCCGGCTCAAGCGCCGTGAGATTGGCCGGCGCGCAGCAATCAATCAGGTGCTTCATGTCCTGGAATTGCGGCGCCCCGGCATGCAACTGGCGCAGCAACCGGCCGATGGGGGATGCCGCCGGCGCGCCGAAGAACGATCGGGCAAACCGGCCGGGGAAGCCGCGCGTGCCGCCTGGCTGGTGAAACTGGTCGGCGGCGTAGGCCATCCCGTAGATCAGTGTGCCGGGCAGGGTATAGATATGCTGCCAGACGCAATTGATCAGGCCGCGCACTTCCGGGTGTTGCCGGAGTTGATGAATGATGGCGGCGAATCGGCGGATATTGTCCAGATTATGCTGGTTGGGCAAGATCGTGGTATTGGGCGAGCAGGCCAGCGCCGGCACGCCGATTACCTGGCGCCGGGCCTTGATGTAAAATTTTATCGCGGTATCATCGGTGTAAATCTTTCGCTCGTCATACTGCCATACGCAGCCCACGGCTGTGTCCGGCGCGCCGGCGGCAATGACGGCGTCGCGTTTGACGTTCAGGGTGTTCAATGCCCAGAACATGACCTGTTTTTGCCGGCGGGCGGCCAGGCCGCCCAGCCATTGCAGGTGGCGCACGACGAAATCCGCCTCCGTCTGGCCGGCAAATTTCTTTTGGCAATAACGGCAGGTCTTTTTCGGCAGTTCGCCGGCCTCGTCCAGTCCGATGTGAATATACGGCCCGGGAAATAACTCCAGGATTTCCTCGATAATCTCCCCGATGATCTTTTTGCTCTCAGCGCGCGCGGGGCAAAGCACATGGCGGCCCGGCTCTTTCACCCCGTCGCCCAGGCGCCGGTAAGCATCGCGCCAGAAAATGTAACCGGTATGTCCCAGCGTGGCAATCAAGGGTACGAGGGTGATCCTGTGCGCGGCCGCCAGGGCGATGAGCCGGCGGACCTGGGCATGGGTTAAAGCCAGGTGCGTGGCGAGTTCCGGCCGGCATTTGAAACGGATGGCGCAACCGGTGTCGTCCGCCAGATTAAGCAGCAGGGTGTTGTAGCCCCACTTGGCCATCCAGGGGATGAACCGTTCGTACCATTGGAATTGCAGGGGGATGCGCGCTGGATCGAGCATAAGGCCGTTGATGAAATCCCTGCCGTTTTTGTCAGGGATGATGTTTTTTTTAACGGTTTTCATAACATT
>CAZYXU010000391.1:0-1599 GCA_964650945.1 uncultured Verrucomicrobiota bacterium | reverse complement strand
TCGACCAGCAGCAGGGACCGTTCCGCGCCCGGGCCGGGTGTTTGCCCGTTGCCGCCGGTGAAGGCGATTTGACGGTCCAGCGGGTTCAAGGCGGTGGTCGCCGCGATGCGCGCGCCGGCAATGGGCGCGCCCTGGCGGTTTTGGACCTGGACCATCACGTGCCGGCTGGATTCGAAATACGCATAGGGCTTTGCTCCGGCCTGCTGTTCGGGCCAGCTTTTGTAGATGTTGCCCTTTTTGGGCGCGCCGAAGACGCAGTCCACGCAGCGCAGGCGGCCGCGGCTGAGCGACCAGTTGGCGTCATTGTCTTCAAAGCGGCAGCCGGTCAACAGGACGTCCAACGGACCGCCCCAGTCAATGATGGCGGTCTTCAGGTTGCGGAAAACGCAATTGACGGCGGCCTGATCGCTGTTGATCAGGGCATAGCCGCTGTGCTCGAAGATGCTGTCGGCGACGTCGCTGTATTTGGCCGTCATCCCGAACGCGATCACGCCGGCGACCCAGGAGATGGAGGCCTGGCGCAAAACCACCTGCCCGTATGTGCCCGGGAGATAAAAATGACGGTTGCCGGCCGCGCCGATGGCATGCGGCTGGTCCTGGATGGCGGCGGTAATCAAGCCGTGATAGACATGGAGTTGTCCGCCGTAAGCGCCGGTTTTGGATGGGCGGTCGGCGCCCTGGTAATAAGTTCCGGAAAGCAGCGTATGATACTGTCCGGGTTCGTTATGGAATTTCAGGGCGGCTCGTACGGCCGGATCGTTCGCCAGTCCGATGGTCAGACGGTTGACCCCGCGCTGCTGGCGGTCCTGCCCCGTGATGAATTCCGGATAAAGCACCAGGTTGCCTTTGAGCACCAGGTTTTCACCGGGATGTTCGCGGCTGCCGATCTGGAAAAATGTATCGGCGCCGTCGTTATAGCCGAGCCGCAGGCTGGCGTTGACGGTATAGGTGTCGGATTCCGGCGCGTACTCCACCAGCCCCCATTCGAACATGCGGTCGGCGCGCAGCAGCAAGGCCGGAGTGCAGGGCATGCCGGCGGAATAATCATGCACCCAGATGGTGTTGGATTCCGGCAGGTAGCGGCAGAAGGCCGCGGCATTTTGCGCTCCCAGCCCAAGCAGACCTGCGATGATCCAGCCCATAATTCCGCGGCAGGGTAGATTGTAATTCATATGGTTGACAAAGTGTTCGGTGTTCAGTGTTCGGTGTTTTATTCTAAATTATGAATTCCGGGCTGTAGTAGCGCCACGGCGTGGCGCACTCCGGTCCGTCTTTTAAAATTTGCTCATCCGGCCACTCCGGAGTGTTCATGGTTCGTAATCCGTCGGTTGGTCGCCGGTTTCGAACTGGATTGCATCAATCCAGATGCAATCGCCGTTTTGATTCTTGTCGTTGTGGAGCCAGATGACGGTTTCGTCGGCTTTGGCGGGAAGCACGGCGCTGAGCGATACGCGCTGCCACTCCGTGGTCAAATCCACTTCCTTTTTGGAGAGCACCAGTCCGATCCGTACCCGGGCGCGCACGCCATTGCGGTTGGCGCGCATCCAGGCCGAAAAGACAAATGGGCGCGCCTGGTCGGTCAGGCGGCGGAGCCCGATC
>CAZYXU010000390.1:0-1600 GCA_964650945.1 uncultured Verrucomicrobiota bacterium | reverse complement strand
CGGGCCGGAAGGCGTCGCGCCCGGGCACGTAGCCGGCGCTGCCGTTGGCCAGTTCCACGATAAACGTGCAGGGAAATTTTGATGCCGCCTTGATTTGCAGGCCCAGGTGGCAGAAAAGTTCGGCCGGATTGGCAACCAGGACTACCGGTCCGATCTGGATGGCCTGGACTTCCACCGGCATGGCCGGCTGCGTGCGCGCCAGGTAATCTGCCAGGACATATTCCTTGGCAAAAATCCACGCCGCGGTCGCACGCCGTTTGGGATCATGCAAGCCCAGGCGGACTTCCGCCAAACTGGCGCGCAACCGCTGCCGCTCCGGGCGGCGGCGCGGTATCTTTATAATTTTCCGGCGCGCCGCGACCGCCGCTTCCGTCCAGGGCGCGCGCACGGCAGTCGCCAGCACTTTTACGGCTTCCGCCCCCACCCTGGTTCCCACCAGTTCCGCCCAGCGCTCGCCGAATTCCGACGCGCGCAACGATTGATTTTGCACCTGGGTGACATCGCCGCAAGCGCCATTAAGGAAGACCGTCACCCCCTGCCCGCCCATTACCCCGCGGATCGTACGGTCAAGATAGTAAATCCAGTCGGCGGAAGCGCATGGCCCCCCCAGCACCGTGCCATGGCAAGCGAAATTCACCACGCAACCCAGGTAAGCGCCGCTTGGGCTCCAGGCCCCGATCACGCCCACATCCGGGTCCGTCGGCCCGGCCGGTTCGACGATATCCGGATTGCCCTTGCCCGGGTGGGTAAAGACCCGGCCCTGGCGCATGCGGAAACGCCGGTTAAACGCCACCTGGTCCTCCCGGCCAAGGCCGGCGGACAGCACCGCCTCCTGCTTGCAGCGGTCGGCTTCCACTACCGCCGTCACCGTCTGCCGGGCCAGCCATTCCACGTAGAAGGCGTCAATTTCCGGCGACAGTTCCAGCGCCAGCCGCCGGATCAGCGCCGGCGCGCGCGCATATGACTCACCGATCTGCCCCAGGGTGCACGGTCCGTTATGGGTGTGGGATGCCGCCAGCAGAACGGCGGCGCCGGGAATGCCGCAACGCCGCTCGATTTCCGCGCGCACGCGCTGGACGAATTCGCTGGAGGGCAAGGCGCAGATATCCAGGCCGACCAGGGCAATCCGATTCCGGCCGTCGTCGAACACCGCCGCGCGGGCGTATAACCGGTCATGCATGGATTCCAGCAGCAACTTGCTGTAGCACCCGGCGCGTTCCATGCCAACGGGAGGAGTGATGTCAGTCTGATAAAATCCTGTTTGCATCTCGTTCCCCTGGGGGGGTCAATGGTTCATGGGTTCAGCAATCGCTGGTTTATGGTTCAATGATCATTGTTTGCACTATCACCCACGCGGACCAACCGGACGTTCAACCGGATTGCTCCTTGATTTGCGGAATATCATTGCATAAAGCCTGAAATAAATCTTGCTTTATTTTAAAATATTTTTGCACTATATGCACCACCAAAGCATCGCGGCGCGTAGTACCGCTCCTACCCACCCACATACCCACACACTCCTTTTACATCCCTCTGTGCCCCTTGTGCTTCTTGTGGCTAATTTCTGCTTCTGTCCTAACGCAAACACTGCAAACCCCGG
>CAZYXU010000389.1:0-1601 GCA_964650945.1 uncultured Verrucomicrobiota bacterium | reverse complement strand
ATGGGTGATATTAGTTAACCGTGCAAAAATTAATTTGCGCGCTCTGTGATTCCTTCAAATCATTTCAACGCCAATATTCATGCAAAATTCAGGCATGACATCGTCCGACCTTATCCGCGCCTTTATCGCCGTGGAAATCAACGCGGACACCCGGGCGGCCCTGGTCCGGATGCAAAAGCGCCTGGCGCAGGCGCAGGGCCATGTCGGTTGGACCAAGCCTGAAAACATTCATTGCACGCTGGTTTTCCTCGGCGATGTCCCCGCCGGAAAAATCCCGGCCATCGCCGGGGCCTTGTCCGCCGCCGTAGCGGACTGCCGGGCATTTGACCTGGAAGCCGCCGGCCTGGGCTGCTTCGGCCCGGCCCGCGCCCCGCGGATCATCTGGGCCGGGTTGCAGCCGGCCGACCCCCTGGTGGAAATGCAGCGGCAACTCTGCCGCGCCCTGCCGCGGGAGGGCGCCGCCGCGGGCGGGAGCGAAAAAATATTTCACCCGCACCTGACCATCGGCCGCGTGCGCTCGTCCCGGAATGCCGCGGCCCTGCTGGCGGCGGTGGAACGGCACGCCGCGGCGGTTTTTGGCGCCGTGCCGGTCGCCCGCATCCTGCTGATGGAAAGCCGGCTCGGGCCGTCCGGCCCGGCCTACCGGCCACTGCACACGGCGGACCTGGCCGGATAAAATTCCGGTAAAACAAATTATCTGTTGACAACATTTCAAATTCATGTAAAAAGGCCGGCAAAACATTACAGGAGGATTAGTGCAGATGAAAAAAGTAATTTTACTAACCATGTTGTTGACTGCGGTAGCCGGGTTCGGCGCGGTCATCGAAGAGGAAACGCTGGAACTGGGCTTGCAGGGCAACCTGGATTTCGACAGCCCCGACGGCGATGTCGAATTCATGGTCTATCCCTCGCTGGGATATTTCTTCATGGACAACATCCAGGCCGGCGGCATCCTGGGTATGATGTATGACGGGCGGGACATGGGGTACCGCTTCGGCGGGTTCGGCGAAATCAATTTCGACACCTACAACGCCGTCATGCCTTTCCTCGCCGCCCGCGTGATGTTCGATTTCGGCAGCATCTACGATAAAAATTATCTGCTCCTGGATACCGCCGCGGGTTTGAAATTCTTCATCTCCGAAACCCTCGCCATCTCCACCGAAATCTTTTACGACCTCGCCAGCGAAGACGCCTTTGCCGACAACGATGAAGGCGGCCGCAATAATGACGCCGGCATCCGCCTCGGGCTGCGGCATTATTTTTAATTTTTTTAAAAAAAATAAAAAAATCCACCCAAAACTATTGACAACTAGATATAGTTGTTTAAACTTCCCCCAACACTACGGATTGTGGAGCGCCAGCTGGCGGCGCGGTTACGCCGCCATGTAAAAAAACCGGGATGGCGTCAGTCGCTAGGCGACGAGTCACAAAGGTCTTAAGATTGAAGACAACATTGCAAGTTGCCCTCGTTTACTCATCCAAACACAAAGCCCTGGAGGTGGCGCCCGTTCGTTGTCCGGCCGAGACCGCAGCCGACGACGACGAGCCTCCGGATAAGTTGGCGGAATACGACACCGAGGAAACCATTGCGGCGCTGGATG
>CAZYXU010000388.1:0-1612 GCA_964650945.1 uncultured Verrucomicrobiota bacterium | reverse complement strand
ACCCAGGTGCCGGAGGTCGCTCCCACCCGGGAAGGCGCGCAGGGGATCATACGCGTCCGCCCCCGCGCCCTCGGGGTTAACTTGGAAAACTTCCAGGTGTTCAGTCTGGCAGACTACCAGGTCCATCCGGCGCCGGACGGCGGCCCATGGTCCGCCGCACAGCTTGAAGATGGCATCCAGGTGGCCATCGCCCCGGAACGCGATTTTGAAAACATCGTGATCGAACCGCCGGGAACCAGCCATCCCAGCACTTTTATCGCCGACTTGGAACGCGAAAAACAGGAACTCGCGGAAGCGCTGCAAAAGGCGCGCGACAATCCCCCGATCGGATACCGGCCGTTTGCCGACCGCATCGCCATCCAGGACGGCGGCTTGCCGCCGTCCGGAGCCCCCTGGCACGAGCCGGCCGCATCGCGCCGCATGGCTTTTGCCTTCCCGGCCGATACCGCCGCTCCGCCGGAGATCATCGCCATCCCGGCCAAACACCTCCAGGAACTTGCCGGCTCCAACTTCAGCCAGGCATCTTTCCATTTATACCGGGTGCTGCCGGATCGCCACGAAGCCATCCCCTGCCAGGTTCTGCCCGCCGGCGGCGCGGCGCCGCCGGCCCAGCCGGCGGGCGGCCCAGGCGAACCGGAGGACGAACTGGTATTTCTAATCGATGCCGTCCCCGGCGTTAACGAATTTTTGCTTTATTACGGTTCCGCCGGGGCGGTCCCACCGGCGGCCCCCCCCGGTCTGGCGGAGCGGGCAGACGGCCGGCTGATAGTGACCAACGGGTATAGCCGGGTGGAATTTTCCGACAACGGCCGGATCACCATCTTCGCCGCCGGCGCGGATGAATACAGCCTGGACATCACCGATTTCGGCGTCCGGTTCCTGAAAACCTGGCTGACAAAAGCGCCGTTTGAATTGCTGGCCGACGGACCCGTAGCCGCCATGGTCAGCCGCGAAGTCAGGGCGCCCTTCCACGGCCAGCCGGAAGTGCGCTTGACCGCCATGGCGCGCTTGTATAGGAATTCTCCCTGCCTGGAGCTGGAGTTTTCCAGCAACGCGCGCGGCAAATTCAACCATCTGCGCTGGCCGATGGGCAATATTTACCAGGCAGCCGACTGGCAACCGCTGCGCGATCAAACACGGGTTTTCACCGCTGACGGCTGGCAGCGCCCGGGCTTCGCCAATGTGCCTCTGCACGATGATTGCCAGACGATTGTCACCTTTGGCCGGCCGCCCGGGCCGCGCAGTTTCGGACTGCTGCTGGCCGCCTCGACCTTCGCCACCCCGCCCCGCTGGCTGATCGAATCCCCCGGGCTGTTCTGGCTCCAGCCGACGCGCAACCACGCCGGTTTCGCCCGGATCGATGCCCCTCTGGTGCGATACTTGCTGATCCAGGGGGTGACCGACCCCGGCGAACTCGATCGGCTGGCTAGGCGCCTGCGCCAAAAAGTTAATATAAAATTCAGCCCGGCGCAATCGCGCGAGTAGCGGCAATATGAACCAGATGAGTCTCTTTCAAAAGTGTTCAGTGTTCGGTGCCTGAAATTTTACAGAGAAGTGACAAGATGCACAAGATTTTCAGATCACGAACGACTGCCGCGCCGACCGGCATCTG
>CAZYXU010000387.1:0-1624 GCA_964650945.1 uncultured Verrucomicrobiota bacterium | reverse complement strand
CAGCCAGCCCCGGACCGCTTGGGCCGTGTGCCAGAATGGTTCGGAGAACTTCCAGTGCTGGTCCTGCATGCTGTAGGTGCTTTTAAGCGCGCCGCAAAAAGCCGCGGCCGGATCGCCAATCATGGCTCTATCAGCCATCCAGTCCGCCGCCATGGCCGCCGATTCCGCAATCCGGTTCCGGCTTATTTCCATAATATCACCATCTGAATAATCGGACTACCCAACGCCTGTTTGTCGCAACAACTTGAGATTTTCCGACACCAACACATCATCAATGTTGTCCGCCAGTAGATAGGCGCCGGCCGCCCGCCCGCCCCAGATTTCATAACCGCCACGATGGCGCGCCTCACGGGTCGGCAAATATGCCATCGAACCGTTGGTCACGCTGCAACAAAGCGTGTACTGGTAAGGACTGCCGGCGCGAATACGCAGGGAGATGCCGGAGAAAATCTCGCCGGGCATGGGCGCCAAAACCAACGGCCCGATGGCGGTGATGGTTTGAGAAAATTGCCGGCCGGCGAGCGCCGGCTGCGCATGCGCCGCCACCACCGCCTGATTATACATATACTCGCACATCGGCACACCCCACTCGTCTTTCCGGTCCATCCATTGCGCCAAGTCCCGCTCGGCATCAGCCAATGGTTTCAAAGGCGCATACGGCAGAAACACAGGTGCGGTCAAAATGTCCATTTTGAGCCCAACACGCCATTCCCGGATGGCAAGCAGCGCCCGAATCGCGTCCGTGGCCGCGCGATAGCCGACTTCACGGACGGCGTGGATGCCGTCACCTTCACCGGCGGCCAGGCAATCGCCATGGCGATAATTGGTGCGTGGCCCGACATCCCCGATCGCCCCATTCAGAAACATTACCGGCGCGGCAAACTGTGATTCGATCCGGTCTTGCATGATGCCGCACCAATCGCGTGAAACCAGGCGGTTGCACCCCATCGCCGTGCCATGCGCGCCGTAGTGCACCACGATGCCCACATCCGCCCCGGCTTCATCCTTGAAATGCGCCACGGTCATGTTTGGATCAAAGGAGGCATGCGGATCGGCCATGAAACGAACCTCGCCGTTTTCCAAGGTGCCGCGCCGATTCACGCCCACCAGGCTTTCCGTTACGGCAAAGCCAACCCGTACGGGCCGCAGATTGGCCTGCGCCATTTCGACCGACCGGCAGATTTCCGGCAACACCGCTTCAACATAATCGTTGTCAACCCCGCCCCACCCCTGAAAATCAAAGGTATTCGGGGCGGAATGCGTATGCGTGGCGCAGACGGTCACATGTTGTCCGGGAATTCCAAAGCGCTGATGCACGGCGCGGCGGATGCGTTCAATCACGCCGTCCGCTATGCAGCCCCAGTCCAGACTGATCACCACGGTCAGCTTGCCGGCCTGCCCCAGCACCATGGCGGTGGCATGCAACCGGTCGAAGATTTCCTCGGCCGGCCGGTCTTTGACGCCATACCCTCCCAGGCGCACACCCAAGCGCGGCGTGATGTCCGCGCGCCCGAATCCGGCTTTCAATTTTTCGTCTTCCCGCATACACCTTACCCCGGGGGCGCCGTTAAAACTCCAGGCGCACCGCGCCTGCGCGGGGCGGCTTCTCGATCACCACGCATTC
>CAZYXU010000386.1:0-1639 GCA_964650945.1 uncultured Verrucomicrobiota bacterium | reverse complement strand
ACCCGGCCAAGTTCGGGATGTTTTACGCCGCCGCCGTCATGTTCCGCCGGCATGACGTGGTCGCGGCGCGCGAAACTCTCGGCATCGCGCTCAAGGAAACGGACATCTTCAACCCGGTCCACGGCATGGCCAACCATAACCAGCCGAATATTAACGCCACGGTTAACTGCGAGAAACACCGCCTGGAAATCGAATTGCCCGGCCGGCCCGGCCGGGCCGCCGCGCGCATCGGCCCGGACGAGATCGGCCCGGCCGCCGCCGATGCCGATGCGGTGACTTCCGATACCGGTGAAATGTTTCGCTCCTGGCGCGACAAATACGGCTGGATTGATACGCCCATGAGCAAGGCGGCTTACGGATTTTTCAAGATTTCAGCGCCCGTGGAACTCAAGGGGCTGCGGTGCGTCATCAAAACCGATTTTGCCACGCTTGTCTTCACTTCGCTTTCCAACCGGCCGTTGAACGAATCCAGCCAGATCCTGGTCACCGCCGTCGGTCGCGCCGACAACACCGGGGCCGAGTATAACGACGCCCATACCGCGCGTTATGCCATGGGACATACGCCGGTGATTTTTGAAGTCATCCAGGCGGAATTTGAAATGGCCACGTGCCATCGGCATTTGCAGGTCTGGAGTGTGGACCAGGACGGCGCTTATACCGGACTGGTGCCAGCCGCAGTGGTGGACGGCAATCTGAAATTCAAGATCGGCGAAGTTTATCCGTCAATTTATTATTTAATAACAAGATAAGTCTCTTTCAAGAGTGTTCAGTGTTCGGCAGTCAGAATTTCACGACAACGTAACGCGTAGATCTTATGCTGTTTGCGACTATTCTGAAATCCGACTGAATACAGAATTCTTTTAAAACGTTAATTTTGAAATTTGCGCAGATGAAAGGGCAACTTTAAAACTAACGTTTTGAAAGTTTTAAGGTTTTACGAAAGACCCCGAACCCCGAATACTGCGATTAAAGGAGCAAAGGGACAGAGGATCAAAGGCACAAAGTGGCATAACCACTGAACCCCGAACACGGAACGCTTATGAGAACATTAATAACATGCTGTTTTGCTTTCACTGGATTGATCGCCGCCGGGGTATCCGATAGCGTTGACCAATGGGCGGTGGACCGGACCCACCGGGTGATTTTAAGGAATGGCGCCCCGTTTTTTCCCTGCGGCATCATCATGCACGGCAGTACCAACGACATTGCCGCCGCTGCCGCCATGGGCTACAACACGGTCCATACCTGGGCGTGGGGGCAGAAACCCGAACAGGCCAAAATATGCCTCGAGGCCGCCGAACAGTGCGGGGTCAATGTGATTCTGGAACTGGGCGGTTATTCCCAGGGGATTGATGTTAATCCCGCGGAATTCGGATTGAACGACGAACAGGCAGCCGCGGTCAAAAATATCATGAAAAATCCCAGCCCGAAAAAGGTTAATACGGGGTTGGTGATGGGGTCGGCGGCCAAACTCCTTTCTGAAACACAGCAGGAAAAATTGTTGCGACTGTTTTATGACCAAAACATTACAAATTATGCCGAAACCATCCGGTTGGCATCCGGCAGTCCGGCATTGATCGGGTATGATTTGTTCGATGAGCCGATCAAATTAAGCTGGGTGTTTGGCCGGCCGCTTTAC
>CAZYXU010000385.1:0-1653 GCA_964650945.1 uncultured Verrucomicrobiota bacterium | reverse complement strand
TACAAGGAAAACCGCGTAACTCGCCTGGCTTTTCGATCCGGCAGCCCGCACCCATTGGGTAAAGACGTATGCAAAGCGCGGCGAATATCTATCTGCTCCCCTATAAGAAACTTGCTTCGTGTCCTTCATGTCCTTCGTGGTTTTATCTGCTCTTTATATGTTCAATCACATGCAAGTGCGCGGGTCGGTGATCCGCCCGTTGATCGCCGAGGCGGCCGCGGTCAGCGGCGAGGCCAGGTAAATCCGCGATTCCTTCGAACCCATCCGCCCGATGAAATTGCGGTTGGTGGTGCTGATGACCGCCTCCCGGCCGCGGGTGCGTCCAAACGTATCCTCCGGCCCGCCCAGGCACGCGGCGCAGGATGGCGGCGCGATGTCCAGGCAGCCGGCCGCCCGGAAGATTTCCGCCAGGGTATGGTTTTTGATCTTTTGGGTGTGCAGGGCGGCCGCCACCTCCGCGGTCGCAGGCACCAGGAAGGTGTCGATTTTCACCCGGCGCCCCTGCAGGATGCGGGCGGCGGCGATGAAGTCCGCCAGTTTGCCGCCGGTGCAGGAGCCGATATAGGCGCGGTCGAGTTTAACGTCACCCAAGTCCGCCGCGGCGGCGTATTGGTCCGGCGCGTTCGGCTGGGCCACGCCGGGGACAAAATCCGCCAGGTCGTAATGCAGGTGCCGGGCGGCCTGGGCGTCCGGATCGCTGTAGACGGGCGTAAAGGGTTTTGGCGTGCGTTGCCGCACGTACGCGAGCGTCTGCGCGTTGGGCGCCATGATGCCATTTTTGGCGCCGGCTTCAATCGCCATGTTGCAAATGGTCATGCGCTCTTCAACATCCAGCGCTTCAATCGCCGGGCCGTCAAATTCCATGGCGCAATAGGTGGCGCCTTCGAAACCGATGTCGCCGATGATGCGCAGGATGATGTCCTTGCCCATGATGTAATCCGGGCGCTGGCCGGCCAGCGTGAAACGCAGGGTCGCCGGCACCTTGATCAGCAGTTTGCCGGTGCCCATCACAAAGCCCGCGTCGGTGTTGCCGATGCCGGTGGCGAAGGCGCCCAGGGCGCCATGCGTGCAGGTATGCGAATCCGTGCCGAAAATCACCTCGCCCGGGCGTACGTGCCCTGCCTCGGGCAGGGCGACATGGCAGACTCCGCGGTAGCGCGGTGTGCCCGGATCGTAGTAATAAGGCAGTTTTTGTTGCGCGGCGAAGTTGCGCAGAAATTCCACGTTGCGCCGCGCTTTTTCATCCTTGGTGAAAATGTAATGATCGGGCATGATCACCACTTTTTCCGGATCCCAGACCCGGGCGCCGGCGCCGAACTCGCGCTGGAAAATGCCGATGGTGCCGGGGCCGCAGATGTCATGGGTCAAAAGAATGTCAGCCTTTACCCAGATGTTGTCGCCCGGCGCCACGGCCGCCCGGCCGGCCGCCCGCGCCAGGATTTTTTCGGTCATTGTCATGCCCATGTCGCTGAATCCTTCCCAAATAAAAACGCTTATCCGTATCGGCCAATATACAAATCAAACGCGGCGGGTCAAGCGCGGAATGGCGCGGCGGCCTGAATTTTTTGACGCGCGCCGCCGCGGCCCCGCCGTTTTAGTGTCGCGGTGCGAGCAAAACAGGACAAGTTGTGTAGTTAGCAAAACAGGAATTTT
>CAZYXU010000384.1:0-1664 GCA_964650945.1 uncultured Verrucomicrobiota bacterium | reverse complement strand
CCGCCGCTGCGCACCACGAGATTCAGCCCCACATCTTCCGCCAGGAATTTGAAGACTTCCCCGTCATCTTCCAGGCTGCCGCGGGAGCCCAGCCGGAATTGCAGGGCATGCCCGCAAATCCCCACCGGAAAAAACGGTTCCTGATCTTTTAACAAGACACCCCGCACGAAATCCGCTTTGGTTTCATACCCCGGGCGCGGCTCCAAACGGACCAGGTTCAGCGGCCGCGCGGCCAATTCCGCTCCATCCAGAAGCACCCGCACCATGACCGTATTATCCCCGAAATCCAGGACTGACAATGGCACGGCCGGGCTCATAACCGGCTGCAACCCATCGATCTCCGCAACCCGGTTGCCGCCGGCTTCCAGCACCAGCGCGGCCCGCGCCAGCATATTCGAAGGCAATCCCAGTTCCACGCGGATTCCTGCGGATTCTTCGCTGGTGTAATAACTGCGCACGGCAAATGCTTTTTTAATGATTTTCAGCGCCGAGGTATCTTCAACCTGTTTTGATGCCAGCAAATTGCCGCTATCCGGATCACACACAACGACCTTGACCAGGCGTTCCTGCAAGTTGCCGGCCGGAATCTGCAAATCGAGCTCCAGCGCCCCTTTTAATTCCAGCGGTTGCGCATGGCTCCCGGCTTCCCCGGCGCCAAAATCCTCGATAACCTTCAAGAGCGCTGCGCCCGCCACCGGGGTGGCGGTGGACAGTGTCACACGCAAATCATAGTAATTACTGCCGCCGTCCTGCCGGACCCCGGCAATTTCAGCCGCGGTAACCAGCGGAGCGAAAGGCACTCCCGGATGAAACCCGGCCAAGCCGGACACCGGCAGGAAATTGGCCGGATGATGGAAGCCGCCTTTACTGCCGGAGGTCAGTGTGCTCAACACCCGCCGTTCATTCTGCTTGGCGCCGTAATCATCCAGGTCAATTTGGACCATCGTACGCCCGAGATTGATTTTCAGCCCGCTCAAATCTTCCTGGCCCAGGCAGAACCAGGGGATGGCGATTTCCGCGGTCCAGCCGTCCTTCCCCCTCAGGGCGGCGGTCCGCCAGACGGGGTTCCAGCCGATTTCGCGCAGCCCGGCCTGGTTGCAGCTTTGTTCTTTGCCGACATTGGCAAAATTCAACAGAAAATGATAATAGTCGGCTGCCTGATCGGCAGACGGCCGGATCAAAATTTCCAGCGCATCATCATGATTTACCGCTCCGTCATGATTGAACGCCAGTTGCGCCACATGCGCCATGTTGGGATTGGCGCATTGCGCGCCGATATACAGCCAGGCGTTGTCCCGCATCAACCAGATGGTCGTTTCCGGCGCAAGGACATCACTGCCGCACTGATAAAGATTTGCGATTTTCGCGGCCGGTTGCCAGGCCGGATCATCCAGTTTCCCGTCCAACATGGGCGGTTTTTCGCACACCGGCACATTTAGCGGCGGCACTTCCGCCGCCATACCGCAAAACGCTCCCGACACCAGAAACAATACCTTTATCCATCCTTGTTTCACAGCCAATTGCATCCGTGGCCTCCATTGCTTTTCATGCCTTGTCCCATCATCCAATAATTGCATACCTCAAAGCTGATCAATTATTTATACCTAATTTTTGCACGAATATTGGTGTTGAAATGATTTGAAGCAATCACAGAGCGTGCAAAT
>CAZYXU010000383.1:0-1682 GCA_964650945.1 uncultured Verrucomicrobiota bacterium | reverse complement strand
CAATCCTGGCCGATTGCGAACGAGTAATGCCAGCGGTGAACGCCGCCGGGATTACGACATCGGACTTTTACAGTCCGGACAACAGGCGGCTATTTTCCGCCATCATGGAAATCTATGCCGCCGGCGCGCCGATTGATACGCTCACGGTTAGCCGCAAAACCGGCATGGAATTAATTGGGCTCGATGCAATTATGCAGTCGTGCCCAACCCCAACGCATACCCCGCACTATTTGCAGAAGGTGCTCGACGCCGCCCAGCGCCGCCACTTGGCGAAAATCGGAACGGAATTGCAGGAAGCGGCCACGGATGACCGCGACCCGGCGGACATTGCAGCCGGCATCCGGGAACGCCTGGACGCCATCCAGAGCGGCGGTAACAACACATTTCCGCCTATCCACTGGCGCGACCTGAAGGACTATGAACCCCCGCCAGATCATACCATTGCCGGCGCGGGAATATTGCGCCGCGGCGACGGTACGCTGTTGACGGCCGGCACCGGGCAGGGGAAATCCGTGCTGGCGATGCAGATATGCGTTGATGTTGCCGCCGGTATTCCGATTCTGGGCTGCATCCGGGTTTCAAATCCAATGCGGGTTATGCTCATCGAACCCGAAAACGACAAAATCACCCTCAAACGCGATCTGTCCGCCATCATTGCCAACGATCCCGGCCACCCCGACCCCGGCTTGGTGGATAATAACTTGCGGATTTTTCACGTTTTCAACATGCCGCCGGACAACCTGGCGGCATTTATCCGCCAGGAGGCAAGGCGCTTCCGCCCCGACCTACTGGCAATTGACCCATATCAGGCGTTTATGCCGCCGGGCACCGATTTGAATAATTCCGCGTCGTTTTTGTCATTTGTTCAGCCGGTTCAAAAGCTCATTGCCGAGTTGAATTGCGCGTTACTGCTTATCGCCCACACCCCAAAGCCCCGAGACCGGGAGGCATGGACAGCAAGGGAATCCGTCTACATGGCCGCGGGGACATCCGCCATTTCCAACTGGGCCCGCGCCAGCATGGAATTGACCCAGGCGGGCGACCTTGAAGGGAAATATCGCTTGCGCTTCGGTAAAAACGCCGAGCGAAACGGATTGACCACCGAGGCCGGCGGCATAGTCCGCGACCTTTATATTGAGCACTCCGGGAGCAGCAAGGCGCCATGGTGGAGGGTGTCGGACTCCCAAGAACCACCGGCGCCCATCTCCGCCAAGGGCCATGAGATCATGCGGCTGGCGATAGAGGAGCCGGGATTGTCTTACCGGGAGATTGCGGAGCGCGTCGGATGTTCTAAAGCCACCGTTGCGACATGGTACCCCAAAAACAAAGAGGATTAAAATGCTCGAAAATCGTTCAGTTTATCGTTCAGTTGACTATCAAAAAATGACCCCAAAAACAGAGGTCAAGCCCGGCCATAAAAAGGGCGTATCGTTCAGTTCACCCCTTAAGGGGGGTGAACGACTGAACGCTACGAAACGCCCCCTTATTTATAGCGTTCACTGAACGCTAACTGAACGCTACTGAACGATGACCGAACAAGGCAAGAAAATGAAGCCACAAACCTACATCTTAAAGACCACCGGCGTCGTAGTAACCGGCACTATGACACCCGCCGGGCAATGGGTCTGCACCTGGAACCCGCCACCGCCATACACGCCAGAGATCGGCCGGCAGATACTCCG
>CAZYXU010000382.1:0-1702 GCA_964650945.1 uncultured Verrucomicrobiota bacterium | reverse complement strand
CGCCGTATTTGTTAAAACTATCATTTGCCTGGATAAAAGCAAGCAATTTGGCAGAGGGGCAAAGGGGCAAAGGCACATAGGATCAAAGCCGGGCTACGGCGCAGCACGCCCAGAAGGCTCACCGCCATTCAGGAGCACACGTACTCACACACTTTCGTTTCCTCTCCCCCTTCGTGATCTTCGTGTCCTGCTTGTTTAATTTCTGACTTCCGCCTTTGTGTCTTCGTGGCTTCGTGAGATAAATTTCTGTTATCCGCCGCTGACCGCTGCTTTAAATTTTGCGCAGCAATTTCAGGTTTTCCGCCACCAGCGCATCGTCGATGTTGTCCGCCAGCAGATACGCGCCGCAGGCCCGGCCGACCCAGGTTTCATAGCCGCCGCGATGCCGCGCTTCGCGCGCCGGCAGGTATGACACCGAACCGTTGGTGACACTGCAGCACAAGGTGTATTGGAACGGGCTGCCGGCCCGGATGCGCAGCGAGATGCCGGAAAACATCTCGCCCGGCATCGGCACAACCGCCAGGGGCCCGATGGCGGTGATGGTCTGCATGAACTTCCGGCCTGGAAGCAGAGGCCGGCCATGCGCTTCGATCACCGCCTGGTTGTAATGGTATTCGCACATCGGCGTCCCCCACTTATCCTTTTTCGGCGCCCATTTCTCCAAATCACGGCGGGCATCGGCCAGCGGCGTCAACGGCGCGTAGGGCAGAAAAATCTCTTCGGCCAACACCTGCAATGGGAGTTCGCGGCGCCATTCGCGGATGGTAAGCAGCGCCCGGATCGCGTCGGTGGCCGCGCGGTAACCGACCTCCCGCACGGCATGGATGCCGTCGCCCTGGCCGGCGGAGAGCCTGTCGCCCAGGCGGCAATTGGTGCGCGGGCCGACATCCCCGATCGCGCCGTTCAAAAACATCACCGGAGCCGGGTATTGCGATTCGAGGCGGTCCTTCATGACGCCGCACCAGTCGCGTGAAACCAGCCGGTTGCAGCCCATGGCCGTGCCATGCGCGCCGTAATGCACCAGGATGCCGGCATCCTTGCCCGCGCCATCCTTGAAATGCGCCACCGTCATCGTCGGATCGAAAAAACCATGCGGATCGCCCGCAAAACTCACCCGGCCGTCTTCCAGGGTACTGCGGCGGTTGACGCCGACCAGGCTTGCGGTTGTTGCAAACCCGACTTGCACCGGCCGCCAGGCGGCCTTGGCCAATTCGACGGCCCGCACGATTTCCGGGATGACCGCATCAATGTAGGCCTGCTCCGGTTCGCCCCAGCCCCAGAAATTCAGGGTGTTCGGGACGGAATGGCTGTGGGTGGCCGCCACCGTGATATGCTGTTCCGGGATGCCGGTGCGCTGCCGCACTTCCTTGCGAATAAGCGCCACCACGTATTCCTCGATACAAATCCAGTCGAGATTAATCACCGCCGCCGCCAGCCCGGCCTGCTCCAAGACCATGGCCGTGGCATGCAAACGATCGTTAATTTCCTCCGCCGGCCGCTCCTTGACACCATACCCGCCCAAGCGCACGCCGAGTTGCGGAGTAATGTCCGTTCTGCCGAATCCAACGTTCAAATTTTCCATTATACTTCTCCTCTCCAATGATTTAATTTTCCCGGCATACCGCTAAAACGCCTCCCGACACCCGCATCTGTCGAGTCCTGACTTCCGTTTGACACTTTTTATTGATAGTTACTGACATGT
>CAZYXU010000381.1:0-1712 GCA_964650945.1 uncultured Verrucomicrobiota bacterium | reverse complement strand
CCTGAAGCGAGTTGCCCTTTGCTTTCGCTGCAATATGAAATGGCCGTTACGGCAACGCCGGGCCGGGTAAGCTGGAGTTAAATTTTTACCATCTGCTTGAGCTGTTCCAATTGCCGGGCCTGTTTTGCCACGGCCTGCGCCAGGCATTGCTGTAAACCGGCGATGTCCGCTTCGGTTTGTTTCAGTTGCCCTACCAACTGGGCCAGCGAGGCCGGTTTGGCCGCGGCCGTCGCGCCCTTTGCGGCCTTGGCGGCTTTGGCGGCCGGCGCCGCGCGCATGGCTTTGGGGCGTCCTTTTTTGCCCGGGCGTTTGTGGATGCCGGCTTTTTTCAGATAGCTTTTCACCGTGATCGGCGAGGTGTTCATATCGCGCGCGATGGCTTTGATGGCCTTGCCGTCATTGAACATATCTACCATTTCCTGCGCCTGAGCTGCGTCAAACTTGGGTTTCTGCGGCATTTTTACCTCCATGAAATTGCTTGGTTGCCGTGTTGTGCTCCTTACCGTTCGATTGTCAATATATAATACTAATTAGAAATATACAATCAAAAAACAATAGCATTAAAAAACGTAACCGCCAAGACGCCAAGAACGCCAAGGGTGGCGGAAATTAATCGGCAGTTCCAGGATAAGATTCAGAAGTTTGCTGTAGGATACGATACCTTCAAGATACCCGATTCCAGCGCTACACCTCTATCGGCGCACCGTTGGCGGTATTCGCCGCCCCGACAATCTCTTCGTCCCGCACAATCATTCCCCCTTTGGCGCGGTTGGCGTCTTGGCGGTGCATACGTTTTTGTCCGGCACTATCATCCTTCCGCTCCCCGCCAGGCATGCGCGGCATCGCGCATGGCGTAAAAATTTTCCAGCGGCACGTCTTCGGTGATGTTATGGCTGGAGGCGCAGATGTAGCCGCCGCCCTGGGCCAGCCGCGCGATGTGTTCCTGCACATCCTGCCGCACCTCCGCCGGGGTGCCGTTCACCAGCACGCCGCTCAGGTCAATGTTGCCGTGCAGAGCGATCCGGTCGCCGTAAAGTTTTTTATATTGATAAATATCCTGGGCGCCGTCGCAGGTTTCGATGGGGTTGAAGACTTCGATGCCGATGTCGATCAATTCCGGCATGATGGCGGAGAGGTTCCCGTCAAAATGCCCGCTGACCACCACGCCCTTGGCCTTGGCCATCCGCACCCGGCGGCGCAGGCTGGGGTACTCGAATTCCTCGCGCATCGCGCGGGAAAACATCGGTCCGTTTTTTGCGCAGAGCACCGCGCCGAACTGCACGGCATCCACGGGATAACTCAACACCATTTCCAATTCGCGCAGGCAATGTTCCTCGACGATTTCCTGAAATTCATGGATGAATCCGGGATTGCTGAGCATGGCTTCGTAGTAGTCGGCATACCCCATGGCGGTGGTCACGATGAAGGGCGCCTGGCTGGGGGTGTATTTTATGCCCAGGCCGGTGCCATCCGCCGCCGCCAGCACGGATTCCAGACGCCGGCGCAGGGCATCCAGGTCCGGGTAAGCGATGTTTTTCAAGTCGGACGCGGTTTTGATGGCGCCATCCACGTAATGCTTGCGTCCGGCATCGTCAATCATGTTGATGCGGCCGAGTTCCCAGATGTTCAGCTGGAAGATCATGTCGTTGCCGCAGCGCCGGTTGAGTTCCACCAGGTCGGCCGGCGGGAGGTCGAAGGAATGGTGGACGGCG
>CAZYXU010000380.1:0-1727 GCA_964650945.1 uncultured Verrucomicrobiota bacterium | reverse complement strand
CTCCCGGGAAGGCTATCACCAGATGGCCGACTCGCTGTATTGCTGGCTGAAGAACTGGTGCACGGCCGCCGCTGCCGCGCCGTAAGGCCGCATCCCGCGCCCGCATCCTAACGTGAGCTTGCGACTGCAACCCACCGTTAGGGCGGCCAGGCCCTTGGCCGCTGTTCCCGGCCGGCGCGCACTGCCGCCAGCGCGGCCCGCGCCTTGCGCGCCCCACGTCTTAACTCGGATATGCCTATAATCGTGCGCCAGGCGGTTTCCTGCCGCCAGTTTGCGCCGGGACGGCGCCGACGGCAAATAAAGCCGGACAATTCTCATGGCGAACGGAGCTAATATGATCGCGCGCGGACGGATGGCGGGGTTGGGGTTGGGCTTGCTGGCGACGGTATTCTGGGCGAGTTTGTATGTGGTTACCCGCCTGCTTTTCGGCAATTTCACGGTTGATCCGTTAACCCTGACGTTTCTCAGGTTCCTGATGGCCAGCGTGTTTTTTGTGGGGCTGGCGGCGGCCATGGGCCGCGGCCGGGAATTGTTCCGCGCCCTGGTCCGGCATGGCTGGACGTTCGCCTTCCTGGGCTTGATCGGCGTTTTCATGGAAGGCGCCCTGCAGTTTTATTCCCTGCAATACACGACGGCCGTTCGCAGTTGTTTGTTTTCAAACGCTACGCCGATTCTGACGGTGCTGATTGCCGCGGTGCTGTTGAAAGACCCTGTCACCCCGCGCATGGCCGCCGGGATGGCCGTGGGCCTGCTGGCGATTATTCTGGGCATGGGCCAGGCCGGGAGCGACCAGTTCATGGGCCGCAGCAGTTATTACGTGGGTGATCTGCTGGCGCTGATGTCGGCGGTCTGCTGGTCGGCTTACACGGTCGGCGGCAACGGCGTGACCCGTCAATATGGCGGCTTGATCAGTGCCTCCGCCGCCATGCTGGCGGGCACCGCGATTACGCTGGCGTTTCTGCTGGCTACCGGGCGCCCGGTGTTTCCCGCCATGCCCGCGCCGGTCTGGTGGGGCATGGCATATCTGGGGGTGGGCGCTTCGGGATTGGCCTACGTGGCCTGGTTCAGCGCTTTGAAATATCTCAAGGCCGGCGAACTGGGGGCGTTTGGCTATCTTTCCACCATGATCACCGCCGCCTTGGCCATGCTGCTGGTGAAGGAACGGCTGACGCTCACGTTTGGGATTGCCTTTGCGGGAGTGTTGGTGGGCGTCTGGCTGATGGCCGCGCCGGGCCGGCGGAAATGACGTCGCCGGGCGCCGCGGGACCTGCCGGTCCGGCGCCTTTGGCGCGCTGGGCAGGCAACGGACATGCCGGGACAGCAATATTTTCCACAAAAAAGCAAATCTTTCCAGTTGCGGGACAATGCTTGCAGGAATATCTTCAATTGCATCGGCATGCCGCGGTGTGGCAGCGGGTGCCAATAACGGAGAAAAAATATGCGTGATTTGATCCGATACGCGAAAATTGCCCTGCTGGGCCTGGCTATGCGCGCTGGCGCCGACGGCATCCCCGAAATCCGGATTCCGTGTGGAGGAGAAGCGCCGCTCATTGACGGTATTGTAACGGATGCCTGCTGGTCGGCGGCCGCGCTGCTGGATGAATTCCATCAGGTCAGGGGTGGCTCCGGCGCCGTCCCCAGGCATCAGGTGCGCGTTTTGCGTGACTGCCGCTGGCTTTACGCGGCTTTCACGGTTGACCAGCCGGAAGATCAGCGCGACCCGCCGG
>CAZYXU010000379.1:0-1730 GCA_964650945.1 uncultured Verrucomicrobiota bacterium | reverse complement strand
TGCATGGAGATGAAGGCTTATGGCATGGGGTATGCGAAACACCGTAATTTGTCTTTTTGGATCGTCGATTATGGAGGGGCGGATCGGCGTCGATGATCCGCTGGACAGGTGGTACAACGTTTTCCAGCGGCTGTTGTCGCGCGCGCATCCTGCGGTCTGTTTTCCCATCGTCAACAGCGCGGTCGGCGGTGAATCGACCCGCGAGGTGATGAGCCGGTTTGACCGGGACATTCTGCCGTACAACCCGGACTTCTGCCTTTTCATGGTCGGCGGCAACAACCATGACTGCCAAAATCCGCGCCGCATCCTCGGTGCCGGCGAACTCCCGACCCTTTTGGCCGGCTTTGTGGCGCGGCTGCCGCGGAAAACCAAACCGGTTGGCGTAGTGCTGAATCCGGTTGTGGACGACTGGCACTTCGCCACCAAACATCGGGCGTTTCGGGACTACCTGGCGCCGTTCGGCGGCAGCCTTGACGCCAGCTTGAATCCGGAGCGGGAGTTCGCCCGTTCCTTCTACATCCAACAGGGTTGGCCTTATCTGGATCTCTATGCCCTGATGAGCGACAACCCTGCCAAATACGTTCTACCCGAAGACGGCATCCATATGAACAAAACCGGCCACGAGTTGTTTGCCCGCAAGATGTTCGAACTCGTCAACGACCGGTTCGGCTAAAGCGAAAGGAAACGCACTATGAAAATCGTGGGATATGTCGCGCTGTCAGTGGCCGGCCTCGCCTGGCTGGTTCTGATGGTCATCGGAATGATCGAGTGCTTTCCCGTGGGGATAATAGGCATGCTTATCCTTGTCGGTCTTGCCTTCCTTCTCGGCCACGTGATCAAGACCCGGATGCAGAATAAAGAGGATCAGTATTACATCAAGCATGTCGAGAAATAGGGGGTTGCGATGTTGATCACCACACAAGATGAATTCGCGGAATATGCCATCACGGAGACGATTGGCATCGTGAAGGGAAATACGATTCGGGCCAGACATGTAGGCCACGACATCGTTGCAGGGTTGCGCAATTTAATTGGCGGGGAAATCACCGAGTATACAAAATTATTGGCGGAATCACGGGAGCAGGCAATCGATCGCATGATTGCGGATGCGCAGAGCAAGGGAGCCGACGGAATCGTTTGCCAGAGGTTCACAACCTCATCCGTTATGCAGGGTGCCGCAGAATTACTGGCCTATGGCACAGCCGTGAAACTCAAGAAAAGATGAATCCGAACCACAGCCGGCTGCCCGGCAGTCCGGCATTCCGGCCGGGCATTCATGAAAACAGGAGAGTAGTATGACCAAACGCGTTTTTGCCGTCGCCGCGCATCCGGATGATATTGAAATTTTCATGGGCGGCACGCTGATCCGGCTCAAGCAGGCCGGCTGCGAGTTGCATTACATGAACATCGCCAACGGCTGCTGCGGCTCGGCCACCCTGGATGCCGGGGAAATTACGCGTGTCCGGCTGGCGGAAGCTCAGACCGCCGCCGCATCCATCGGCGCGGTGTTTCATCCGCCGTTGTGCGACGACCTGGAAATATTTTACGAGAAAACCCTGCTGGCCCGGTTGGGCGCCATCATGCGGGAAGTGGCGCCGGATATTTTACTGACGCTTTCCCCGGTGGACTATATGGAAGACCATCAGAATGCCTCGCGGCTGGCAGTGGCCGCCGTTTTTTTTCGCAATATCCGGAACTATTCCACGATTCCGCCGCGGGCGCCGGTGTTT
>CAZYXU010000378.1:0-1744 GCA_964650945.1 uncultured Verrucomicrobiota bacterium | reverse complement strand
TTTCCGGCGGACATCAACGGCGACGGCCGGCTGGAATATCTTTGCCTGCAATCGCCGGGGATTTACAAGTCGGCGATCTTCTCCCCGGGCAATCCTTTTTGGGACGCGCCTTACGGCGACGGCGACCGCACCCGCCGCACCGACTGCTGTCTCACGGCGTTGGACGCCGCCGGCAAGGTGTTGTGGCGGTATGGCCGGCCCAAGCGCTACGTGGATGCGATGGAATGCTTCACCCACACCCCCGACCAACTGGTCTGTTGTGACGACATCAACGGTGATGGCCGCCTGGAAGTCACCTTGATTCACGGGCAACGGCTGCTGCTGCTGGATGGCGCCACGGGCCGACTGCTCAAGCAGGCGGAACTGGAATCGGATATTTTCGGGATCGTGCGGACTTTTAATACGCGTATGGGTAAACGGGTGCTGGTAAAAAACACCGAGCGCGGCGCGCCCGGATTCTGGTATGGCGACCCGGCGGCGATTTACGACGCCGATTTGAAGCTCGTGGCGCGCATTCCCCGGACCGTTGGCTCCGGGCACTCGCCGCGCGCGTTTGACCTGGATGACGATGGCAACGACGAATTGCTGATCGGCTATGAAGCCTATGACGCCGACGGCCGGCGGTTATGGCGGCTGGATGCCGTGCCGGAAGAAACTTACGACCCGGACGCGCAGCATGTGGATCAATTGCAGCTTGCGTTTTACGGGCCGGACCGCGAACCACGCATCATCTATGCCGGCAGCCGCATGGCTTATAGCGCGACCCTGGCCGGCCGCTGCCGGTGGCAACTGGACCTGGGGCATCCGCAGCACATCCTGGCGGGCCAATTCATTCCGCACCCGCGCCACCGGCAACTGGTTTTCCTAGGCAATCTCCGCGGGAACGCGCTCTTGGTTGTGCGGGATGACGGTCTTTTGCTGAATGCCTTCAGCCCGGAAACGCTTTGGCCGGAGCTGCCCGGATTCACCCGCAAGCCGCACAGCGGCGAAGGGATGTTGATCTATCCGCAGGGGTGTGAAAACGGGTGCGATGCGATCATCCTCCGGGATTGGGGCTGGCCGCGCATGGTGGATGCGGATGGGCGCACGGTTTGCGAATTCCCCGCGCCGGCGCCGGCCGACGCGCCGGCAACTTCCCCGCGTTCCGCGGCGGAAACCGAACGTTACCGCAGCGACCGGATGCTGCCCGATGCGCCGCTGTGTCCGCGCGAAAGTTACGGGGTGCGCGTGGCGGACATGGACGGCGACGGCCGGGCCGAGGTGGTGGCGCATAATTTGCGCCGGCTGTGGGTGTTCAAACCGCCCTGGCCTGCCGCGGGCGCCGCGCATGCGCATGCGCGGCTGCGGCCGGTTGCCGGCCAGGGGTGGTATGCGCTGGATTAACCCGGGACAAAAGTGTTCGGTGTTCAGTGTTCGGCCGTCAGTTAGGATGTGAGTCATCCAGTGGGTATAATCATAAGAGTCAATTTCAAAACTAACGTTTTGAAAGAATTAAGAATTCAGGAGTCAGAATTCAGCACAAGATCAATGTGTTATGTTGCTGTAAAATTTCAGGCGCCGAACACTGAACACCGAACACTGAACACTTTTGAAAGAGACTCATGAAAGGCAGGAATATGCGAAAAACGATCATAATCTTAAGCTTCTGCGGCATCGGATTGCTGGCCGTCGCGGTTGGTGAGCAACCGTCGCCAGCGCTGCCGGAGGGTCAGATCGAGCTGGCGGCGGCAATGCAACAAGCCGG
>CAZYXU010000377.1:0-1763 GCA_964650945.1 uncultured Verrucomicrobiota bacterium | reverse complement strand
GAGGACCTGTTCCGTTACCTGGCGGAAGACATCGGGTTGAACATGCTGACCCGCCACGGCTCGTCCACGAACACGGCTGTCTTTATGGCAATGGCGGAAAAATACGGCTTCCATATCATCAATTGGGTTTCGCCCCAGCCGCGGCCGATCGGCTGGGTCCCCGGCACCTGGCCCCCGCCGCCAGTGACCATGTCGTTGCCCGAGCGCCTGGCCTTCCAGCGGAAATGGTACGAGGAATTGGAGCCGGAGATGATAGCGGACACGCAAATCATGCGTGATTTCAAAAATGTAATCGGGTATTACAATGTGGACGAACCCAACCTGGTCAACCCGGAGGAGCGGATCGCCGGGGCCGAATGGTACTGGAAAACCGTCAATCCGCTCGATCCCTATCGCCCGCAGTTTTTGTTGTATGCCCGGCACATCCCGGTTGGCGACAATTGGACGCGCTGGGGCGACGTACTGGGGTACGATGTATATCCCTGCCCCTACACGGGCGGATTCCACAGTGAGCCGGCGCTGTCCACGGCTTACTATGCCTGGCAACTGCGCGAGCGTTGCCGGCAGGATCATAAGCTCATGTTTTTTGTGCCGTTATCCAACCAGCTCGATCCCGGGCGGTCACCCATCGGCTTGAGCCGGGCCCACATGCTTGGCCAGGCCTACGCGGCGATCATTTACGGGTCGCGCGGCCTGATGTATTTTACGCTGAGCGCGGTGGTGGGGCCGGACGCCTGGGACGCCCTGCGGACCATCAGCGCGCAAATCAAGGCCCTGGCGCCGGCGTTGCTCCATGGCGAGATCGCCCGGAATATCAAGTACACGCCGGATGAATTTGATCCGCGCGCCCAGAAATTCCCGCTGGTTAATGCGGAGGTTTTCCAGTATCCGGATGGCGATTATCTGCTGCTGGCGGTGAATATCAAGCCTTTTGCCGTGGAGACTGAGTTTACGATCGGCGGTCTGAAAGGCGCAGCGCGGTTGTTCGATGAGGAGGGGCAAAGGGGCAAAGGGGTAGAGGCACAAAGAGGCAAAGGGGCAGAGGGACTGAGGAGCAAAGGGGCAGAGGGGCAGAGGGCAGAGGGACAGAGGGCAGTGGTGTTGGAAGGAGAAACGTTCAAGGACAAGATCGAGCCGTACGGTGTGCGGGCGTACCGGCTGCAATTGGGCGCCGCGGCGGCGGATGCCGCGCGGCCGGTGGAAATTGCCGTGGCGATGACGCCTGTGCCGGAGGAAGTCGCGCCGGCAGCGGACATCCCGGGGATAGTCCGCCGGGTGATGCTGGGCAAAAATCACATGCCCAATCCCTGCTTCACGCAGCAGACCAATCCGGGCTGCCCGGACTTTTACCGCCCGTATTTCTGCCTGAGCGTGGATCCATACTGGGGGCAGAAAGGCAAGAGCGACTGGTTCATGGACGATACGGTCCTGTGGAACGGCCATCCTTCCCTGCGGATGTACAAGCGTAACCTGGCCGATGGCGGCTATAAAACCCGCGGCATGTTTTTCGGCGCGTATCCGCCGGTCAATGACAAGCCGGTGCAGGCGGTCTTTTCGTTTTATGCGCGCAGCGAGGCGCCGGGGGCCAGCTTGTGGTTCCAGCCGCCCGGCGGCAGCCCGGTGACGGTCAAGGGATTGACCCCGGATTGGCAGCGGCATCATTTCACGGTTGAATTGCCGCCCGGCGACGGGCGCAACCTGGGCGTGCGCCAGTTTCTGATGGCCCCCTCGGCCGGCGCGGTGATCTGGATCAACGGCTTGCA
>CAZYXU010000376.1:0-1775 GCA_964650945.1 uncultured Verrucomicrobiota bacterium | reverse complement strand
ATCTTGCCCTGGTCAATGGCGTATTTGACGCAGGCCTGCATCATGGCGTTGGCAATCCCCTGGCGGCGCACTTCGGGATGCACCAGGATCATGCCGATCCAGGTGTTGTTCCGGCCCAGCGGCAGGACGGAGGAGGTGCCCACGGGGATGTCAAAGCCGGCGCCCTGCAGCCGCGCCACGAAGGAACCGTTGGGGTCCATGCCGGTCATCCGGAGGATATCCCGGTCGGTCTGGTTCCAGCAGGCGCGCATGGTCAGCAGATGCATGGTGTCCAGATTCCGGCCGATGGGCTCCAGCTTGAAGAGGGGTGAATTGACAGCCTTGATGTCGGCCGGCAAGTCCACCTTCATGGCCCGCGGCACGGTGACGGCAATCTGGCGGCCGCTGCGGGCCACGATTTCCACGGACCGTTCCGGAGTGAAGGCATCGCCGCGCGGGTTGTTGATCCGGAAGCAGCCGTAAAGGTGGTCGAGATAGGCGTCTTCGCCCATGGTAATGGCTTCAAGCTGGTTCGGGTCGGCGTGTTTTTTGATCAGTTTTTTCATGATTTGCTTTTTGGTTTGGGGATGATGCCCGTGTCCTTCATGGCGATGGCGCCAACCGGGCAGACGTCCACGCAGGTGGAGCAGGCCAGGCATTTATCGCGGTCAATCACGCTCTTGCGGTTGACGATGGCGATGGCGTTGCAATGGCCGACTTTCTCGCACAGGCCGCAGCCGGTGCAGCGTTCTTGATCCACTTCAGCGTAACCGGAGTGCAGGGTGAGGCGGTCGGCGGAGGTGATGCGCTGCGCCGCCAGGTCGCGGAAATCGCGGTAGGACCGGTAACCATTTTTGTCCATGAATTCGCGCATGCCTTTGAGCCAGCGCGGCAGGAAGTCAAAACCTTTCAACATTGTTTCCGTGCAGACGCCGATTAGGTCGGCGCCGCACATGATCATCTGCACGGCGTCCTGCCAGCCGGCGATGCCGCCGGTGCCGAGGATGAAGGGGGCCGGGCCGGCTTTGCGCCGGATTTCATAGACGTCGCGCAGGGCCAGGGGCTTGATCCAGGGGCCGGAGAAACACGCCAGGGTCGGCTCATCCTGCAGGCGGTAGGGTCCTTGCTGGATGTTTTCCACGTCGAAGTCGGCAATCGCCAGGCGGTTGGCCACGGAGCAGACGCAGGGAATCCCCTGGTCGTAGCAGGCCTTGGCGACATCGGCAATCCGGCCGCCTTCCGGGGTGATTTTGACGAACACCGGGATGCGCACGGCGTTTTTCACCGCCGCGGCGATCATGCTCACCGCCGCGGCATTCTGGCCCATGCTCGCCCCGGTTTGCGCGGTGCGGTCGTTTTCGGTGAGGGTGACGTTGAACGACATGTTGGGGCAGCACATGTTGAGTTCGATGGCATGCGCCCCGGCGCCTTCGGCGGCGCGCGCCATGTCTTCCCAGCCGGTCAATCCGGGCTTGTCGCCGACGTAGGTGATGTTGGCGAACAGGACCAGGTCGCGGGTGGCCTTGCGGCCCTGCTCGATCAGGCGCAGGCAGGCGTCGAAGGTCAGACGTTTTTCCGCGGTGAAAGCGTGGTATTCCTGGTCTTTAAAATAGCGGTAACGCGGGGGCAAGCTGATATAAGGTTCGGGATCGAAAGCCAGTTTCAGGCTGGCGCCGGCCCAGCCGGATTCCTCGGCCGCGATCAATTGTTCCGGCCATTTGACTGTCGGACCAGAGGCGACGATGAAATTGTTTTTGAATTTCAGGCCGGCGATTTCCAGGGACAGTTGGCCGTCA
>CAZYXU010000375.1:0-1791 GCA_964650945.1 uncultured Verrucomicrobiota bacterium | reverse complement strand
CAAAAGATTGCCGGGGAACCGGATCACTTAACGAGCTAACCTGATCTATTCATGAAGATTTTAATTCTTCATGAATAATGCAGGCTAAAGGCGCATTGGCATGCTTGACAATCAAACATTACAGGCGATGCGGCGCGCGGCCCGCGCCGTTCGCCGCCGGGCTTATGCCCCCTACTCCGGATTCCAGGTCGGCGCCGCCGTCCTGACGGCCGGCGGCCGGATTTTCACCGGCGCCAACGTGGAAAACGCATCCTACGGACTGACCGTTTGCGCCGAGCGCGCGGCGGTGCTGGCCGCCGTAGCGGCTGGAGAACGCCGTCTGCGCGCCGTTTTCATTGTGGCGCCGCAGGCCGCGCCGCCCTGCGGCGCCTGCCGGCAGGTGCTGGCGGAATTTGCCGCGCCGGATTGCCCGATATATCTCGCCGAGCCGGCCGGCCGGGCGGCGCCCAAGCGGCTGCGCCTGGAAGAATTGCTGCCGCTGGCATTTAAAATAACCAAGCGACCCAATTTCAAAACTAACGTTTTGAAAGAATTCAGAATGGAAGGAGTCAGAATGATTGCAAGTGGCGTAAAATCTGCACGTTCTGACTGCCGAACACTGAACACCGAACACTGAACACTTTTTAAAAAAAACTCAAGCTTTAACTACCCATGCCTGATCTTGCTCCAAACCAATTACGCCAGGGCGCCGTGCATGTCGCCGCCGAACTGCAAAAAGCCGGGTACACCGCGCTGTGGGCTGGCGGTTGCGTGCGGGACATGCTGATGGGGCGTCCGCCTAAGGATTACGACATCGCCACCAGCGCCCTGCCCGACGAGGTTTTGCGGCTTTTCCCGCGCGCCATGGCTGTCGGCAAGGCTTTTGGCGTCGTACGCGCCCCCTGGCATGAGCATTACTACGAAGTGGCCACCTTCCGCCGGGATTTCGCCTACCGCGACGGACGCCGGCCGGATTTCGTTGTTTTCGCAGACGCGCCGGCCGATGCCCATCGCCGCGATTTCACCGTCAACGCCATGTTTTTCGACCCGGTATCGAAGCAGTTGCATGATTACGTCAACGGCCAGGCCGATCTGGCCGCGCGCGTGATTCGCGCCGTCGGCGATCCGGCGGCGCGCTTTGCGGAAGACCACCTGCGGCTGTTGCGCGGCGTACGGTTTGCCGCCACGCTGGATTTCCCGCTGGACCCGGAGACAGCCCGGGCTATCCGGGCGCATGCCGGCATGATCACGCGCATCAGCGCCGAACGCATCCAGATTGAGCTGACCCGCACCCTGCTGGAGTCCGCGCGCGCGGGCGACGCCCTGCGCCAGCTTGACGAACTGGGCTTGCTGGGGCATATCATACCCGAAGCGGCCGCCATGCGCGGCCAGGCTCAGCCGCCGCAATTCCATCCCGAAGGCGATGTCTTTACCCACACCGTCCTGATGCTGAACGCCCTGCCGCCGCATCCGCCCCTGCGCCTGGCCTGGGCGGCGCTGCTGCACGACATCGGCAAGCCCCCCACCTGCCGCGTCACCAGCGAGCGGCTGCGCTTCGACGGGCATGCGTCGGTGGGCGCAACGATGGCGGAGGCGGTAATGAAACGGCTGCGCATGGCCAACGATGACATCAAAGCCGTGACCTGCTGCATCGCCAACCATATGCGGTTTATGGAAGTGCAGCGCATGAAGCGTTCGACGCTGCTGCGGATGATCGGCGCAGACACCTTCCCGCTGGAGTTGGAACTGCACCGCCTGGACTGCCTGGCCAGCCACGGCGACCTTGCCAATTACAATTTTCTCCAGGAATTC
>CAZYXU010000374.1:0-1798 GCA_964650945.1 uncultured Verrucomicrobiota bacterium | reverse complement strand
CATCCCAAGGCGGAACGCATCTGACCGGCAGAGCCGGGAGCGCTTTCAGGCAAAGCTGCAGCCGTTCCCGCTGGCGCTCGCCCAGGCAGATCACTCCGCTCAATCCCCGCGCGCCCCAACGGTTCAGCCCCGATAAAAACCTGCACGGAATGCCGCTTGCGGCCATCAAGCCCGCCGCGGTTAAAGATTCTGGGTAAAGATCCATGGTCCACCAAAACACGCGCCGCCGGCTGGTATAAAAGCAACGCACCAGCCTGGCCAGCGGCGTCATAAATGGCGGATCCGTCATCAATATACAGGCATCCCAGTGCATCAGCGGCGCGCGCAGCAAGGCCTGAAGCCAAAACACCAGCCAGGCCAACACCCGCGGCCGGGGCGTCCAGACGCGCCGGACATCGATGCCGGCGGTCATCCGATCCGGAGCGGCAACTCCGGCATAATCCGCCCGCGACGCCAGAATTGTCACCCGGTTTCCGCGGGCGGCCAGGATATGCGCAACGTCTTGCAGCATGCGGGCGGTGGGGACCTGATCGCCATCGGCAAACCGGTTGACAAATAAAATGCGCATAGAAATTGAAACCTGGCACAGGCGGTTTTAGAGCATCCGGGACGATCCGGGAACTGCCGCATGATAGGCATGCAGTAATGGCGCGACGGCGCCGGCCGCGCTGCCGGCAATCAAATCGCGCGCGCGCGCCGCGATGCCGGTGGCCTGCCCGCGCAACGCCAACTGCCGCGCCAGGGCATCCGCAATCGCCTGCGGTTCCTGGCGCGTCCGCGCGACCAGGTCGCTGGCCGGCAAATCCAAATCCACGCCATCGCTGATGACCAGCGGCAAGCCGCAGGCCAGGGCTTCGCCGGCGGCCATGCCGAAATTTTCACGTTTGGATACCAGGGCGAAAATATCGGCACGCGCATAAGCAGCGCGCAAATCCTCACCCTGCAACATCCCCGCGAAGATCACGTGTTCCGCCGCGACCAGCCGCCGGGTCAGGGCTTCCAATTCCCGCCGATAGCCTTCGTTATCCGGCCCGGCGCAGACCAGACACGCCGCCGGACGCTTTTGCCGCAAAATAACCAGCGCCCTGATCAGCAAATCTATATTTTTAACCCAATTTATCCGGCCGGCAAACAAAACCACTTCCCGTCCGCGCAATGCGGGGAAACGTTTTTCGAACAAGGCGCGATCCGGCAAATTGCGCCATTCGTCAACGTCAATCAAATTCGGGGCGATCACGATATTACGGAAGCGCCAGCCGCATTGGCCGGCTTTTTCCGCCTCCGCCCTGGCGGTGAAATGAACACACGCCGCTCCCTGCACATTGGCGCGCTCCCAGAGCATAGTCCATGGAAGTTTCTTCCAGTGATGGCGGGAAAAAACCACCGGGTCCATCGCCCCGCGGGGCGCAACCAGATAGGGGCGCTGCATCCTGCGCATGAGCCGCATGCCAAAACTCACGACCGGATTCCAAATAACATGGAAATGCACCACGTCAAAACCCGGGGCCATTGTGCGCAAGGCTTCCAGCAACTGCGGCGATGAAGGCACCTTGGCGTCAAGCCAGAACGGCGCGGCGGGAAAAACCCGCACCCGCACAGCGCCATCCGATTCCGCGTGCGGCGCCGGCGGCTCAAAAGGTCCGCAACGCGGCCAAGCGGTGGTAAAGATCGTGACTTCCTGGCCGGCCAGCGCCAGCGCGCGGCACAGCGCTGGTACGGATTTAGCCGGACCGCCCCACGCCGGATCAATGGCGGGCACCACGTGTAATATTTTCATTGCAAGCTATGCGCCTTTAAA
>CAZYXU010000373.1:0-1811 GCA_964650945.1 uncultured Verrucomicrobiota bacterium | reverse complement strand
GGCTATCCGGCCGGTTTGCCGGCGGTTTTGGTCCAGGCGTCGCGCAGGGTCACGGTCCGGTTGAACACCGGCGCCGCCGGCCGGCTGTCCGCGGGGTCGGTGAAAAAATATCCCAGGCGTTCGAACTGGTAGTGAACGCCCGGCCTGGCCTGGGCCAGCGCCGGCTCGCACATGGCGGTGACGGTTTCGAGCGAGTTGGGGTTCAAGGCCTTGCGGAAATCGCCGCCGACGGCGGCCTCGTCGCCGGGGTCGGGGACGGTAAACAGCCGGTCATACAACCGGACTTCCAGCGGCCGGGCGTGGGGCTGGGAGACCCAGTGCAGGGTGGCCTTGACCTTTTTATTCTTCTGCGCGCCCGCGCCGCTGCGGGATTCCGGGTCGTAAACGCACCGCACTTCGGTGACTTCGCCGGTGGCGGGATCCTTGACGATTTCCGTGCATTTAACGCAATAGGCGTAACGCAGGCGGACTTCGCGGCCGGGGGCCAGCCGGTAAAAACCCGGCGGCGGATTTTCCATGAAATCATCCCGCTCGATCAGCAACTCGCGGCTGAAGGGCACCTGGCGGACGCCCTGGGCGGGATCTTCGGGGTTGTTGACGGCGTCCATTTGCTCGACCTGGCCCGCGGGGTAATTTTCGATCGTCAGGCGCAGCGGGCGCAACACGGCCATGGCGCGCGCGGCGTGGCGGTTCAAGTCGTCGCGCAAACAATGCTCCAGCAGCGCCACGTCGGTCAGGCTGTTGAATTTAGTGACGCCGATGCGCCGGCAGAATTCGCGGATGGCGGCGGGGGTGTATCCGCGCCGGCGCAGCCCGGCCAGGGTGGGCATGCGCGGATCGTCCCAGCCTTGCACCAGGTTTTCCCGGACCAATTGCTGCAGTTTGCGCTTGCTCATCATGGTGTATGACAGGTTCAGCCGGGCGAATTCGATCTGCTGGGGGTGGCACGGGGTAGCCAGGGCGTTCAGAAACCAGTCATACAAAGGCCGATGGACTTCGAATTCCAGCGTGCAAATGGAATGCGTGATGCCCTCGACCGCATCGGAGAGACAGTGGGCGAAGTCATACATCGGATAAACGCGCCAGGCGTCGCCGGTGCGGTGGTGCGGCACATGGCGGATGCGGTAAATCACCGGGTCGCGCATGTGCAGGTTGGGCGAAGCCATGTCAATTTTCGCGCGCAGCACGTACCGGCCTTCTTCAAATTCGCCGGCCTTCATCCGGCGGAACAGGTCCAGGCTTTCCGCCGGCGGCCGTTCGCGCCAGGGGCTGGGGCGGCCCGGCTGGGTGGGATTTCCGCGGTATTCCTTGAATTCATCGGTGCTCAAGGTGCAGACATAGGCCCGGCCGAGTTGGATCAGCCGCTCGGCGCATTCATAAATGTATTGATAATAATCGGAGGCGAAATGCAGGTGCCGGCCCCAGTCGAACCCCAGCCAGCGGATGTCCGCCTGGATAGCATCGACATATTCCACATCCTCGGTGGCCGGGTTGGTGTCGTCGAACCGCAGGTGGCAACGTCCGCCGAATTCTTCCGCCAGCCCGAAATTCATGCAGATGGACTTGGCATGGCCGATGTGCAGGTAGCCGTTGGGTTCGGGCGGGAAACGGGTGACCACCTGGCCGCCGTGCTTGTTGGCCAGCCGGTCGTTTTGGATGATTTCCTTGACGAAATGGGCGGGTGCGTCGGTGTCAGTGGTCATGGTTAAGGGTGTTTCTTTTAAAAGTGTTCGGTGTTCAGTGTTCGGTGTTCGGCACCTGAAATTTTAAAGCAACTTAACACATTGGAGTCTCTTTCAAAAGTGTTCAGT
>CAZYXU010000372.1:0-1822 GCA_964650945.1 uncultured Verrucomicrobiota bacterium | reverse complement strand
TGGAATCCACAAAGGTATCCATGGTGTCGCTTTCCCGGCGGGCGGGTTTGCCGCACGCGGGGCATTTGACAGCGTGGAAGGCCGGGCAATGGGCCAGCGGCGATTCGCCCGTGGGGCGGAATTCGACATCGTCAGGCAGCAGCACCGGCAAGTCCTTTTCCGGCACCGGCGTCATCCCGCAGTCCTTGCAATAAATAATGGGAATGGGGGCGCCCCAGTAACGCTGGCGGCTGATCAGCCAGTCGCGCAGGCGGTAATTCACTTCCGCCCGGCCGAACCCCAGCCGGGCGGCATATGCCGTCATGCGTCGGCGAGCTTCGGCGCTGGGCAAACCGGAAAATTCACCGGAATCGGCGGTGATGCCGTCGTCGCAGAAGGCGCCGGCCATGGTCGCCAGGCGGAGATTTTGTTCAGGATTTTGGATGGAAAGGCGGATGGGCAGGTTGTATTTGCGGGCGAAAGCCCAGTCGCGCGTATCATGGGCCGGCACAGCCATGACCGCGCCGGCGCCGTAGCTCATGATCACGTAATCGCCCACCCACAGCGGGATGGTTTCGCCGTTGAACGGGTTGATGACATGCCGGCCGGTGAACACGCCCTGCTTTTCCGCGGTGTCGGCCAGCCGATCCTTGGCGGCGATCCGGCTGGCCTGCCGGACGAATTCCATGACGGCGGCTTCTTCCGGCAAGCCCTGGGACATTTGCGCCAGATGTTGGTATTCGGGGGCCAACACCATGTAGGTGCAGCCAAAGATGGTGTCCACCCGGGTGGTGAAACAGGGGATTTCCGCGCAGGGGTCGGCGCGGCCGTCCGCGCGCGGCTGGAGTTTGAACCGGATCTGAGCGCCTTCGCTGCGCCCGATCCAGTTGGCCTGCATGGTCTTCACCCGCTCGGGCCAGCCGGGCAGTTTACCCAGGTCGTCCAGCAGGCGTTGCGCATAGGCCGTGGTCTTGAAGAACCATTGTTCCAGATGCTTTTCGACGACTTCCGTCTCGCAGCGTTCGCAGCGCCCGTCAATCACCATTTCGTTGGCCAGGACCGTGGCGCAGGATGGGCACCAGTTCACCGGCGCCTTGGCCTTGTAGGCCAGGCCGTGCTTGTAAAACTGCAGAAACATCCATTGCGTCCACTTGTAGTATTCCGGCAGGCAGGCGGTCACTTCGCGATCCCAGTCGTAACAAACACCCCAGGCGCGCAGTTGGCGTTTCATCGTGGCGATGTTGCGCAGCGTGGAGACGCGCGGATGGGTCCCGGTCTTGATGGCGGCGTTTTCCGCCGGCAGGCCGAAGGCGTCCCAGCCCATGGGTGTCATGACGTTGTAGCCCTGCATGATTTTATAGCGGGCCACGGCGTCGCCGATGATATAGTTTCGGCCATGGCCGACATGCAGGGCGGCCGAAGGGTAGGGGAACATCATCAGGCAGTAATATTTGCGATCGGTGCGTTCCTGGTCGGCCTTGAAAAAGCCGGCTTCATTCCAGTAAGCCTGCCACTTGGCCTCAATTTCCGCAAATGGATATTTCTCCTGCATGGCTTCCTTTTCAGCATGGTTTAACGGTTGAGAGCGTTATACAAAAACGCCGGAGCCGTCAACGAACAAACTCTAAAAACATCCTTAATATAGCGCAATTTGCCGGCTGGAAGCAAAGCAAATTTTATTTTTTGGATCATACTCTCCTGTAGCGCCGCACGGCGTGTGGCATCTGGAGTTTGTCCAGAGCGAGGGAGATTTTATAACTTTGGAGTGCGGCGGCTCGACGCCGCTTTGCCACAATGCTCGATACCGGAACGGAAAAGCGGCGTCAAGCCGCCGCACTCCAAA
>CAZYXU010000371.1:0-1829 GCA_964650945.1 uncultured Verrucomicrobiota bacterium | reverse complement strand
AGTAAATTATTGACAGTCAGGCGGTTCTTTTAGCATAATCCCCCGCCTATGCGGCATTCCCGGGAATTTTTAAGGCATATCGGCGGGGAATTCAACCTCCCCGGCGTCTTCCAATGCGCCGAACCCTACGGCACCGGCCATATCAACGACACTTACCACGTCCGCTGGCTGGCCAACCAAACTCCGCACGAATACATCCACCAGCGTATCAACCATTTCGTTTTCAAGGATCCCGCGCGCCTGATGGACAATATCGGCCGGGTCACCGCCCACCTGCGGGGCAAAATCGCCCGCCGCCCGGGAGCGCAGCCGGAGCGCGAAGCCCTGACCGTCGTGCCGGCCCGCGATGGCCGGCTTTTTTTCCAGGATGACCGGGGCGATTTCTGGCGCACTTATATTTTTATCACCAAGGCCCGCACCTACGACATCTGCCAGGACGAACGCCTGGCCCGCGAGGCGGCGCGCGCCTTCGGACAGTTCCAGGCGGACCTGTCCGACTGGAACGAGCCGCGCTTGCACGAAACCATCCCCTGGTTCCACCACGCACCCCGGCGGATCGAGGCCCTGGAGGACGCCATCGCCCGCGATCCGCATAACCGCGCCGCCGGCGCCCGCCCTGAAATTGATTTCTGCCTGAAGCACAAACCCATGACCGGACTGCTGACGGATTTAATCGAGCGCGGCAGCATGCCCGAGCGCATCACCCATAACGACACCAAAATCAACAACGTCATGATTGACAACGACTCCGGCCGGGGAATCTGCGTGATTGACCTGGACACCGTCATGGCCGGCTGCGTGCTGTACGATTTCGGCGACATGGTGCGTTCCATCACCCGGACCTGCGCCGAAGACGAGCCCGACCCCGACCGCGTCGGCATGAACCTCCGCATGTTCGAGGCGCTGGTATCAGGCTATCTCGCATCCGCCGGCGCTTTTCTCATCCCGGTGGAAATCGAGCACCTGGCGTTTTCCGGGCAGTTGATCACCTTGATCATCGGTATCCGCTTTCTCACCGACTACCTCCAGGGCGACGTTTATTTCAAAACCCACCGCCCGGGGCAAAACCTCGATCGCGCGCGGGTGCAGTTCGAAATGGTCGAGCACATGGAAAATTCCTTCGACCAAATGCGCCGGATTGTCGGAAAATATTGCTGACCGCCGGCCTGGGTTCTAATGCGCTTGAAATGTATGCCCGGATCAGGCATATTTAGTGGCCATGCCATCAGATGTCATAAAACAACTGCTCGGACGCGGAATCCAAATCCCATGCCCGGAATCCGTATGCATCGCCCCGGAAATCCCCCCCGAACGCTTCGCCCCGGGAACGGTCATCCATCCCGGGTGCCGGATTCTCGGTAAAAACACGTCCATCGGACCCGGTTGTGAAATCGGCCGGGAAGCCCCGGCCACCGTGGAAGACTGCCAACTGGGCGCGGCAGTGCAGTTAAAAGGCGGGTATTTCAGCCAATCGGTGTTCCTGGACCGCGCCCAGATGGGCAGCGGCGCCCATGTGCGGCCGGGCTGCCTGCTGGAAGAGGATGCCGGCGGCGCTCATGCGGTCGGCCTGAAACAAACCGTCCTGCTACCGTTTGTCACCCTCGGCAGCCTGATCAATTTCTGCGATTGCCTGATGGCCGGCGGGATCTCCCGCAAAAATCACAGCGAAGTCGGATCTGGTTACATTCATTTCAACTTCACGCCGCACCAGGATAAGGCCACGCCTTCGCTGCTCGGCGATGTCCCGGCCGGCGTGCTGCTGGATCAGCCCCCGATTTTCCTGGGGGGCCAGGGCGGCCTGGTCGGCCCGGCGCGGGTGGCTTACGGCG
>CAZYXU010000370.1:0-1836 GCA_964650945.1 uncultured Verrucomicrobiota bacterium | reverse complement strand
TTGCGCTGCGCCGATTGTTCGGAGCGCCTGGCCTGCAAGGAGAGCGTCGGCAATGACGCGGTGCGGCGCGGGGCCCGGCCGCCGGCGGCGGGGGTGGACGACCGGTGTGTGTTCGGACGGGATGTGGATGTGCCGGACAATGCCGCCTGCCTGATCGAGTTTGAAAACGGGACGTTTGGAACATACGTCGAATGCTATTTTTCGCCGCGCGGTTATACCAGCCGGGAATATGAATTAACCGGCACGGAGGGCGTCATGCGCGTCAGTTATACGGCCCCGGACAATCATGGCACGGGGCTGGTTGCCGTTTATCCGCGGTTTGGCGCGTCGCAGGACGTCGGTCAGTGGCGGTTTGATTACCGGGACCGGATTCATTACAATGCCGCGCCGGAGGTTGTCCGGCATTTTTACGGGGTGATCCGCGGGGCTGTCCCGCCGGCCACCACGGTGGAACAAGCTTTTGCCGCCGAATTATTGGGGCAAGCGGCCACCCGGGCGGCGCAAAGCACCGGCTTGGTTGAAGTGGCGTCGCTGGTGCCGGACGATTTGCAGGAAGCCTGGCATAAGGCTTGGTCGTAACCGGCGGTCTGGCACTGACGAACGCTGATCAGGTGGAGGGCGCAAGCATTATGGAAGCAGCGAAATCGTCTGTTTTGAAACGGGTCCATCGGCATATTGCATCCATTCTGCCCCGGCTGATCTGTCCGCCCGGCCCGCATTTGCCGTTTCCCTGGCTGACCCCCTCGCACGGGGACGGCTATGCCAACACCATGTATTACTGGGATGCGCATCATATCGCCCTGCGCCTGGCATACGATCAAAAACCCGAGTATTTGCGCCACCTGGTGGACAACGCCCTGGCGCACCAGGCGGGCAGCGGTTTTGTCCCGGGGGTGGTCCACATCCATGACGGGCCGGCGCATACCCACCCGCCCTGGCATGCGCATCCGTTCATGGCTCAGGGCGCCTGGCTGTATGTGTCCCGGACCGATGACCGGTCATGGGGCGAACGGCGTCTGGAACCGTTGCGCCAATACCTGGCTTATTATGAAGCCCATTTTTCCGCGCCATTCGGATTGTTCCGCTGGCAGGCGGTTTTCATGGGCGGCATGGATAACGACGTGGTTTCGTTTTTCCAGCCCGGCACGGTGATCACGCCCGACATCAATGCCTGGCTGTGGCTGGAATATCAAGCGTTGGCCGACTTGGCCGGGCGGCTGGGGGCGGACGCGGCGGAGTCGGCATGCCGCGGCAAGGCCGCCGCGCTGGCGCGCGCGATCAATCAACATCTCTGGCTGGAGGAAGAGCAGACTTACGCCGCTTATAATCTCTGCGAGGGGAGCCTGATCCTGCATTTGCGCGCCCGCGGCGCGCGCGGCGCCGTGCAGGCGCCGTATGCCTTTCAAACCGCCTCCAACCTGATCCCGCTCTATGCCGGCGTGGCGCCGCCCGACCGCGCCGCGGCCATGCTGCGCCGGTATGTCTTGAGCCCGGAACATTTCCTGAGCCCGCACGGCATCCGCAGCCTGTCGCGCGCCAGCGAATATTACAACAACGCCCGGCGCGGCAATCCGCCCCGGTTCGGCTATCCCGACCGGTTGACCAATTCCAACTGGCAGGGGCCGGTATGGATTCCGCTGTGTTATTTCATGTTTAACGCGCTGCTGACCTACGGATTTAAAAAAGAGGCGGAAGATTTGGCAGTGCGGACGCTCCGCACGCTGGCCCGCTCGCTGGAGGCCATTGGGTCGTTTACGGAAAACTACCACGGCGACACCGGCGAACCCGGCCTGGTGCCGGAGTTCGGTTCCTGGAATGTGCTGGCGGACATCATGT
>CAZYXU010000369.1:0-1837 GCA_964650945.1 uncultured Verrucomicrobiota bacterium | reverse complement strand
TAATCCTGTCCACCCTGTCAAACTGCTCTTTCCGGGTTCACTTTCCGCCCATAGATCAGGTTGTAAACCACCGGGATCACCAGCAGGGTGAAGAGCGTGGAGACGAACAAGCCGAAGATGATGGACCAGGCCAGGCCGCTGAAAATGGGGTCGAGCGTGATCGGCCAGGCGCCCAGCAGCGTGGTGCCGGCGGTCAGGAAAATCGGCCGGAACCGCGTGGCGCCGGATTCCAGGATGGCTTCGCGCAAGGGCCGTCCCGCCGCCGTGTTGACGCGGATGAAGTCAATCAGGATGATGGCGTTGCGCTGGACGATGCCGCCCAGGGCGATCATGCCGATCATGGCGGTGGCGGTGAAAAACACGGGGGTGTCAAAACCGCCGACCGGGCGGTTGACCAGCAGGTTCAACAGCCAGAAGCCCGGCATGATGCCGATCAGCGTCAGCGGGATGGACATCATGATGACCAGCGGCAGCAGGTAGGAGGCGGTTTCGTAAACCAGCAGGACATAAATGGCCAGCAGCGCCAGGGCGAAAGCGATGCCCAGGTCGCGGAAGACATCCACCGTGATCTTCCACTCGCCTTCGCCGGTCCAGACGGCCCGGATGCCGGCGGGCAGGGGATTTTGCTTCAGCCATTTTTGCGCGGCCAGCACGGCTTCCGCCGGCCCGCGCCCCGCCATCTCGGCGGTGACATAGACCACCCGTTCCTGGTTTTTATGCAAAATGGTCTTGTCTTCCACCTGCTCTTCAAACCGCCCTAATTCGCCCAGTTGGACAAACTGGCCCTGGCGGCCCTTGACCGGCAGGGCGGCCAGCCGGGCGATGTCGGAACGTTTTTCGCGCGGCAGGCGCAGGACGATGGGCAGTTCGTTCTGCTCGGCCAGGGCATGCACCGTCCCGGCCATCTGGCCGGCCAGCGCCAGGCGCAGGACCTGGGTCACATCCGCCACGGCGATGCCGCTGCGGCCGGCGATGTCGCGGTCCACGCGGAAAAACCATTTTTGCTGGTTGGTTTCCACGGTGTCGTCCACTTCGACCACGCCCGGCTCCCGGCGCAGGCGCGCGGCCAGTTGGCGGGCGCCGGCGATCAATTCGTCGTATTGCTGGTGCGGCTGGCCGTAAATTTCCGCCACGACGGTGGCCAACACCGGCGGGCCGGGCGGCGCTTCCACCAGCTTGAGCTGGGCGTCATGCGCGGCCGCGAGGGCGGCGATATCGTTGCGGATGCGCAGGATGATGTCGTGGCTGGATTGCTTCCTCTGCCGGCGCGGCAGCAGGTTGACGCGGATGTCCGCCAGGTTGGGTCCCTGGCGCAGGTAGTAATGCCGGACCAGCCCGTTGAAGTCCATGGGCGAGGGCGCGCCGATGGTGGTGGTGAAGTCGGTGACCTCCGGCACGCCGCGCAAATAATCCTCCGCCGCGCGCGCCAGGGCGTCGGTCATTTCCAGCGGCGCGGATTCGGGCATGTCCATCAGGACCTGGAATTCGTTCTTGTTGTCGAATGGCAGCATTTTCAGCGGCACCCGGCCGGTGGCGGCCAGCAGCAGCGCGCCGGCGAACAGCACGGCCATGCCGGCCAGCAGCAGCCAGGCGGCCCGGCGCGAATCCACGAAGGGCGCGGTCAGCCGGCGGTAAACGGCATAGGTGCGGGTGGTGCGGACGTCGTAAGGCCGGGCGGTTTCCGCCGGCGCCTTCAGCAGCTTGTTGGCCAGCCACGGCACGAGGGTGAAGGCCACCAGCATGGAGCTGATCATCGTCAGCGGCACATTGAGCGCCATCGGACGCATGTAGGGACCCATCATGCCGCTGATGAAAAACATCGGGATGAAGGAGACGA
>CAZYXU010000368.1:0-1842 GCA_964650945.1 uncultured Verrucomicrobiota bacterium | reverse complement strand
GCGGCGGATGGCGGAGGTTTTCGGTTGGCGGCCGAAGGCATTGCGTTTTGCAATGACGGCAGCGTCTTGCGGCTGATGACGGATGCGACCTGGCGCGGCGGTTGGAATCTGGCCGCCGGCTGGGACGCGCCGGAAACCGATCCATCCCAATGGCCGCTTGTGCAGGTTTATCAACGGCCGTTCCAATGGGGGAACGAAGGCTATTACAATCCGCCTTATTACGGCCCGATTCAAGTGGCGCCGGCGGGGATGGCGCAGCCGATCTTTGATGAGGAAAAACCAATTGATTTAAATATTACCTTGATGAATACAGCCTTGGCGGCTTCCCCGCCGGTTTTGACCTGCGAAATTATGGATGAAAACAGCAGGGCAGTTTTGAGTGCGGAGACGATCGCATTGCGGCTGGACGGGCAACTGGATTTAACCGGCAGTCTGAAAGCCGGGCCGTTGCCGCGCGGCGCATACCGGTTCCGGTTTGATTTGGCCGGCGTAACCAACCGGATCGCGCGCCGCGATTACGAAGTCGCGGTGGTGGGGCTTATCACCCAATGCGTGGTCGAAGGGCGGCAGATAGAAGACGGGCTGCAGTTGAAGGAAATCTGGAGCATGCATTGCGCGGCGGAGCCGCCGACGAACGATTTTGTCGCGCGCAACGCGCAGGCCAAATCGGCGCAAACCCGGGACGTCGTCACCATCGTGACCAACGGGCCGGCGGGAACTTATCGGACGTTGGCTAAAAACGATCCGGCGTTATATTTTGCCTATCGCTTCAAGATTAAGCGGTTATATGCGCCGCACTTGGCGGTGATCGAATGGCCGGATGACGCCCGGCGTAATTTCCAGGTGAATATCATGGAAGGCGCCGGAGTGTTTCCCGCGATGTATCTCTGGAAAATCGGCGGTTTTGCGCGCGGAGAGGCCGCCGTGTTGAGCGATGCGTTGCACCCCTTGAGCAACCGCATGCAGAAACTGCATATTCTCTATTGGGCGAACGAAGAGGACGAAGCGGTGCATATCTTTAACCTCCAAGGCGCGCGGGCGCCGGCGGCCGCCGCCAGAATCACAGTTTATGAAATTACGAACGAACTGCCCGCCATAAAAATCAACGATGCCGGCGACCGTTTGACGGGATATCACACCGAGCGCGGGCCATGGACAATGAGCGCTACGCATTATGCGGGGCCCGTCGGCCGCTGGTTCACGCATTATTGGGCGGGAATAGATCACCCGGAATTTTATCGCAACTGGCTGACTGCCACGGAAAATATGATCCGGCGCATGCGTTTTGAGGGGAATAATCTTTATATTATGGGGCATTTTATGTATGCCAGCGTCCTCTATCCTTCAAAGCAATATTCTTTTTCCCAAAATAATTACGGCGGCGGAGACGCCAATCGCGATTATATCAGTTTAATCCTGCGGATGTTCGAGCGCAACGGCCAGAGCCTTATTTCCGGGATCGAATACCAGAATACACTCGATTTGAGGGCGGCCTCGCCGGCCACCGAGGAAGAGGTGCGCCAGGGCGCGCCGACCCTGTTTTGCGTCGGCAAAAACGGCAAATTTGCCGCGCCGCACGGCGCGCCCGGAGGCCTGAATTACTTTCATCCCCAGGTGCAAGCCGGGTTGTTGAAGGTTGTGGGAGAGTTGGCGGATTTGTATGGGGCATCTCCCGCCTGGAAGGGCGCGGCATTCTTTCTTTCATGCGCGCTTGGCCCCTTGGGACATGCCGGATTCAAGGACAACCCGCTCGATTGGGGTTATGAGGATTACACGATCGATCTATTCCAGCAGGAAACGGGATTGCAGATACCGGCCGATGCGAAATCGCCGGAGCGTTTT
>CAZYXU010000367.1:0-1872 GCA_964650945.1 uncultured Verrucomicrobiota bacterium | reverse complement strand
AATCGTTAAATGAACTATTACATTTAAATATAGGAATATTTATATTTGTCAATAAAAATAAAAATCATTGACATATTATTGAATGTATTATAAATGTCTATCGATAAATTTATAACAACGTCAGCGGTGAGCGGATTATGTTTGAGATTGCGATAGACAAGGATTGCGTTGAGCCGGCATATAAGCAGGTTAAACGGAAGATTTTGGAAAAAATAGACGCCGGACATCTGGCGCCCGGGGCGCGTGTCCCGTCCGTCCGGGCTCTCAGCCAGATGAGCGGTGTTTCCTGCGGTACGGTTGCCAAAGCGATTGCGGAATTGACGCGCGAGTCGCATCTGAAGGGGCGGGGCCGCAAAGGGTTGGTGGTGGCGGATCGCGACAGCCTGTCCATTGGCATTACCGGCGCTTTCAAGGAGCGGACGTTTTTCAACGACCGTTATTACCATCAAATCATGGCCGGGATTGAAACGGCCTTGCATCCGGGCCATTATGCCCTGACTTTCCGGACCATGGGCGATCCGTTGGATCGCACCTTTGACGGATTCCGGGTGGATGGCGTGTTGACCCTGGGGGTTGGCATCATCGAGGCCCGGTGGGCGGAGTTGCTCCGGTGGCACGGCAAGCTGCCGGTGATGGTGATTGGCGCGTGGACCATGCCCGACGACCGGCTGAGTTATGTCGTGTCCGACAGCGTCGCGGATTCCCGGCGCGCCGTGGAATGCCTGTTGCGCGCCGGGCACCGCCGGATAGCCGGGATTTTTCACTCGCACCGGTCCGCGCGTCTGAAAGGATATCGCCAGGCGCTGGCGCGGGCGGGCATTGAATCGGACGACCGGCTGGTGGTCCTGCGGGACGACGCCGCATCCCTGGACGCCGAATTGGAGCGGGTGGCGGGGTTGCGGCCCGCGGCGGTCTTCGATTCGGTGGGCAGCATCTGGCCGTCTTTGGCGGCCAAGCTGCCGGCGAAAACCCCGGCGTTAGCCGTGGCGACTTACCGGGATGATCCCCGGGAATGGGTTAATTCCACCGTGCCGCATGTGATTGTCCGCCAGCCGTTGCAGGAAATGGGCCGGGCCGCGGCGGAGCGTCTGATGGGCATGATCGAACGCCGGGAGCAGCGGGTGATCCAGGCGGTGTTGCAGTCGGAAATTATTAATTGTCTGGATGCGGCGCCGCGCCCGGAACAATCCCGACCATTACAAAAACTCGCGTTTTGAAAGCAGTATTCAGTGTCCAGAAGTCAGCGTGGTTACAAGCAACTCAAGATCAACGCTTTACGTTATGGCGAACTTCTTGTGCTGAACACTGGATGCCGAATGCTGAACACTTTTGAAAGAAAGTCTAATATGACGCATAAAGAAAGGTATGAAACCGCCTGGTCGTTCCGCGAGCCCGATCGCGTGCCGATCGAGGTGATGATTTCCCCGCATGCCCGCCGGCACCCGGCGGGGGCGCGCCTGATGGAATTGATCGGCGATGTGGCCGACAATTTAACCTCGGCGCCCGGCCTGCAGTATGGTTTTTTCGGATTCCCCGTCCAACGCCAGGAGGAGCAGGTCATTGAAGACCTTCCCGGCCGGCACCAGCGCCGGCGGCGCGTGGTGGAAACGCCGGCCGGCACGTTTACCGCGGTGACCCTGCACCCCTGCGGCGAAATTGATTACCACTGGGAAAAACGCTTCGTGACCACCGTCGAGGAATTGCGGCGGCTGGCGGAAACGCCCCGGCCGCCGCTGACATGGGACAAGGCCAAATGGCAGGAAAGTATCCGGGCCAATAACGGGCGTTACCTGCCCGTCATCGCGCTGGCGCATCCTCTGGGCAGCCTGGTGCGCCGGTCCGCCATGGAATCCGTGTATGCGTGGTTTTACG
>CAZYXU010000366.1:0-1887 GCA_964650945.1 uncultured Verrucomicrobiota bacterium | reverse complement strand
ATTTGGCGCCCAGTTCGCCCGAAAAAAACAATCCGCCGCCACTCCCGTTTGGTCCAATGATTGTCCGATTACCGGAGATTAAACAGTTTTGCACGACCACGCTGGCGCTGCCGGTGCAGACCAGCATCCCGCCGCCGCTGCTCCAGTTATTGACAAGGCTGTTGCTGATGATCTCGCAATTGTGAAATGACGCCGTGCCATGCGTGTATATAAATGCGCCGCCGCCGAACCGGCAACGGTCGCCTCCGTTTTCAATAATTTTAGTGTCCACCACCGCGAGCGTTCCGGAAGAAGTTGCCGTGAGCGTATATCCATCGCACAGTCCAACCCCAAAAACGGCTGTTCCGGAAGCTAACGCTTGATTTCCCCTGATAACGCAATTGCTGATCATGGCGCCGCCAGTCCGGGATGTCAGGTACGAATGAATCCCGGCGCCGACTGTTTTGGCTTTATTTCCCACAATCAGATTATTGCGGATTATGGGATAGCCCACGGTACTTATGCCGATCCCGCCACCGCCAAATTCGGAAGTATTATTGCTTATAATCGAATCGGTTATCAGCATCCCTTTGCCTAGAATATATATCCCACCACCCACGGCGCCGCCGCTGTTGGACACGTAGTTGGCGGCAATGGTGCAGTTGGAAATTACGCCATTGGTTGATTTAGTGTAAATTCCGCCGCCATTTACCGGGGTTGTATTACTGCTGACAACGCTATCGAGCAGGCTGGCGCCGCCTTTATCGCCGTAATGATCGCCGAACATCACTCCTCCGCCTGCATACACGGAATAATTGTTTGAAATCCAGCAACCGCGCATCACTGCATTGGAGTTGAACAATGCCACACCGCCGCCGCGCCACCCCAGGTTTTCCCTGACAATGCAGTTGGTCGCCAAGCCGGCTTCCACCAGGATTCCTCCGCCGCAACCATATTGATTAACGAAATTATTCGGCGGATACCCCTTTTCCAGGGTAAACCCCTCGAAAACCGCGCCGGCGCTGCTCACCCGCACACAGCGCGAGGAATAATTGACATCCGGATACCTGGTGGTGAGCACCACGCCGGTCGGCGCATGCATTCCTCTGACCGTGATGTCCTTGGTGATGTAAACATTAACGTTCTGGGTATATACGCCCGGATTGACCAGCACGACATCCCCCGCCGACGCCTGCGCCACGCCGTTGCTGATCGTGAGATACGGATTGACTTCCGAGCCGTTGCCGTCCGTGTCGCTGCCGGTGGTTGCCACGTAAACCGTGGTCTGGCCGAATGCGGAGGTTAAGGTCAGAAAAAGCAGCCCGGCGGATTTGATGAATTTCATATTCCCTCTCATTAACACAGTTTATGCCAGAAGCATATATGTCCTTGGATGGCGTAAGCAAGCGTGCGCCTTAAAGCGGCGACAAGCCGCCGCACTCCTAAGCGGCAGTGCCGCATTCGGGAACGCCAGACCGCAATTCGCGGCAGGTAATCTCGCTCCCCTTTATTATATTAATAACTGTCTTCTAATATTGGAGCATGATTCAGCCTGACTGTCAAACCGTCTCTGTAATTTATTTCTTAATCCGGCAATATCCTCAGCGCAAAATCGTCCATTAACAATGCATTTTGTTTTTCCCGGGTCCGCAGCCCGATGACCACGACCTGCGCGTAAGCCGTCCCCGGCCACCATTGCTTGAGTCCGATGCTCCCCTTCAATTCGGTCCACTCGCCCGGTACGGTCACGTTTACTGCCCCGGGCAGAAATATCCCGCCATTGTCGGCGCGGTTCTCCGTCACCGGCGTGCCGGCCGGCAGATTCAACCCGCACGGCTTGCTCAAAACGACCACCCAATCATCGTCTTCCCGGCGGACCTCATCAATGCCGAGCGGCGACACATCCGG
>CAZYXU010000365.1:0-1909 GCA_964650945.1 uncultured Verrucomicrobiota bacterium | reverse complement strand
TCGCAGATTGCCCGATATCGCCGCGGATCACGATCAGACCACCAGCTCACACCTTGGGAGGAGGTCGTCCAGCTAACCGTTCGTCCGCGCGCCGGCGCCGCCCCGGCCAGCACCGTCCTCCACGAATCCCGTTCCGCCAGCCGGTAGCGCGTCTGCAAATTCCTCGACCCCGCTGCACCCAGCACGTCAACCTGCCATTGGATAGTCCGCCCGCCATCCGCCGGGCGCAAGTAAAAGTTTTCCAGCAGGGCATGCCGTGTGATCTTTAACGCCATCGGACCGCAAATTCCGGCGCTATATCCGGCGTAGCCGCGCAAGTCGCAGCTCTCTTTGTTCTGCGCCAGGTTCGACACCGCGATCACCAGGTCATTGGTGCCCGGTTTTATCCAGGGATCCAACCGCACCGCAAACGGCAAACGATGCGTTGTTTGATGCGCCAGACAAAGGCCGTTCAACCACACCCGGGCTGCGCTGACCGCGCCACCCACCATCAACCGCACCCGGCTGTGCCGGTCCAGCCCGTCTATCTTCACTGTCCGCCGGTACCAGCCCGTCCCGAGCAAATACGGCAAGGACGCATTGGGCGGATGAGTGCCCAAGGGAAACTCCACCGGCCGGTAATTGGGATTAAAACACGCTTTGCTCCAACTCGTCAGTTTCCGCAACCGGTCGAGATGATCGTCCCAGACCCCCGGCGCCGGCATGGCGGCCGCAAATTCCCCGGCTTCGGGCAAAACATCCGGCGGCGCCGCGTCCGGCGGCTGGTATGCAAAGTCCCAATCCCCGGTCAAATCCACCGCCATCGGCAATCCCTTTTGCGCATTGATCATAAGGCGCTCCATTCCAGGCCGGACTTTTCCCAGTAAGGCCGGAGATCCACAACCCGCCCGGTGGCCATGGCCTCGTCGGCGGCCAAAGCCACGATTGAAGAACAAAGTCCTTCCCGCATGCCGGCGCTGGGCGGCGCGCCGTCAACGAGCGTGGCGGCCAATTCCCGATACATAATCCGGTCGCCCCCGGCATGGCCTTCGACCTGGTCGCGCGCGCCCGCCTGCTTGTAGTAATTGACGATATCGGTGTTATCCAGCCCGGACTGCATGGTCAGCGGGCAATATTCCAGAACCTTAGCCCGGGAATCGCTGCGCAACGCGCCGCGGTCGCCGCAGATATACATGCGGCGCTCCGGGAGGGCGGAAGCGCAATTGGTGTGGAAGGTGACGCAAGCGCCGCTGGCATATTCGCAGATAACCACCTGATGATCAACAATATCCTTGTCGGCCGTAAAGGGCGAATTGCGCCGGACCAGTTCTAGATGCTGGTTGCGGGTTTTACCCAATGTTTCCGGGTTGGGCAAATCCAGAAACAATTCGCGGCGCCGCGGCTCGTTTTCCGGCACAAAGAAGCCGCACCCGCCGAAACTGGCCACCCGCACCGGCAGGCAAGCCAGCATCCAATTGGCCAGGTCAATGTCGTGGCAGCATTTCTCCAGCAAATGGCCGCCGGCATTCCGGGTATGGCGCCGCCAGTCCTGGTGGATCATCGCGCCGTGCCCCAGTTGGAGGGTTTCATTGTATTCCATGCTGAGAATGCGGCCCAGCCGGCCCTGGCTGACCCACTCGTGGATTTGCCGGAAATGCGGAGAATAACGCATCACCAGCCCCATCGCAAACAGCCGGCCGCCGGCTTGTTGCGCCCGTTGCATGGCCAGGCAACCGTCCAAGCTGGTGGCCATCGGTTTCTCGCAAAACACATGTTTGCCCTGCTCCAAAGCGGCCACCGCTTGTTCGGCGTGGAAACAGTTCCAGGATCCGATCATCACCCACTGCAAATCCGGATCGCGCGCCAAGTCGTGGTAATCCGCATATACCCGGGCATCGGGATTGAACATTGCCCGCGCCAGGCGAATGGA
>CAZYXU010000364.1:0-1910 GCA_964650945.1 uncultured Verrucomicrobiota bacterium | reverse complement strand
CCGCGCCAGACACCCCAAAATCGCCGCCGTGCTTTTCGAACGGAATTCGCTATGCATCCCCGGCACCGCACTACACCAGCAAATTTGTTTTACACCCCACCGCGCAAGCTTGGCGCGGGGCGCGGCGCGCGGGGTGAAAGACAAACGTTGCCTTGAGTTCGCCGCAAAGCCTAATTCACGCCGGCGGGCGGGCGCTGGAAGACGAATTTTTTCACGGCAATCAGGATGACGCCGATGGCCAGCGCGATCAGCAGCAGGGCGGTAACGGACAACGGATAATTGCCGGCGGGCAGGTATTTATTGAAAAGCAGTTGCGCCAGCGACACCAGCGTGGTGACCATCATGAATGCCGCCGGTGCCAGCATGAACCAGCGGGTGCGCCGCCGGACCATCAGCCAGGCGGCGGCCACGATCAGGGCCAGCGCCGCCATCAACTGGTTCGCGCTGCCGAAGATCGGCCAGATGTATTTAAAAGTGTTGGTGTAACACAAAAAGAACATGGCCGCGGTCACCACGGCGGCGTTGAAATAATGGCTGCGCAGCCAGCTTGGCGGATTTTTAAAGAGCACGGGCCAAAGCTCCTCCAGCAGGTAGCGGTTCAGGCGCGAAGCGGTATCCAGGGTGGTCACGATAAAGCCCTCCACCATCAACAACCCAAAGACCGTGCCATAACTCATGGGCATATTCAAAGATTTGTGCAGCAGGCCGCCCATGCCCAGGGCGAAGGCCAGCACGGGATTGCTGGCGGCGCCGGGCGCTGTCGGAAACACGATGCCTTGAAACTGGGCGAGCGACAACCCGGCGCCCACGGCCATGACGACCAGCACCGCCAGGATGGATTCCAGCAACATGCCGCCGTAACCGATGGGTAATGCCTGGCGTTCATGGGCGATTTGCTTGCAGGTGGTGCCGCCGGCGACCATGGCGTGGAAACCGGAAATCGCCCCGCAGGCCACGGTGATGAACAGGAATGGCCACATGTTACCCAGCGCGTTCGTGCCGCCTTGCAGGTTAAGCGCCGGGATTTGCATGAGGTTGCCGCGCAGACCGCCCGCCACGGCGCCGGCAAGCAACAATGCCATGCCGCCATACAGTAAAAATGAATTGATGAAATCCCGCGGTTGCAACAGCATCCACACCGGCGCGGTGGATGCGAAGAAAACATAAAATGTCAGAATGATGATCCATTGCTTGGGGCTAATGGTTAAGGGCTGCCACATGCCAACAGCCACCGATATGGCGCAGATGGCAATGGCCATAACGAAAATCAAGCTGGTGGCCGTTTTCCGCTTGTAGGTCATGTAACCCAAGATGGGGGCCATCAATGTAATGATGATCACCGACGTGGAGGCGATACCGCCGACTTTGGCCCGGACCACGCCGTCGGCGCCGGTGATCAGGTGCAGAAATGTTGTTTGCCCGCCCAATTTCATCTCGGCGAGCGGCACCAGCGAAGTCAAGGCGGCCGCGGACAATCCCAGGAAGGCGGCAGTCAATAACAGCAGCATGATGACGCTGAAGGCGATTACCAGTAAAAATCCAGCGCGGCCCAGCGTACGGTTGGCGACTTGAGCGATGGATTGACCGCCTTCGCGCATGCTGACGAAGAGGGTGGCGAAATCCTGCACCGCGCCAATGAATACCGTCCCGAATACAATCCACATCCACACCGGCAAATAGCCGTAAATCAGCGCGACGGTGGGTCCGATAATCGGGCCGGCGCCGGCGATGGAGGCAAAGTGATGGCTGAACACCACTGGCGCCCGGCTGGGCACATAGTCCACGCCGTCATTTTTCGTCACCGCCGGCGTCGGGCTTTCCTGGGAATTGCCGAGGGTTTGATGCAAATAGCGCGCGTAGAACCGGTACCCCAGCCAGAAAATCGGCAGCGTGACCATGATCAGCCAGAT
>CAZYXU010000363.1:0-1910 GCA_964650945.1 uncultured Verrucomicrobiota bacterium | reverse complement strand
TGGCGCTGGTGGCGCTGGTCTGCCTGGCATGCCTGCCGCCGGCCATGCTTGCCTGGTTGGTGAATCTGGAACTGGCGGTGCGGGTCTGGGCGCCGCAATACCTACTACTGGAAAGCATCCTGCCGCCGGATTGGTTTGCCTGGTGCGCCAGGGTGTCCAGCGATCTCAGCACGATCACCACGCTGATTCCGCTGTTGATGCTCCTTTACCCGCTGGTCCAGGCGGTGCGCATCCTGCGGCGGCTGCCGGCCAATCCGGCCTTTGCGCACACGCTGGAAGCGGACCCGTATCCCGCGCATTTCGGCTTTTTCCTGGTGATGCTGGGGCTGACCGGCACACTTTACGGGATGTTCATGGGGTTGTATGTCAGCGGCGTGCCGGAACTGGCCCGGGAAGCGCCGACGGCCGACACCATCCGCCTTGCCCTGGAACGCCTCCTGGCCGGCACGGCCACCGCGTTGCTCAGTTCGCTCGCCGGCCTGGTCGGCGCCTTCCTCGCCGCGCGCCCCATCCCATGGCTGTTCCGCAAACTGGCCGGCATCACCCCGGCGGAAAGCCGCCGGACGCTCACGGAAACGGTTGAAAGCCTGACCGCCGACCTCCGCGAACTCGGTCAGGCCAGCCGGATTTTCGCCGAAAATCTGCGCCCGCAAATGCTGGAAGGATTGTTCGAGCGCATGGAACGCCAGGAAGCCGCCATGCACGCATTGTGCGGCGGACTGCAGGCGGCGGGCGGCGCCATCGAAAACACCGCGCGGGTGCAACAGGAAACCAATGCATTCCTGAAACAAATCGCCGGGCTGGAAACCGGACTGCGCGCCGGCCTTGCCGGGTTCGACGGATTATGCGCCGATGTCCGTGAATCCGCGCGGCAGCAGGCCGCGCAATCGGCCAAATTCACGGAACTGGCCGAGTCAGTCCAGGCGCTGCGCGCGTGCGCGGAGGAGGATACGCGGCAACTTCAGCGCGTGGCGGGCTGCCTGGAGGAGGCCGGCGCGCAATCCGAGTCGGAACGCCGCGAAAATGCGCGGCGTTATAACGAACTGTCGGCGACGCTTGCCAATCTGGCCGCGGTCACCCGGCAAAGCCATGACGCCCTGCTGGCCGACCAGCAATCGCTGCGGCAGGCTTTGGCGGCTTACATCGGCGCCGCGGCCTTGAGGGGAACTGACGAAAAACGCCATGCCTGACCACTCCGCCAACGCCCGCCTCCAATTTGAAGCGCTGGACGCGCTCTCCGGCCGCTCCCCCCGTAAGCTTTTTTCCCTGAGTCCAAACGATGTCCTGGTGCAAATCTCGCTGCCGCTGGTCCTGATCCTGGCGATTGCCACGCGGTTGATGACCATCGGCCAGGGGCTGGCGGCGCTGGAGAAAGGCCCGGTGATCCTGGAGTTGTGGAAACAGCAATTGATCCTGCGCATTGACCGCGCCGCCGATGCCTGGGAAAACGCCGCCGGCATCCAGGCCTTCCCCGACTTCCAGCGCGTTTTCTGGCGGAATGGCCGGCCGGATGACCCCGCATTTCAAACACTTTGCGCCAAGTCCCAGGAATTGGCAGATCTCGAGGCGATGAGCCTGGGTCTTTACCGCGCCGCATTGAGCTATCGCCCGGAAACCGCGCCCGGCGCCCCGGACGCTGCCGGCGCCGGTTTTTTCCCGATGTACGATCCGGCGCTCGACGTTGACACGCCGGCCGCCGCCGGCATCCCGGCAGAATTCCGGATTGACGATGCCCGCCGGGCTTTCGCCATGCAATATATCCACGAGCGCTGCCGGAAATGGAAGGCACAGGTCGAAATGCTCCAGTGGTCGGCGCTGGACCGCCTGGCGGCGGAAATGCCGCCAAACGATCCCTTGATGGACAGCCGGCCGGATGCGCAGATGGCAAAAGTGGCGGCGGAAATGCGCCG
>CAZYXU010000362.1:0-1914 GCA_964650945.1 uncultured Verrucomicrobiota bacterium | reverse complement strand
GCCGGCGCCGCCGATGCCATGGCGGAAACCGGCAAGGGCTTCGGTAATTATTTAATGGTGCTGGGCGTGATCGAAACCGTGGCGCTGTTCGTCATGGTTTTTATCTCCGCCGCCATAAAATAATTACGAGTTGTTTGGATATAAAGTAATCCGCGTGGGAGCGGCGCCCTTCGACTTTGCTCAGGTCCTCGATCCTGTCGAAACGGCTATGCGCCGCGATAACTTTCAGGTGCACCGGGATACCCTCGTCCCGCTTCTCTTGCCCGGTTATTTTCCGGCCGGATCGGGTGTCTGAAATTGAGGGGCGGGCGCCGGGATGGGTGCGGGCGCGGCGGGCATGGGTGGGGCAGGTTCCACCGGCGCCGGCGGCGCGGCGGCGGCAGTTTGTTTGCGCCGGCGCATGAATTCCAGCGCCAGTTTACGGTAAGCCTTGGCGCCCGGCGAGCGGGCGTCGTAGATGCCTACCGGCTGTCCGAAACTGGGCGCTTCACTGATGCGGATGTTGCGCGGAATGAGGGTTTCGTAAACATTCGCGCCGAAATGCCGGCGGACCTCTTCCGCCACCTGGGCGGCCAGCCGGGTGCGGCCGTCGAACATGGTCATGACAATGCCTTCGATCTCCAGCGCGGGATTGGCGCCGCTGTCGCGCAATTGCCGCACCAGCCGCGAAATCATGCTCAACCCCTCGAGGGCGAGGTACTCGCATTGCACCGGGATGATCAGGGCATGGGCGGCGGCCAGGGCGTTGCAAGTCAGGATGCCCAACGACGGCGGACAGTCAATCAGGATGTAATGGTACCGTTTAGATTCCGCCAGCGGCGCCAGCGCCTCGCGCAACCGGTGCAGGTAACGTTCCGAGCGCGCGATATCCACTTCCGCTCCGGCCAGGTCCATTTCCGATGGGATCAAGTCCAGGTTTTTGACGCCGGAAGGGATGATTTGATCGCGCAGTTGGGTTTCACCCAGCAGGGGGAGATAGACACTGCCGCCGGCCTTTTTTTCCTGGCCCAGCGCGCTGGTGGCATTGGCCTGGGGGTCGAGATCAATCAGCAGGATTTTTTGATGGCGCTCCGCCAGGCCGGCGGCCAGGTTGACGGCGGTGGTGGTCTTGCCGACGCCGCCCTTCTGATTGGCAAAGGCTATGATGCGTGGCTCCATTTAAAATAATTATGAATTATGTATGATGAATTATGAAAATATTCCGCCATTCATCATGCATCATTCATCCTTCAACCTTTTTTTCCGTCAGCATGCCGGTTTGGCGCGCGTAGGCAAAAATGCCGCCGGCGGCAATCACCGGCCCGGCGTCGCCCAGGGTTTTCAACTGGAAGGATTTCCCGCTCTTGAGGTTGGTCAGGCGGGTTTGGTTGATGTCCAGTTCCGCATCGTCGCCGGTCTGGAAATGCTGGCGCAAATCATGGTCCACGGTCTCGCAGGGAAACAGTTCGCCGGTGGCAATGGCGTTGCGGAAGAAAATCCGGGCATAGGATTCCGCCACCACCGCGCGGATGCCGGCGGCGCCGAGGGCGATGGGGGCGTGCTCGCGGGACGAGCCGCAGCCGAAGTTGCGGCCGGCCAGGATCAGGACATATTCCGCGCGTTCCGCGCCGGGCTTAACCAGCGGGGGATATTCGGCGGGCAGCCCGCTCAGGGCGTAGGTGCCGAGTTTGCGGTATTCCGCCGGAATGGTCGGGACCAGGTTGAGATATTGGGCGGGAATGATCTGGTCGGTGTCAATATTGTCTCCCGCCACGTAAATCTTGCCGCGGATCATGGACATAGCCTTGTCGTTCATCGTGCTTCCTTCGCAAAAAAATTTTTAAACCTGAAAACGGCTGTTCATTCACCATGAAGAACACGAAGATATGAAGGGGCGGAGCAATACAAGGAAAACCGCGTAACTCGCCTGGCTTT
>CAZYXU010000361.1:0-1919 GCA_964650945.1 uncultured Verrucomicrobiota bacterium | reverse complement strand
CCATTTTCCAGCAACCTTCGAGCAGTGCCCGGGCGTCATCCGGGTGCTGCCCGGCGGCCGCCCGTTCCGCCGCCAGGCAGGCCGCCCGTCCCAGGGTGCGGGCGCCAGACAAATCCGGCACCATCACACCTGCCGCCATGCTAACGCGATAAAGCTGTTCCGACAGTGTCTGCGGTTCGCCCAGCATCGCCAAACGCTCGAGGAGCATGTCCTGCGCGTAGCGCCGGTAATACGGCTTTTGGGCGGCCGCCCGGAATTCCTGCATCGCCCGGTCAAACACCGCGGCATTGCTGATGGCCAACGAAAGCCCAGCGGCGCCATTCGACACCGCCGGCGTCGTCACGGATATATCCGCCGATTCCTTTAACAGAAGCCCGGCCAGCAGGTACTGGAAGCGGGCGTTGCCCGGCTCGGCTTCCGCGGCCAACGCAAGTTCCGGCTCGAGCGCGGTGCGTTGCGCTTCCGGACTGGCGCCGAATTCCCGGAGATTGGCCATGGCCAGCGTCAGGTAATTGTTCAAATATACCATGTTGGTGGGATGCGCCTCCCAGATGGCGCGCTCCCGGGACGCTACTCCGCGGCGGGCGGTGTCGCCGTAAAATATTAACTTCTGCGCAGCGGTCAGGCGGCGCGGCGCGCGGCTGGCGGGAAGCAAGTGCCCCAGGGGGTTGAGTATCTTGATGTCGGAACCCAGCCCTGTGATCACATCCAGCGGCCACTGCTCACCGCCGCCAACCAGCGCCCGGATTCCCACCGCCAGGGCCAGCAGAACGGCGACCGGCACCAGCAGGGCCTGTACGGCCAGACGCGCGCGGGCGCGCCATGCCAGGCGGCTGCGATTGGCGGATACCAGGTCCGCCGTAATATCGGCGGCCGGCCCCATGGCCTTGAGCGCCTGCGCGGCAGCCTGATCGCCGGTAAGCCCTGCGGCCTGCCCTGCCCGCGCGGCAGCGTCAAGGTGCGCGGCCAGTTCGGCGCGGACCTCGCGCTGGACTTCCGGATCGCCCGCCAATCCGGCGGCGGCGGCATCCAGGAACGCTTGCGTATGGGCATCCGTATTCATGCGCGCGCCTCCTGGCACAAGAGCGCATTCACCGCGGCGGAGAAGGCCGTCCATTCCGCGCATTGCTCGCGGAGCGCGGCCATTCCCCGGCGGCGGATGACATAATATTTACGCGGCCGGCCGGTCTCCGACTCGCGCCATTCACCGCCGATCATGCCTTGATTTTCCAGGCGATGCAGACAGGGATAAAGCGTGCCCTCTTTCCAGGCGAACAGGTTGCCGGTGCGTTCGTTGACCACCTGGATGATCTCGTAACCATACATTGCCCGTTCGCTGAGCAACTTGAGGATAATCGGCACGACCGTGCCCTTGACCAGTTCCGGCGAAATGTCCATGCCCGCCTCCCTTCTTGAAATCCGCGATGACTGCCGCATTTTTCAGTTTGCCTGCTCCCCTATAGCATAGGGTTCCTAGGCATACAAGCCTTTTCTTTGCGGCTGGCGGATATGTCAATGCTGGGCCATTCGCGGAGACAGGCTCATGGCCGGCGACACGTCTGCGGCCAAGTGGCCGCTTGCCCCAATCTGATTGTATCAGCCGGCGCCCAGCCAGCCGGCGAGCGCTTCAGGCGATTCCATTTTCAACGCCAGTTTGCGCACCGGCTCCGCCGGTTCATTCCGGATCAGCCGCAAGGCGGTCCGCGCCGCTTCCCGGCCCAGTTGCACGGCGGGCTTGACCATGGCCACGACCGGCGTATGGATGGAGTCGGCGTAATTTTCCTCAACCACGCTCACCACCAGCACGTCTTCCGGAATGCGCCGCCGGGCGGCCTGGATGGCCGCCAGCGCCCGCGGCAGGAGCAACGGCGCGGCCACAAAACATGCCAGCGGCCGCGCCCCCTTGAACAAATCCGGGG
>CAZYXU010000360.1:0-1928 GCA_964650945.1 uncultured Verrucomicrobiota bacterium | reverse complement strand
CCCCGATTCGCCGTATGCGGCGGAATAAGATTGCAATTCTGCTTGAACCAGGTGTATTTTTTCACCATTCGAGCTGCTTTCAAAAGCAACCTTTTGCAAGCAACCCTTTAATTCGTTTTTTTCGCAGGTTATCATATGCGCGAAGAATTGGTGCAGGTGCAAACGACGCTGGCGACGGCCGGCGCGGCCGCGGAGCTGGCGCAAATGATCCTGGACGCCCGGCTGGCGGCCTGCGTCCAGCAATACCCGATCCAGAGCATGTATCATTGGCAGGGCAAGCAGGAAAACACCGCGGAAATCGCTTTAACCGCCAAGACCCGCGCCACCCTGGCGGAGCAACTGGTGGACTTGATCAAGCAGCATCACCCCTACGCCGTGCCGGAAATCCTGGTCCTGCCGGTGCTGGCCAGCCATCCCGCTTACCGGCAGTGGGTCTGCGCGGAAACCGGGAGCGCGCCATGAGTTTACGGGTGAACGGCGAGGAGGTCACGGTCGCGGAACTGGATGCCGAGTACCGGCGCCTCGAGCAGGTCTGCCGCGGCCGGCTGCCCCCGGAAGCCCTGGCGGCGCGCCAGCCGGAACTCCGCGCGCAGGCGCGGGAGTTTGCCGTCGGACGCCGCCTGCTGCTGCAGGAGGCCCGCCGCCGGGAATTGTCCGTGCCCGACGACCAGTTGGCCGGCGGGTTGCGGCCCTTGATCGCGGCGGCCGGCGGCCCGGCCGCCTGGACGGCGGGAGTGCGGGAAAAGCGGATTAATTATCGCGAGGTGTGTTGCCGCTTGACGGAAGCCCTGCTGGTGGAGCAGGTGATCCGGGAGATCACCGGGCCGATTCCGCCGCCGGATGCGGATGAAATCGCCTTTTATTACGCGCAGCACGCGGCCGAGCTGGCGGACGGCCAGGCGGGCCCGGACCGCGCCGGCCGGCCCGCCGCCGCGCCGCCGCCGCTGGCGGATGTGCGCGAAAAAATTTGCGCCTTGCTCTGGAATGAGCGCCGCAACCAGGCGTTGGCGGCGTTTGTCGAACAATTGCGCGCCGCCGCCCTGATCGAGGATGGCGAGTAACCGCTTGCCAAGCGCCGTCAAATATCTTAACCTGCATTATTCATGAAAATTACATTTTCATTCACAAGCATTTCAAAGCCAAAGGCTTTGAAATTTCGACGCGCCGGCATAAATCGCCGGCTTGCTCAAGGCTAACCCTGAGCACGAGCGACGTAAGTCGCTCACGTCGAAGCCGTTCGGGTGACCTATTCATGAAGAATTAAAATCTTCATGAATAGGTCAGGTTAAGTTCGTCCGGACGGCCAGCCAACATGAAGATTGGCGGAAGCGGCCGAACATCAGCATTGGAGCATATTATGAATAATTCCACGCCGGCCGCCAATTTTTACGGACTGGGAATAGCGCCGGGCCTGCTGCAGGTGATCGAGAAGTTGAAATTTACCACGCCGACGCCCATCCAGGCCAAAGCCATCCCCATCGCCATTGAAGGCAAGGATTTGATCGGCATTGCCCAAACCGGCACCGGCAAGACGCTGGCGTTTTGCGTGCCCATGCTGATGCGCCTGGCCCAGAACAGAAACCGCGGCCTGGTGCTGGCGCCCACCCGCGAACTGGCGATCCAGATCAACGAAACCTTTATGAAATTTGCCGCCGCCTCCGGCCTGGAATCGGTGGTGCTCATCGGCGGCGAGTCCATGACGAAACAAATTACGGCGCTCCGCCGGCGGCCGCGCATTGTGATTGCCACGCCGGGCCGCCTGCTGGACCACATCGGGCAGCACCGCGTGCGGCTGGACGATGTCAACGTGCTGGTGCTGGATGAGGCCGATCGGATGCTGGATATGGGGTTTGCGCCGCAGATTGACCGGATTATCCGGCTGATCCCCCGGGACCGCCAGACCATGCTGTTTTCCGCCACCATGCCCA
>CAZYXU010000359.1:0-1953 GCA_964650945.1 uncultured Verrucomicrobiota bacterium | reverse complement strand
CCCTTCGATTCTGCTCAGGGCCTTGAGCCCTTCGATTCTGCTCAGGGCCTTGAGCTTGTCGAAACGGCTTGTCGAAACGGCTTGTCGAAACGGCCTGTCGAAACGGCCTGTCGAAACGGCTTGTCGAAACGGCCTGTCGAAACGGCTTGTCGAAGGGTTTCGAAAAGACAAGGCAAGTTTGGGGTGGATGCGGTGCGAGCCGCACAGGCGGGCGCAGGTGGTGACGCTAATCTCAAGATTGCGTCACCGCCTGCAACCACGCCCGCAGGGGCGCGTCCCGCGCCAGACACCCCAAAGAACGCCTGTGCGGCTCGCACTCGCCGCCGTGCTTTTCGAACGGAATTCGCTACGCATCCCCGGCACCGCACTACACCAACTTATTTGTCTTGCGCCCGCACGCCCCGACGGTACAAATTGCATTGCGGCGACCGGGGCGCAAATGATATAAATGCCCAATCATGAGCAGCAATCAGATCATCATCGCGGGCGCCCGCGAGCACAATCTCAAAAACATCACCGTCCGCCTGCCGCGCAACCGCCTGACGGTGATCACCGGCCTGAGCGGCTCGGGCAAATCGTCGCTGGCCTTCGACACCCTTTACGCCGAGGGCCAGCGCCGCTACGTCGAAAGCCTTTCGGCCTACGCCCGCCAGTTTCTCGAGCAGATGCAGAAGCCGGAAGTGGACTACATCGAGGGGCTGGCGCCGGCCATCGCCATCGAGCAGCGCACCGCCGGGTCCAACCCGCGTTCGATTGTGGCCACCAGCACGGAAATCCACGATTACCTGCGCCTGCTCTACGCCAACATCGGGCATCAGCATTGCCATCAATGCGGCCGGCCGGTCAGCCGGCAAAGCGCCGAGGAAATCGTGGACCGGCTGGCGCAATTGCCGGCGGGGACCCGGGTGGCGCTGCTGGCGCCGCTGGTGCGCGACCGCAAGGGGCAGCACCTGGAAATCGTGGAGTCCGCCCGCCGCCAGGGTTTTGTGCGCATGCGCATTGACGGCGCCCAGGTGGAAATCGACCAGGCGCCGAAGTTGAACCGGCGTTTGAAACACACCCTGGAACTGGTGGTGGACCGCCTGGCAATCAAGCCCGGCATCCGCACCCGGCTGACCGATTCCGTCGAGTTGGCGCTGCGCCATGGCGGCGGGGAACTGCGCGCATTGTGCCGGACCGGCGACGGCCCGGAAACCGAAAAGATTTTTTCCGAACAAAACGCCTGCGTTGACTGCGGCATCAGTTTCGAAACCCTGACCGCGCGGCATTTTTCGTTCAACGCCCCGCACGGCGCCTGTCCGGCCTGTTCCGGCCTGGGCATGCGGCTGGTGTTCGATGAGGACCTGGTGGCGCCCAACCAGGACTTGTCCATCAGCGGCGGCGCCATCCACGCCTGGCGGCGCGGCGGCCGCCGCCTGATCATCTATTACAACGCCCTGCTGCGCGCCTTGTCGAAGCACTATAACTTCAGCCTCGACACCCCTTTCCGCGAGTTGCCCGCCGCCTTGCGCAAAGTCCTCTTTTACGGCTCCGGCGCCGAGGACGTGGAGTGCGGCTACTGGCGCGGCGGCGGCTACCGCCGCTACGCCAAGCCGTTCGAGGGCATCCTGCCGAACCTGGCACGGCGCTACACGGAGACCGACAGCGAACTGGTGCGCAAGAAACTCCAGCAATACATGAGCCGCCGCCCCTGCCCTGACTGCCAGGGCGCGCGCTTGAAGCCCGAAATCATCGCCTGCCGGGTGGCGGACCAATCCATCGTGGACGTCTGCCGGATGTCCGTCGGCGCGGCCGGCGCTTTCTTCGGCAACCTGCAACTGCCGGCGCAGGAGGAAAAGATCGCCCGGGAGATCATCAAGGAAATCCGCCAGCGCCTGGGATTCTTGAACGACGTCGGACTGGATTACCTGACGCTCGACCGCGAAAGCGGCACGCTCTCCGGGGGCGAGGCCC
>CAZYXU010000358.1:0-1954 GCA_964650945.1 uncultured Verrucomicrobiota bacterium | reverse complement strand
GCGCTTGGCATCAAGCAGGGTTGTTAATTCGCCAATAGTCATGGAGTGCCGCCTTTGCCGGCCAACAGTGCCGCGACTTGACTTTCGAGGAAACCGTTGCCGCGCTGCCGGCCGGGTAGCTTGACGCGGGTCAACGTCCCTTTGACGGCCAGCAAATCAACCAATCGCAATGAACACGAAAGCCGGGCCGCAACCGCTGCGCGGCGGAGCAGGCGCTCCGGGGGCGGCTCGGCGGATTGGCCGGTCAAGTCCCGGAGCAGGGCCGCGCGCTCGGTGCGTGATAAGCCGGCAATAGCCAGCCGGGCCAGTTGGATGTTTTGTGCGCTCAATTTTCGCCTCCATTGATCGTGTAGATTTCAAAAAGTTTCGCCTCTACGTCCGGTCGCAACCGGCGCTTTCCCCTTTCGCAGACCGATATAAAATTGAGTGAACAGCCCGCGATTAGTGCAGCATCTTTTAGGCGCATGCCTGCCAACAGCCGGGCGGCGCGCATGGGGTTCAGAACTGTTTTCATTCTCGCGCTCCTTTCGATTGAATAATTAATTCCGCTTTCTACCTATAGGGGAAGTTTGTCAACCGGATTTGCTACAAAACCCCTGTATTCATTGGTTAAATAAATTTTCAATGCGTTTTTCATAGGGTTAAAAAATATACTTGCTTCCTATTCTGTAACGGTGTAACATTTGCTTCATAAGTGAAAACAACACTGTCAACGCGGGAAGCAAGCCGGGTTTTGGGAGTCTCTGCGCGTTCCCTTTCGGCGTGGGTGCGCCTGGGGCGGATTACGCCTATGCCGGGGACGGGCGGCCAGGGGCGGGCGGCGTTATTCGACGCGGCGGCGGTCTCGGCATTGCGGGACAATCAGCATGGCGTGGAATTCCTTGCCCGTATGCGATACGCCTTTGAACAGGATCGCGCCGGGGCGTGGCGCGAATATCCGCCTTGGAATATGGGCGCCGGCGTCCTGGATTATCTGCGCTGTAGCCGGAAGCGTCAACGCAAGCCAGGCGTGCCGGATGAAATTGACTTGGTGCCATTGGCGGCGGTGCCTGATACGGTCAAGCAATGGGCGCGCGGGATGGTAAAGCTACTTACGGCAAAAGAGGTTTGCTATCTGCAATCAATGTTCTACGCGTCGGAATACCAGCCGGCGGCGCGGGGGCGGTATGACGGCGCTTATGCTGGGGCGTTCCGGGTTTTGACAAGGCGCATTGCTAAAAGAATCCGTTGGCTATGGCGTAGCAAGCCGATTATGCCGCGCAACATGGAGTTGTTAAAATCAATCGCGCTGCGCTATAACATGCCGGCGAATATGTTCACGGGTGCGCCGGATCAACAGCGGGATCGGCTTATGCAATGGGTTTCTGATTATGTTTTCGGCATGATCCGCGGCAATGACTATGCCGGGTTGCGCCGTATCGTTAAAGAGTTTGCGCCGAAAAACCGCCGCATCCTGGGCGGGGTTATCCGATATGCCAAGCTCGAAAACACACAAGCAAAATTGAAATATGCGCTTCCATCGTCGCCGGCGGTGGCCGCGGTGCTTGGCCTGACGCGGATGCAAGGCTATCGGCAATGGCAAGCTATCCGGCGCAAGTTGCGCGGTCAATACTTGCGGGAGCTTGAAAAAATCTTCGGCAAAAAACTGGTGGCGCTTGATCTTATTGCGGCGCGTCCTGATTTGGCGTGCCTGCAATGCGGCGCTCTGGCATCGGTGTCCGGCGGTGTGGTGCGTTGCTCTGTGTGTGACTGGCAAATTACCGTCGTCGAATTACATGAGCTTGCCCACGCAAAAAATGAAGCCCGGACTTACAAAAAAACGCCCGTTCGCGGTTCCTCGGACGGGTGATCAGCCGCCGGCCAGCGCGCGCAATTCTTCCCGGGTGGCCTTCCACGTCTTGGCGGTCATGCGGTCGGCCAGGGCCAGCACCTTATCCGCCGGGATCATGGCGGG
>CAZYXU010000357.1:0-1966 GCA_964650945.1 uncultured Verrucomicrobiota bacterium | reverse complement strand
AAGGGGACATTTTAAATGAGTTAATTATGGGGACATTTTAAACGAGTGTTGACAGACATTTTTGCTTGGCTTAGGAAAGACATGCTGGCCAGCGGCAAGGCGCGCCAGGGAGCCCATGCGCAAAAAAGTCAACAAAATAGCAAAACATTCCACTTGCGCCGGCATTGCTCTGCCGCCTACACTCGCACCCGCACAGATGCATATGCGCCTGCATGACGCTCAACGGCAGCCGGCACGGCCGGCGGCGCCGGTTGTCAAGATTGGCGCCACCAAGGATTAGCGATGAAAAAAACCGCCCCGCGGCCGCCCATCTGGGCCAACCTCGTCCATTTGAGCTACAACATGTGGTTCGATTGCCCGGAATCCCTTTTTAAAAACAAAACCAGCGAAGCCGTCGCCAAGCCGTATCTAAGGTTCGACGAGCGGCTCTGGCGGGATATCCTGCGCGCCATGTCCGCGGCCGGCATGAACATGGTCGTGCTGGACCTGGGCGACGGCGTTGCCTACCGCAGCCACCCGGAAATCGCCGTCAAAAACGCCTGGACTCCGGCGCGTTTAAAAAAGGAAATCGCCGCCGCGCGGGATTTGGGGATCGAAATCGTTCCCAAGCTGAATTTCGCCGCGGCGCACGATATCTGGCTGGGCATGTACTCGCGCATGCTCGCCACGGAAACTTATTACCGCGTCTGCCGCGACTTGATCGCCGAGGTCTGCGAGATTTTTGACGGCCCGCGCTTTTTCCACCTCGGCATGGACGAGGAAACCGCCGTCAACCAGATTTACAACCGCCTGACGGTCATCCGCCAGTTCGACCTGTACTGGCATGACTTGAACCTGCTGTGCGACGCGGTCCGCGGACACGGCGCCCGCCCGTGGATTTGGTCCGATTACCAGTGGTACCATCCCCTGGATTTCGCCAGAAACATGCGGCGGGACGTGCTGCAGAGCAACTGGTGGTACTACAAGCGGGTGCATCCGGCGACCGTGCTGATCCGGGCAAATCCGCAACTCATGGACGATCCGGTCCGGCCGCGCGCGAACATGACCAAGCCGTTGCGGCTGAAACCTGTGCAGGCCTACCTGGACCTGGAAAAACTGCGCTTCGACCAGATCCCCACCGGCGGGATATCGTCGAAACCCGCCAATTTCGCCGAGACGGTGAAATTCTGCCGCAAAAACATCGCCGCCAAACGCCTTTACGGATTTCTGCAAACCAGTTGGCGGGCGACGCTGGAAAAACACCGCGAGCAGCACATGGCGGCCATTGCGGCCGTGGGCGCTGTCATCGCCGGAAACCGTTGACCGCCCGCCGCCTTGACGCGGGCTAACCAAGTAGGAGGAAGCAGCATGCTGACACGCATTAAAAACGCAGCGATTATTCCGGTCATCCTGGCGGGCACGGCGGCCTGGGCCGCAACGGAACCTACCTGGAATCCCGTCATACCCGAAATGACGATTGCGCCGTGCCCGGCGGCGCCGAAAATTGACGGCATCCTGGACGACGATTGCTGGGCCGCGGCCGCGCCCACGACCAACTTCAATATCGTCGGCGAGGCCGGCAAAGTCACCCACCGGCACAAAGCCTGGGTGACTTTCGACCAGGAATGGCTTTATGTGGCCTTTGCGGTGGCGCATCCCGCCGCAGATCGCAACCCGCCGGTTCACCGCAAGCACGACGAAACCGTGCAGCGCGAGAATAATGTCCAGGTGTCGTTCGACCCCGGTACGGGCGGGAATTTGTATTACCAGTTTCTGCTGAACCCGGCCAACGTGCGGGCCGATTTCCGCATGACCCGCGAAAAAGGGCGCGAGCGCGAAAACTGGAACATCCCCTGGCGCTCCGCCACCGGCGCGGATGATGCCGGCTGGACGGCGGAGATCGCTCTGCCATGGTGCCTGCTGCTGACGCATGGCGAGATTGCGCAGGCCAGACTGAACCTGATTGTGGTGACCCATTTGCCCATCC
>CAZYXU010000356.1:0-1989 GCA_964650945.1 uncultured Verrucomicrobiota bacterium | reverse complement strand
TCGGATTCAAGGTAGGCCACACTTTTTTAAAAAGTTCACGAGAAACACTTGCCAAACAACCTTGGCGCTTTAATTACAATCACTTACAAAACCTGCCGGCTAAAAACAGGGGAATGTCCTGGAGTCCCTTTACCGGGGATACCAATGTGATTGTCTCCCTGTATGACGCGGCCGGCGGTGGTAACGTATTGTATGCGGATACGCAAACCGTGGCCGCAGCCGATGGGTTCTATTCCCTGTTGATCGGCGCGAGCAATACCGCCGGTCTGGCTGCGGCGCTCAATTCCGGGCCGGCCTACATGGAAATCACCATTGGCAGCCAGGTGCTGTCGCCGCGGGAACGGTTGGCGTCGGCGTTGTACGCCTTGCGTGCGGATGTCGCCAATTCCGCGACCGGCACCCTGACCGGCGTAGTGGTGACCAATGCGGTGTTTTACGGGAATGGAGCGGGCCTGACCAACGTGTTGGATCCGACCAAGCTCCCGCTGGCAGGCGGCACGATTACCGGCCCGGTGACGAACCAGCAATCCCTGTTCATGGGCGACAATATCATTTTTACGGGCTGTGTGTGCGCCATCGGCGCGGGTGCGGCTGCTTCGAACAATAATATCGCCATCGGAAATGATGCCCTGTCGTATGGCAGTACCGAGAGCTCGGTGGCGATCGGAAACAGTGCGGTTGCGCGGTACAATATGGGGGGGGTGGCTTTGGGCACCTATGCCGACGGCGACTACGACGGGATATCCATCGGATACCGTTCAAACGGTAAATCCACCAATATCGCCATCGGCTATGGAGCGAGCTGTCTGAACGGGCATAACCGTATCGCCATCGGATATAATGTAACCAACTATGTAGACAATTCCATGGCCTTTTACGGGAGCCTGTATTTGGATGGCGGTACCGGGGTCATGTGCCGGGCGACCAAGGGTGATGGCTTATGGACGGCCAAGGCGTTTGCGATTGACCATCCGCTCGACCCGGAAAACCGGTTGCTGCGTCATTTTTGCCTGGAAAGTCCGGTGGTTTGGAATATGTATGCCGGTAATGCCGTGCTTCGAAACGGGCAGGCCGTCATCGTGCTGCCGGATTACTACGCGGCCTTGAATCTGGTCGGTTCGGAAAGCTATGTATTTACCCCGATCGGCGCACCGGCCACGTTGTTCGTCAAACAAAAGGTTGCGGGCAACCGCTTCGTTATCGGCGGCGATCGCGACGTGGAGGTGTCCTGGACCATCAAAGTTCAACGCAACGATCCCGATTGCATTGATGATATGCAACACCGCCCGGTGGAACAGCCCAAGAGTGAGTTGCCGCCCGGCCGGATGGCGCTTGAAAACAGCGGCGCCAACACTGATACGGCTTGGTAGCGTTCGTTTCGATGAAACGAACGTCAGACGCGCCCTTCATCGAAGGGCGCGCCACCTGTTTTTAATTGCGGTTCATTCCGCTTTGAAATTATCAGTGCTAACATCGTGTTTACGGCGCACGCCGGCGTGGCGTAAAAACACATAATAAAAAACCAGCAGCGCCAGAAATAGTGCCACCGCGATGATCGGACGCAGGCCGGCGCCGGGACAGAACCGGAAGCTGACCGTCATGGGGGTGTTGGGATCCACCTGCAACGACCGGTGGAACTCGAGTCGGCGCCCGCCTTCCGGAATGGTGACGCGGATGGCCTGATCCACGCCGGCGGCCGCCTCCTGTTGTTTGAGGATTTTTTCCGAGACCACGCGCAAACTGTCGTTTTCCTTGGCGGAAAGGTCGGCCGGCGCCTGTGCTATCGGCCGCTGCGATTGCGCCGGCCCGGCCGCCGCCTGTTCCATTTGGATGTTTTGCGACTGACGCACGGCGTTGCGGCGATCCACCAAGCCGACCACCGCCTGCTTCTGAATCAGGTTGTGATACTGCACCCGCGCATCTTCATTCAGATCGGACTGGCCATGCGAATAATTAATGGCCGACTCCAGCGATTTTTTGGCCAGCTTC
>CAZYXU010000355.1:0-2033 GCA_964650945.1 uncultured Verrucomicrobiota bacterium | reverse complement strand
ACGAACAACTGGCCATGGATATTGAAGACCTGACCGGCAAGCCGGCCTATCTTTATTTGGTGGCGCCGGCGGACTTTGATGCCGCCATCGACAAGATCAAGCAAGCCCTCCTTCCCCCGGCATCCGGAACTAATTAGTTCCACCGCAGACAAACTGGAGGAAGCCATTGCGCGGCCCCGATCGTTTCAGATTTTTTCGGAAGTGACCAATTGGTGGCGCAGCCGCATCGGCGGCAGACCAGCGGTTTGGCGAATCATGCGGGAAAAATAATTCGGATCACGGAAACCGCATTTGCTGGCAATGGCGCCGATTTTCAAATCGGTGTTTTGCAAAAAAGACATGGCGTTTTGCATGCGCAACCGGTGCAGATATTCCACCGGCGCCATGCCGTGCGCGCGACGAAAACGGCGCGCTAAGATCGAACGATCCATCCCCAGAGCACCCGCTATAACCTTGATATTGAACGACTGTTCCGGCCAGTGCCGATGCATCAGTTCAACCGCGTTTTCCATCATCGCGTCCTTGATGCCATGTCCCAGCATGGCGGCACGCGTCAGAATCCGGAATGCCAGTTCGCCGGCCATCAATTCGCTGCGGCGCGAATGGCGGCGCATAGTATAACACAACTGCCGGAACAGCGTTTTAGGGGGGGGGCCGACGTCAACGACATCCGCTCCCATCCCATACGCGCGTACCAGAGGTTCCGCCAAGGGGCCATCCATGGTCAGCCAGTAAAATTCCCAGATGCCCTCCACCGGATACCATTCATGCTGCATTGCCGGCAGATACAACGCCAACTGCCCGGCCTGCAAGCGTCGTGCAATCCCGTTAAAAACAACCGCCCCGGCGCCGGACAGGCACCAAAACAACTGCACGAAACTAGTCGGGAAAACGCAGCTGTGGAAGGGAGGCGATAAACGGTAATGCCCGACGCTGCGCACACCAAATGGCGCATGTCCGGTGAATTGGCGCGGCAGGCGGAAAACGCCGATTTTTAGATGGATGCCGTCGGCCCGCATCACAAAACTCCAGAAAATTGCTGCAACAAGCCTATTGCTGAATTGCCTGGCAGAGTATATTCTATGCGCCATTACGGAATAGTCTGGTGCAGTATATTTTATGAACAATTGTATTGCAATCTTTGATTGAGGGGTTTCCATGGCCTTGATCCGCGCTATGAATCATTGTAATTTGGCCGCCATCATCTTCGGATTATGCTGGACGTTCATGGATTTGACCGCCGGTGTCATACCGGAAGTCAACATCATCCCCACGCCGAAATCGCTCCAGCCAGGCGCCGGCGGCATGTGCCTGCAGGACGCCACCATCGTCCTCGGCGCCGCGCCGACGACACTGGAATTGACGGCGGCGGCGGAGATTAACAAGGCGGCCGCCCAACTTGACGTTGCGCCCCTGCCGATCAAAAAGGCAACGGAACTCACGGAAGTCGGCCGCCGGCAACCGCTGATTCTGCTGGGCTGCCCGGACCGCCACGACCTGCTGGCCGGCCGCCTGCTCCAAGCCGGGCGAACCATTCCCGCGCAGCCGGGCGGGTACATGGCCATGGCCCTGCCGGCGTCGGCGGAAACCGGGGAAACATACCTGCTGGCCGGCCACGATGCGGCCGGCGTGTTGCATGCCGCGGCCTCATTCAAATTTCTGCTGCGCCGGGATGATCAAAACAGATTGACTGCCCGGCGCGCGGAAATCGCCGACTGGCCGGACTGCGTCGTGCGCCCGGTAGTGCTCGGCTCGCCGCTTTTCGAGAACCGCAACCCCGCCCGCAAGTTGTCCCCGCATGCGCATGCGATGCTGGACTGGTGTTTCGACCATAAATTCAATTTTGCCGACATTACCAGCTACAGGATTTCCAAGGAAAACTTTACGGTACCCGCGGATGACATCGCCGGCGAACTGCGCCAATTCAACGCCTACGCCGCCGACCGGGGCATTGAAACCTGCTACCACACATTCTTTACCGCCGTCGGCTACATCCCCGACGACCGGGGCAAGCCGGAATTCGAAGGCTGCAT
>CAZYXU010000354.1:0-2039 GCA_964650945.1 uncultured Verrucomicrobiota bacterium | reverse complement strand
ACAAAACCAACGTATAAAGTATGGGCGGCGTTGGTGGAGCTTTCGATCAGCAGCGCGCCGGCCGCCGCCGGATCGTCGGCCCGCCCCAGGGTCAAACGACTGCGTCCGGCCGGCGATGCCCGGGGCGGCAGTTCGCGGTTGACGCCGGGAATATGACATGGATAAACGATGACATTGCCGCGCACCGCCAGCGTACAGTCGGATCCGGTGACGCCGGCGATTTCAAAACATGTCTCGCTGCCATCGTTCCAGCCGATCACCAGGTGCGCGTCCAGCACATAACTCCGCTGCGTTTCGTCAAATCGGATCACGTCCCAACCATGCAGGCGATCCAACTGCACCAGCAGCGCCGGCGTGGCGGGCGCGGAAGCAGGATATCCCATGACATGCAGACTTCGGTTATCCCGGTCGTAACACACCAGTCCCGCCGAAGCGGACATGCATCCTGACAAAAAACAAACCGCGAATTTAAGCCAATTTTTCATTTTTCGCTTTCTTTCCGGCTGAGCAGGCTTGCGCCGTGCCGCGCAAAATTCAGCGCAGTTTCAACATGAACCCGGAGCGCAGGTCCTCGTAGGCGCCGATATCCACCCGTTGAAAAAAGCCGTCTATCCGGCGTCGGCCATCCAGATCTGCCGCCCCCGCCATCCACGCCGCGTTGGCGCCGGAATTCAAGCAGGGCGATCCCATGTCCAACCGGCAATCACCAACGTCCATGCCCTTCAGTTGAGGATTATTGGTAACCAACCCGGCGGCGAATGCAAGATTGCTGTTGATGCAGCAATATTCCAAGGTATTGCTCGATGAAGCATCTTCGTAGGTTAAATAGATGTCATCCCCAGCGGTACCGGCTGCATTGGCATAGATGATTGTGTTTCTAAAAATATTATTCGTGCTGGATGACAAACGCAGGCCGCCGCCCTGCCCGGCCGTGCTGTTGCTGACGATGGTGCTGGACTCCACAATGACCCGGCTGTCCGGCCGGGACTCAACGGCGCCGCCGCCCAATCCGGCGGAGGTGGCCCGGTTGCCGTAAAACAGGCAGTTGCGTATGGTTATGGTCGCTGCTGCTGACAAATCAATGGCGCCGCCGCGGGTGGCGGTATTGCCGATAAACCGGCAATACTCAAACACCGACGATCCGCTGGTTTCCACGGCGCCGCCGACGCCGATGGTGGTGTTGCTGAATAAAGTACAATTGTATAGCCGCAGATTTGATCCGACAACTCCGCCATGCCGCTGGTTGCCGTAATTATACGAAATATTGCAATTGGAAAACACGCCGCCGGCGCTGGTAACATAAATTCCGCCAATGATACAGCCGCCGGTCTGCCGGTTATTTACGATGAAAGAATCATTGATTCTGGCGGTGGCGGGCATCTGCACTCCGCCGGCCTGCGACATGTTATACCACAAGAAAGGCGCCACCGTACCGGGCACCCGGGAATTTATGTTGTTACTGACCACCGAATGGGTCATTTGAGCGGCATTCAGCATATACACGCCCCCGGCGCCGGTGTTGGTATTTTCGCAATCGGTGATCCAGCAGTTGGAAATAGTGCCGTTCTGCAAATACACGCCGCCGGCGGAATTCGTTTCCACCGCAAATCCGTTTCTGACCCATAGCTGCTGGAGAGCAGCGCCGGTATTGTTCACGAAAACGCCGGTATTCGTGACGCCCGGCGCCCCGCCGTCAATAATTGTATTCGTTGGCGTCGGCCCGAATCCGCGCAAGACAACGGCATTGGTGATGCAGACAAAAGCGTTGCTGGCATACGCGCCGGAAGACGTAAACACATCGTTGGAAAGCTGGACGACATCGCCGTTGGTGGCGATATTCAGCGCATCCTGGATATTCGTTGCCGCGGCCGGCCAGCTCGTATAAGGCTCGCTATGGCCGCCGGACAAGGAAACATAAACCGTCCGCTGCGCCGGCGCGGCATGGACCGCCAGCAAACATGACGCAATTAACCATGTTACAGCCTTATGTCGAGTAGACATAATATGATTTCCTCTTTTAGGTTTGCTTTGTATTCCCT
>CAZYXU010000353.1:0-2048 GCA_964650945.1 uncultured Verrucomicrobiota bacterium | reverse complement strand
TGTCAGTAACTATCAATAAAAAGTGTCAAACGGAAGTCAGGACTCGACAACGCCGCTCCCACACACTCACATACCCACACACATCTTCATCGCGGCGCGTAGCGCCGCTTCCACGGGTGTGCCCCCCGGAACAATTTGTTTGCCTTTCACTGCCAGCGTGATTAGTCTTTCGTTGCATTCTTATTAGCCACAGTTAAAGAGGTATGTGGGTATAGGGGTGTCTGTGATTCCTGGAGGGCTAGACTTAAAGAGGAGCCGATTTCACTGGCGTCCCATAAGGGACGCCAAGGCTGAAGGTTATTAGACTGTAGGCTGTAGGTTAAAACCCCGAAAAACATCGGCAAAAAACCGGAACTGTGTTTTCCGATCCGATGCTTGAAATCCGCGGTTTTCCTATAGTCTACAGCCTTCAGCCTACAGCCTGAGCATCTTGTGGGATGCTAATGAGCCGATTTCAAAACTCACGTTTTTGGACGTTTTTAAGGTTTTAGGCACGCATTCCGAACACCGAACCCTGAACACCGAACCCTGAACACCGAATTCCGAACACCGACCCTGAACACTGAACACTTATTTCAAGGAAATCACTTATGGGCAATACATTCGGCAGATACTTTCGCGTCACCACGTTCGGCGAATCGCACGGACCGGCCATCGGCGCCGTGGTGGACGGCTGTCCGGCGGGCCTGCCGCTGACGGCGGCGGACATCCAGCCGCAACTCGACCGGCGCCGGCCGGGCCAGAACCCGCTGACGACGCCGCGCAATGAATCCGACGCGGTTAAAATTCTGTCCGGCGTGGAAAAAGGGATCACCCTGGGCGGCCCAATCGCCCTGCTGCTTGAAAACCATGACCAGCATCCCCGGGATTACGCGATGCTCCAGCAGGCCCCCCGCCCCTCACATGCCGACTTCACCTATCGCGCCAAGTACGGCATCGGCGCCGCCAGCGGCGGCGGACGCGCCAGCGCCCGCGAGACGGCGGCGCGCGTGGCCGCCGGCGCCGTGGCGGAAAAGTTTCTGGACGGGCACGGCAATGTGCAGATTGTCGCATGGGTGAGCGCCATCGGTGAAATCAAGGCGCCGGACTTGACCGAGTCCAACGTAACCCGCAGCGCGGTGGATGCTTCGCCTGCGCGCTGCCCGGACGCGGCGGCGGCCGGGCTGATGGCTGAAGCCATTCAACAGGCCCGGAACGACCAGGATTCACTGGGCGGGATTGTCACCTGCGTCTGCCGCAACCTGCCGGCCGGTTGGGGCGAGCCGGTCTTCGACAAACTCAACGCCCTGCTGGCGCACGCGATGTTTTCCATCCCCGCCGTCAAGGGCTTTGAAATCGGTTCCGGTTTTGCCGGAACCCGCATGCGCGGGTCGGAACACAACGACCGGTTTATCGAGGTCAACGGCCAACTGCGCACCGCCACGAACCGCAGTGGCGGCATCCAGGGCGGGATCAGCAACGGCGCGCCGGTGGTGATGCGCGTGGCCTTCAAGCCCACCGCCACCATTGCCCGCCCCCAGCCCACCGCCGCCTATGACGGCGGCGAGATCACGCTGGCCATGCCGGGACGGCACGACCCCTGTGTGCTGCCGCGCGCCGTGCCGGTCGTGGAATCCATGGCGGCGCTGGTTTTGGCGGACGCGGCGCTGGCGCAGCGGATGCAGTGGCGGGACGAAAATGTTTAAAACAAAAGGCAGAAAGGGGGAAATTCCCGGACACCAATTCTGCCCTTCGTTATCCTGTTCCGGCCACCTTTCGTTCCCTTTTTCCGCCTTATATTCAAATCCCAAATTCCTGCTTTTGCGATCTTTGCGTTCTTTGCGGTTAATTTCTCGTTCTGCCAAAAAATATTCACCGCAAAGATCGCAAAGAACGCAAAGGATGGATTTAAAATTAAACAGTGATCCAATTCCACTGTCATCCCATAGATATAATTTATCACTTGGAAATTCAGACCAGGAACGCATGCCGCGCCGGCCGGCATCTGCCGGGATGGCGGATCGGCTGACACCCTGATACGCGAATCAATTCGGGTATCCGGGTGTCCG
>CAZYXU010000352.1:0-2049 GCA_964650945.1 uncultured Verrucomicrobiota bacterium | reverse complement strand
ATTTTGATCTTGCCGGGCGGCGGGAATTCATGCAAAAATCCGCTTGAGCTTTTTAGCGCCCTGGCATTATGAAATTGTTGCAAACCAAACTTCTGGCAGGAGGGCTGCTGGCATACTTGGCGGCCTGCGCAGGCGCGTCCGGTTTGCCGGCCGGGCCGGGAAGTGCCGTGGATTTTGCCGCCCCGCATCCCCAGTTGGCCTGCACGCCGGCGGAATTGGCGCGGTTGCAGTCGGCGCTGACGGCTACCGGCGCGGCGCATGCGCCGGTGGCGGCGCGTATCCGCCGCGCTGATCTGGCTCTGCAACGGCCGCTGGATTTCCCGCCGCGCGGCGCCCGGCATAACCAGTGGTACCAGTGCGATGCCTGCCAGGCCGCCCTTAAAACCCTGCCGGACGGCGCCCATCAATGCCCGTTATGCCGGAAAAAATACACGGGTGAGCCCTACGATGACGTGATCTTCGGCCGGCGGCATGCCGCCAATCAACACGACCTGCTGGATTGCGCCTGGGCGTATGCGCTGACTGGCGCAAGGAAATATGCGGAACATGCCCGGCGGCTGTTGATCGGGTATGCGGAACGCTATGCGAATTATCCGCGCCGCGGTACGACGGCCTGGAATCTGCCGTATAATTATGTTACCGGCGGCCGGCTATACGACCAGACCCTCTCGGAAGCCAGCGCCTTGGTGGTCTTTTTTGCGCCGGCGTATGATTTAATCGGTGACGCCGCCGCGTTGTCCCCGGCCGATCACCGGCAGATTCAGGATCGGCTCATCCGGCCGATGTTGGACAATCTTGGCCGGAGTTGGTGGAATGGCGGAGTCGGCAACTGGCAGTCCTGGCATAATGCCGCCATGTTCTGGGGCGGAGTCTTGCTCCGCGATCCGGCCTGGATCGAACGGTCGCTAAGCGATCCGGACAATGGTTTTTATTTTCAGATGGCGAATGCCGTCACGGCCGACGGCCTGTGGCATGAAGGCGCGTGGGGTTACCATTTTTATGCGCTGCAGGCGCTGACCTGGCAGGCCGAAGGCGCGCGCCGGGTGGGCCTTGACCTCTGGAAAGCGCCGGCCTTGCGGGCAATGTTCCGTCTGCCGTTCGATAGCCTGATGCCGGACGGACAGATGCCGCGGTTTGGCGACGATGTCAACTCGGCGCCGGAAAAATATCCGGCGTTGATGGAGGCGGGATGGTTTAATTTGCCGGACTTGGCCGGCCTGGCCGCGGCCTTGCCGGAGCAACCGGTCTGGGAGACGGTGTTATACGGGCGGAGCTGCGGCCATTTGAAGACACCCATGCCGGCTGTGGCCAGCCGGGTATTTCCGGCGGCCGGCCATGTGATCCTGCGGCGGGGCGGCGCGGCGGGATTGGCGGCGGGCATGACTTTCGGACCATATGGCGGCGCTCACGGCCATCTGGATAAATTGAGCTTTGTCTTTTACGGGTTTGACAGGGAACTGGGCGTGGACCCCGGCCGCGCCGCCAGCCAGGCCTACCGCCTGCCCATCCATAAAAATTGGTATAAAGCCACCCTCAGCCATAATACGGTCATAATGAATGGCCAGCCACAGCGGTCGTGCACGGGCGAGTTGGAATGTTTTACCAACGGCGCGGGATACGCGGCAGCCGTAACGTCGGCCAGTCCCTGGCCGGGCGTCCGGCATCGGCGGCTGCTGTTGCTGACGGATGGGTATTTACTGGTCGCGGACGATCTGGCGGCTGGCGACCAGGTGCGGTTTGACTGGTTTTATCATCAGCGGGCTGCCGCGCTGGCGTGCGCCGCGGCCGCCGCCCCGGCCGGCCCGCCGGCGGATATTACCGGCGCCGAATATCTCAAAAACTGCCGGCAAGGCGATACCGCCAAGGCTGTCCATGCGGTTTTTCAGGATGGCGGAATTCAGACGGACCTGATCATGGCCGGCGGGCCGGACACCCGGGTGCTGGCGGGCGATGGTCCCGGGCGGTCGGTTGCAGACCGCGTGCCGCTGGTCATGGCCGGCCGCACCGGCACATCGGTCTGGTTTGCGGCCGTCCTGGCGCCGGTGCGGA
>CAZYXU010000351.1:0-2055 GCA_964650945.1 uncultured Verrucomicrobiota bacterium | reverse complement strand
CAGGAGCACCCCGAATACCGGAACAAGATGCTGGTCTTTCATTCGTTTCCCGTGCGCAAGGGGCGGACGCTCTCCCTGTATCTGCGGCCGTCCTGGGAGCGGTTTCCCGATCCGATCGACGCCGAGGAGATATTTGCCGACACGACCCCGCAAGTTTATGCCGAGGCCGGGAAAAAATGCGTGCCGGTGGACGATTTCACGTTCGCCGCCGTTGACTATGACGTCCGCGCGCGCCGGACCGGCAATGGGCATTTATTCCGCTGGCGCAACCGCACCGGCGCCGATGTCGTGCTCCACCTTGCGACCTTGGTGGCCAGCCATGCGGCAATGCCATCCGCGTTCGGCACGAAATGGGCGACCCATCAGCCGGGCTATCTGGATGTCTTGAATCCGGTGGCGGTGCGCGCTTTTCTGGATATGACGTTTGCGGGGTATGACCGGCAGGTGAAGAAATATTATGGCAAAGTTATCCCCGGGATGTTTACGGATGAACCCGGCATGGGATATGGCGTCTATGGCGGCCACAGCATCCGTTTCCCATATACCGCTTCGCTTTTCGGTCAGTTCGCCGACACTTACGGCTATGCCTTGCGCCCGCGCCTTGTCGAGCTGGTTGCCGATACGGGCGACTTCCGGCGTACACGGAACGATTACTGGCGTTTGGTCACCCGCTGGTTCTCGGAGCATTATAACCGCCAGTATTCCGAGGCCTGCGCCCGCCGCGGCTTGGTCTATACCGGGCATTACATGGCGGAGGAGACGTTGAACGGCTGCGCCGCCATGAATGGCGACATGCATATGGCCGCCCGCTGGATGCAGATGCCGGGGCTGGACCTGCTGCGGACGGAGACGCCTTACGACCCCGGCCAACCGTTGCCGGACTTCCCGCCCGCCATGTCACCCCGGGTATTCCAAATGGTAACCGCCAAGGCTTTGGTATCCACCGCCCATGCCGCCGGCGCCAAACGCATCCTCTGCGAGGCCAACGGCATCCCGAAATGGTCCGTGACATTGCAGGATTTGAAGAAAATGGCCGACTGGTTGGGCGGCATGGGCGTCAATTTCATGAACGACAACGGCGTGCCATATTCCCTCCAAGGTCCGCGCATCATGGCGGGGCGGAGCCTGACATCGCCTTGGTGGCCCCATTACAAGGCCTATGCGGATTACGTTGCGCGGCTGTCGCTGATGATGACGGCCGGGCAGGCGGACACGGAAACCGCCGTGCTTTATCCCGCCACCGCCGTCTGGTCGCAATTGAACCGTTTTTCCATGACTTCGCGCCGGAGCTGGCGGGAGGTGGCGGCGGATGCACCCGCTTTTTTTGCCATGCAACGGGCGCTGCTGACGGTGACGGAACGGCTGCTCCGGACACACCGGGAATACGATTATTTATATGAAAGCGCATTGTCCGAGACGCGCGTCGTTGACGGCCGGATCGCCGCGGGCGGCTATCGGTATCGGACGGTCATTCTCCCGGCCGTCTCCTGTTTGGATGAAGCCGGCTTTGCGCAATTGCAGGAGTTTCTCCGCCAGGGCGGCAACCTGCTGGCCATCGGCCGGTTTCCGGACATGGTTCTCGGCGCTCGCGGAGTCCGGCGCCTGCCGCAGTCAGCCTGGCGGCATCCGCGGGCCTTTCGGTTGCGGGACGTTCCCGCGGATCCGATGTTGACGCGGCTGACATCCCTCCTGGAACGCCTGGCGCCTAACCCGGTTCGGGTGGCCGGCGAAGATCCCGAAATGATTCAATGCACTCAGCGGATTTATGCCGATGCCCGGATGGCGTTTCTTGTGAATCACGCTGAACGCGCCCAGGCCGTGAAACTTGACTGGGCGTTTGCCGGCGCAGGCGAAGTTTGGAAGCTGGAGTCCGGCCGGATTGAAGCCTGCGCATCCGACACGCAGACAGACGCGGGAACTTCTTTCAGTTTCAGCCTGGCGCCCCACGAATCACGGATGATCGTAATGCGGTCAATTCCATCCAGATCCCGGAAACTGGTTGCCGCCGTGGTTGCGCATGAGTCACGGAGGATTGAATTGTCTGGCCCTTGGCGG
>CAZYXU010000350.1:0-2092 GCA_964650945.1 uncultured Verrucomicrobiota bacterium | reverse complement strand
AATTCGAAAATATCCTCGACTTCCTGGCGGCTGAGGGGTTTGACGCGGCAGCCGCGGCGGGGCGCGTAGGTGACAAAGCCCTCCTGGTTCAAACGGTGCAGCGCCTCGCGCACGGGGGTGCGGCTGACCTCCAGCTCGGCGGAAATGGTTTCCTCCGCCAGCCGGGCGCCGGCCGGGAAGGTCTTGTTGAGGATGCGTTCCCGCAGGTGCTCATACACCCGCGCGGTCAGCAGCGACTGGTCAATGACGCTCATGATTGGATACTGTATACAATATCCAGAATTATGCAAGTGAAATCATCTCAGTGCGGCGGGCTCTAATATGAGCCGGCGTTCGGCAACCGCATGCATTGCCGGGGCGGAGTTGTTGACCAGCATGCCATTGGTTTGCAGGTTGAAATATTCGAATTCCGCCGGGTTGTAACTTGCCGGGTCGGGATGTTTGAATACGGCGCCCGTGCTGGTGACGTCGTACACATAACTGCCGAGGACCGCATCATACGTAACGTCCATCCGCCAGTCGCTTTCCATGACACAACCCTCCGCGCGGGTAACCACGCGGAATGTCGCTTTGCGCCGGTCGCCGCCGGCCTTGAACAGGCGCAGGTCCCGTTTGATTTTAAGGGTGACGGCCCAGAAAGGGCGTAGTTTTCCGCCGCCGGACCAAAGTCCATGGCCAGCCATTTGCAATTGGCGGTTATTTTCGCAGAATCATCCGTCCGAATGAACTGGGGTCGGCGGAGAGGTTGGTTCGGCGCGCGGACCATACCATCCACTGTTTGAATTGCCCGGCGCTTTCGGCGTCGTTGAGCATGATGTCAAAACCCAGTTCCATGTCAGCCTTCACGCCCTCTTCGCGCAGCAGTTTCCAGGGGATTTGCGCCTCGATCTGACACCCAGCGGCAGTCCGCTTCCAAGCGGCTGAAATTTCCGTCACCGGCAGGCTGTCCCCGTTGCCGCCCCGCTTGCGCGATATGCGCACGACGCCCTCCTGGCCGTTCGCCGGCGGCGCGAAATTCAAATGTGTTGTATATGTCGAATAGACGGAGGAATTGGCATCGGTGAGGTCCATGTTTATATAGACTTCCGTTGAATCTCCCCGGTGGAATGTGCTTGGATGGAAATACAACACGTCGTCTTTTATGGCCAACGCCAGGTAAAGGTTGTCGGCATCCCATTGGGCGCGCACCGTTCCCGAGAGGTCGTTCGTTCCCTCCCAGAAAACCCGGATGTCCTCGCTGGCGGGAAACACCTGGTCGGATGCTTGCAGGCTGCCGCCCGGAGCCGTTGGCCATTCGTCAAACTCGCCGTCCACCGCCAGGGGCGCTGTGCGGCGGCCGGCCTCCAGGCGTTTGGGAGTATCGATTCCCGGCTTGCGGTTCACAATTGTGCGGGACCAAAGCGCTGTGTAACGATAGCCCGTGATCGTCTCGAACGCGGCGTCGAAATCCCCCGCGGCAAGATCGTCCTTCACTTCCCGCAAGATCGCGCGCAATTCCGCTTCCCGGTTATCCCGGCGCAGCACATCGGCGCTGTCTGCCATCTGCTTTTCCGCCGCGCTCACCAGGCTTTCGATGGAAGCCTTAACTTGATCGCCAACCGTCACGGCGCAGGAAACCACGGCCGTGTCGGCGTCGGCGCCCGTGATCCGGAATGTGCGAATTTCATAAGGTGTCAGAGCCACGCGCCAGGTTGGACCGGCAACAGGTTGGTTCGCGATCAGATCGAAAACTGTGGCGTCTTTGGCGAACGTCACGCTCGCATCGGCGCGCCACCACTGGGGATTGGCGATATAGCCGTAGACCGCGGAAGCGTCCAGCGTTCGGTGTTCCGTGTTAAGTGCGGCCGCATCCGGCCAAGAGCAGACGGCGATCCAGATATTCCGGTCCCGTCCGTTGCCGGTCAGCCGTTGGTATTTGGCCGCGGGGATGGAACGAAACGCCTGCGCGAACCGTGACATGGATGTCTCGCGCCCGTTCCACATGGTCAAGTCCTGAAGCGAATGAATGATCAAGGTGGGATTGGCGCGGATAAACACCTGGGTCCAGTAGTCGGAAAAATATTCGGCGCCCGGGAAGAGCCAGGCCTCCGCG
>CAZYXU010000349.1:0-2099 GCA_964650945.1 uncultured Verrucomicrobiota bacterium | reverse complement strand
GATAACATCCGGTTTGTGCCGGGCAAGGCCCATAACAGCGGCACGCCGGAGTCATATCCCATCCGGCACGACCATGTGGACGAGGCTAAAAAACTCGGGCTGTGCAACGGCTTCCGCCTCTGGTGCGACGCCACCGAAGAAACCATCCGGCATGCCATGGATGGCGGGTATGGCGTGCATATTGACCTGTTCGAACTGTCAAAATACCGTGGATTGGCCAAAGAACGTGGAATGACCGCGCGCGCCTTCACCGATCGCATGGTGGACCATATCCGGGAACTGGTCAAAAAACATCCGGACCGTGTCTTGCTCAACGTCCTGGCGGAAAACGACAACGACCCCTGGTGTTATGTGCCCCCGGCCAGGGACCGCCGGGAAGCATTTGCGCGCCTGGCCGATTTTTACACGGGCAACCAATGGCTCAAGACGTTTCCCGCCCGGGACAATCCGGACGGCCCGGCCGCGCTTTCCGCGCACAATTACCTGCGCGAACGCGGCCTCAGTCCGGCGGACCTGAACCTGGCGCACCTCTATTGCCAGACCTTCAGCGCCCATCTGTTGTTCAAGCTTGGTTCGCAGGCGGTCTGGCCGGAGGGGAATGTGGGCAACAACCACCAGATTACCATCGCGTTTGCGCGCGGCGCCGCGCGCCAGTATGGCCGGCGCTGGCTGTACGATGTGGCGCCGTTCGATTGTTTCACCGTGCCGACCCTGCCAATGTGCTATGACAGCCGGCGGCGGCGCATCGCCGGCTTTTCCGAAAGTTTCATGCTGCGCGCCTGGCTGGTCAGCTACCTGGCCGGGCCGCAATTTTTGCTGTTCCAGGCTGCGGATATGGGGCTTTTCACGCGGGACAAGGAAGACCGCCTGCAATTAACCCCGCTGGGCGGGCTGGGCCGCGATTTTGCGGACTTCTGCCTGCGCCGGCATCCGCATCGGGGACACGCGCGCGCGCCTATCGCCCTGCTGCTGGCCCAGGATCATGGTTATACCACGCCCGGCCGCGGCCAGCCGCGCCTGTTTTTGGATAAACTTCCCGATGACCGCGCCAATCGTTCCATCGAGGCTTTTTTCCGGCTGGCTTTCCCGGGTTTTCATGACGTGCATGGCACCGGCATGATGGACCGCGGAACCTGGGCGCCCAATGGCAGCTTCGCCAACCAGCAGCCCTGGGCCAGGCCGGAACAGGATGACATCCACAAGTTCGGCCGCGCGTTTCGCGAGGCGCTGCGCGATGAAACATTCGATCCGCGGCCGTGGGAAAAGCCCTTGCTGACTTCCTCCACCTGGGGCGACAGTTTCGATGTGCTGGTGGATAATGCGCCAACGGATGTGCTACAGAAATATCCGGCCATCGTCCTGCTTGGCAGCATCAAGCTGGATGACGATTTGCGCGGTCGGCTGCGGGCCTATGTGCAGGCCGGCGGGCAATTGCTCTTGAACGCCGCCCAGGTTGGGGCGGATGACGCGGATTGGCTGGGCGTGAAATTCCTGGGCGAGTGGAAAACATGCAACCACCACACCCATTCCCTGCTGACAAAGCGTCAATTTGCGGAGGGCACAACTTTTAAGCTGGCCGGCATCGCGCCGGCGCCGGATACCGAGGTGTTGATCCGGTCAGGATTTCTCGGCGTCCCCGGCGAACCGGTGCTGGTCCGCCATAAAGCGGGGGCGGGCGCGGTCTGGTTGGTGACTGCGCCGGACTACATGCCCACTCCGGAAATGCAGGAAATATCCTGGATGGAAGCCTCCAAGGAGGCGGTGGACGAATTTATCCGGCCGCACCTGGCGCTGGACATCCAGGGGCCGCCCCTCGAGTGGTTGGTCAACGATGCCGCGCCGGCGGGCAGCGCCCGCAGCCAGGGGGGCCAACATCCGGAGCTGGATGCAAAAAATGACCAGGCAGGTCTTGGCCCGATTTGGGTCACATTGATCAACAATGCGCCGGCAGTCTGGACCGGGCGGGTGGTTCTCCGGCAGCCATTGGGCCGCGTTGAATGCCGGGATATCTGGAACGAAAAAACGGCGCCCTTTGAATATGACGGGCAGGGCTGCGTTGTGCTCAAACCCCAGATCGCCCCCTGGGAATTCAAGGTGGT
>CAZYXU010000348.1:0-2116 GCA_964650945.1 uncultured Verrucomicrobiota bacterium | reverse complement strand
GAATCAGCCGCGCGCCGCATGCCGTCCGCGGCAGCCAGCGGACGAAGGGCGCGGTGAGGTAGGATTCCAGCGGGAATCGGTAAGGCTGGGACATCACCAGCAGGTGCGGCCGTCCGGAGGCGATGTGCTTGGCCATGAGAAATTCGATGGCCTCATCAGCAGTGGCGGGGGCGTGCCGCGTGCTGATGACGAAGAACGCCAGGCGCAGAACCAGGGCGGCAAGCGCAAGCAGGATGAAAGCGCTGACAAGCGTTATGTGCCTGGAGGGGTATCTCATGAGTATCTTTAAAAAGTGTTCAGTGTTCGGTGTGTCATCCGCGGATTATTTTTTTATCCGCAGATTACGCAGATTTACGCAGATTATTTTAAAATTTGCTCCTCAAGATATTCCCGCAAGGCAGCCTGCCAGGAGCGGATGGGGTAATCCAATACCGCCTGAATCCGGCTCAGGTCAAACCGTGAATTCAATGGCCGCGCCGCCCGCGCCGGAAATTCGCCGGTGCGGCAGGGCGTCAACGGGTTGGGCAGCTTGCAATGATCCAGCACGTAGCGCGCAACATCGAAGCGCGCGGCGTATCCCGTATTGGCAAAATGATACAGTCCCGTGCATTGCCGGACCAGCAGCCGGGCGATGGCCTGGCTCATGTCGCGCGTCCAGGTCGGCGCGCCAATCTGGTCGGCGACGATTTTAAACGGGGCGCCGGTTTTGGCCCGTTCCAGTATCTTGGCGATGAAATTCGCGCCATGCCGGCCGTAACTCCACTGCACGCGCATGATCAGGTGCGGGCAACCGCTGTCGCGCAGAAGTTGCTCGCCGGCGAGTTTCGTTTGCCCGTAAACGCTGATCGGCCGGGGCGGGTCATCCTCGCGCCAGGGGCGCGCCCCCTGGCCGTCAAAGACAAAATCGGTGGAAATATGCACAACGAAAATATCCCGCCGGCGGGCTAATTCCGCCAGGCTGCCCACGGCGCGGGCATTGACCGCGTAAGCGCGCTCCGGCTGGTCCTCAGCGCCGTCCACATTGGTGAAGGCGGCGCAATTGACGGCGATCTCCGCGCCGGACAAGGCGTTTTCCAGATGGGCCGGTTGGGTGATGTCGCATTCCGGCAAATCCCAGGCATGGACCCTGTGGCCGGCGCCGGCCAGCGCGGCTGCCAGGTCGGACCCGAGCATGCCGCGGCCGCCGAGGATGGCGATGGATTTTCCGGGTTGGGCGGGCGCCGGGCGGCCCCTGGCCGGGGCAACGGCGCCGTCGGCGGCTGTGATTTTTGTTGGTGTCATAATTTTTATCTGCTGGATTTATCCGCGGATTCCGCGGCGTAAATAAATAAATTTGTGTTGGCGACGCCGATTTCCAGTTGGGTGATCGTCCAGTTGCGATGGGGGCGCGGGTCGCTGATTTCCAGGCGCAAGGCATCGGCTTTGACCGCGTGTCCGGCGATGGTCTGGCGCGGGTCAATCCCGTACACGGGGTGGCCGTTGCGCATGCCAAATTTATCCCAAACGGCGGGCAGGTTAGTGGCGACAACTTGCCAGCCGCCGGCGGTGCGCGCCAGTAGTTTCAGTCCGGCGGCGCTGTCCAGCGAATAACGCCCGTAATGCAAGGACAGCCGGTTGATCTTGCAAAAAACGGGCAGTTCCACTTCCAGCCACATGCCGGCTTGCTGGCCGGCGCGGGTCGTCCAGCGCGATCGGTAATCGCCGTCGGTGAGCTTATGGAGGTCGGCTTGCCCGTGGCTGGCGCGGGCGGTGAGCAGCGGCGGCGGGAACTGGCGCGATGCCCCGTAAGCGGCGCCGTCCTGGAAATCATGATAAATGACGAGGTCGCCCGCTTTGGTCCGCCGGCAGGCTACATCCATGATTTGCAGGTGTTCGTCGAACTTTTGCGGTGTCAGGAAACGCGTCTGTTCGGTCAGGACATAGGCGACATTGCTGGCGGCGTCCACGGTTTGCTTGTAGGGCACGGGCCATTGCGGGAAACGTTCGTTGACCGGCTGGCTGCAGAGGATTTGCCGGTCAGTGATAAAATTGATCCGGTAAGCCACCCAATAAGCCGCGACGCAATGCCGGATGCCCTGGTCTTGCAGGAAGGCGATGGCCGGGCGGAGGTCGGGGG
>CAZYXU010000347.1:0-2127 GCA_964650945.1 uncultured Verrucomicrobiota bacterium | reverse complement strand
GCAGGATTAACACAGCAGGAGGAGATCATCTATGAAGACGAAGTGTTTTTTGATTTGCTGTCTAATTGCCGCTGCGTCAATGGGACAGGTCAGCTACGTCGTCCCGCCGGGCACACCCGGAGTGATCCCGTCCAGCCCGTTCAATTCATGGGCGACCGCTGCCACCAACATTCAGGAGGCGGTCAACGCCGCCGCCGGGCAGGGTTGGACCAATGTCTGGGTGTCCAACGGCACATATACCCTGACCAGCCAGGTGGAAATTGCCGCGGCCATGACCGTCCGCAGTTGGCATGACGGTGCGTTGGACCGCGCAGGAACAATCGTGGACGGTAATTATCCGGCCGTCACCAACCGTTGTTTTTACATTAATCACACCTCCGCCGTGGTGCAGGGATTCACAATCACCAACGGATACATCACTGTTTATCCTGGAGTCGGCGGCGGGGTGTATCTGGCCAACGGGTTGTTGCATGATTGCATTGTCGGCGGCAACCATGCCGGCTTTGATAACACGGTTTCCGGTTTTGGCGGAGGAGTTTACGCGCTGGGGGGGTGTGTTTCCAATTGCTCGATCGTCAACAATACGGTTGTGACCAATGGAACGCTTGGTCATTATGGCGGCGGCATTTACGCCCTGAATGACGCGCTGATAAGCGACACCGTCATTTCCAGCAACATCGGCCGCTTAAGCGGCGGGTTTTACCTGGAAGATAATGCCGTCATGCGCCGCTGCGTGATCGTCGGCAATGAACTTGCCGTCGCCAGCACAACCTACGGCGGCGGCGGCGGCCGCCTGCGGGATAACGCCATTTTGGAAGACAGCGAAATACGCGCAAACTATTCCGCCGGCGAGGGCGGCGGTGTCCATTTGAGCGATAACTCCATAATGCGCCGGTGCCTGGTGATGGCCAATCAAGCCGCTAGTACGAGTTACGGCGGCGGAGGAATATACATTTACTTCGGCAACCCGACCCTCGAAAACTGCCGGATTGTTCACAACACCAATGCCCCGGGGTATGCCGGCGGCGTTGCTGTCCGCTGGACATCGTCCAACCCCACCGTGCCGGCCATTCGCAATTGCCTGATTGCATTCAATACCGGGGCCAATGCCGGCGGGGTTTATTTGTACGATGCCCCGGGTGAGATCGTTAATTGTACGATTGTCAGCAACAAGGCCACCAGCACGTATGTGTCCGGCGGCGTGTTTTTCTCGGGATCCACTGCCGCCGTGCATAATTCCATTATTTATCAAAATCTCGGCCATGCCACATATCCTCAGTGGAATAATTACAGGGTTCTGGGAGCGAACGTGCCGGCGATATCCCATTCCTGCGCCGTGCCGGCGGCGGATGCCTATGGCGCCGGCAATACGACCAATGATCCATTGTTCATCAGCAGCGATCCCGGGAATTACAACTTCCGTCTGCCGGCCGTTTCTCCCTGCGTGAACACCGGTATTGAAGCGGCATGGATGGCGGGCGCATTGGACTTGGACGGCAAAGCCCGCCTGGACCGGTTCAGCGGCCTGGTTGACATGGGGTGCTATGAATATGTTGCGCCGGGAACAATGCTGTCAATCAAGTAAAATGTGGATTCGTTTAGCGGGATCGCATGCCGGCCGCAGCCGCTGCGGCATCGTCCGGTTCGTGCGAACCGGCAGTAACACCAACAGACCGTTCCTTTTAGACATGATATCCCATTGAATGGGACAAGCATTTTTACGTAGCAGATATTTTTGTGTTGCATGTCGAGTGTCGCGTGACGAGTGTCGCGTGACGGAATGCTTTTGTGGTAGGATGATCTGGTCTAAAGTGTTAGTGTTAAAGTTGCGGGTTGACGCAGGCGTCAGTAACTTGTCATGCGTAGCGCTGCGCGAAGCATGATGCCACCGTGGTTTGAATTCGGGCGCCTTGAGCAAGCGAAGCGCGTCGAAAGGATTCGAAAAGGCAAGGCAAGCTTGCCCCAGATGCGGGCGCGCCGGTAGCGGGGCTAACCTTGCGGTTGCCCCGCTGCCGGGAAGCCCGCCCGAAGGGCCGCCCGTCGGCGGGCGGCAGATGGGGCAAGATCGCCGCCGCCCTTTTCGAACCGAATTCAAAACACTGCGACGGAGAGGAAGCTAAGCAAAAT
>CAZYXU010000346.1:0-2155 GCA_964650945.1 uncultured Verrucomicrobiota bacterium | reverse complement strand
ACGGCGTGATTGGGATTGGCGTGGCGGTGTTTATTGCGACGCAGGCATATGGCAAGGCCGCGGAAATTGCGACCATCCCGGGTCAGGTTCTTCCGGATCCAGCGGCGCCCGGATCGGTGACATGCGGGATCCAGGAGGCGCTGGACGGGTTACCCGACGGCGGGGGGCACGTGTATTTGCCGGCGGGGGTATACGAGCTTGGCGGGCCGCTATATTTAAAGCCGAAGACGATGCTGAGCGGCGCGGGCAAAGCGTCCATCATCCGCAAGGATCGGGCCTGGATCAAGTATTTGACGGAGGATGTGAAGAAGGATTCCGGGCAGAACTACGTGGTGGTGCGGGACGCGGTGGGATTAAAGCCGGGGATGGGGGTCATGGTGGAGGATTTGGAGGCGAGCAACGGCGACGCCATGATTGAGCGGATAGAAGGGAACCGGGTGTATTTGCGGGCATTCGATCGGACCTGGAGGTACGATCAATACCGGGCGGCGCCGGCCTGGAAGCCGGCGGTTGACACGCTGGTGGCGCGCAAGGCGGCGATTTTCAACGCGTATCGCCTGGTGAGGCTGTCGCCGGATTGCGTGCTGGCCGATCTGGCGGTGGACGGGAACAAGCGGGCGCAAGTCATAGACGGGGCGGCGCTTTACGAGCAATACCCGGCGTGGTCGAATCGCTTGCGGTGTGTGCCGTACATTCCCCGGAACTGCGTGGTGGAGCGTTGCCGGATTTATGACGCGGCGGGGGTATGCATGTCGGTGGGCGACATGTGCGTGACCATCCGCGACTGCGAGATCTTCGGGGGCTGGCAGGGGATTCATCCCGGGGCTGGGCCGTACGTGCGGATTATCGGCAATCAGATATACGGGAATACGGCGCATGGGATCGGCGCGTGTCTGGGGAATTACGGGATGGTGATCAGCCAGAACATTGTCTACGGCAACGGGGCGGCGGGGATTGGCTGGTTTGGCGTTACGCCGGCGCGGAATGTGGCGCAGAACGGGGATTTCAGCTCGGTGATCAGCGACAACATCGTGTTTCGCAACGGCGAGGCGGGGATTGGCAGCGAGCAGGGGACGGAAGGCCCGTGGGATTTCGTGATTACGGGGAATATTGTCAAGGACAACTGGCAGCGCGGTTGTCCGGTACCGGGCGGGCATCGAGTGCCGGCGGGGATCTGCCTGTTTAATGCGCGGCGATGCGTGGTGACGGGCAACCGGTGTTTCGACGAACAGGACGTTTACATGGCGAAGCTGTCGGGGGCGGTTACGGCCGGCGCGGTGGAATTGCCGTTGGCGCCGAGAGAGCCCTACATGTTTTTCAGCTTGCCGATGGTGAACGATATAACCGGGGCTTGGACCGATTTCAGGGTGCGCCTTGTCGCGGGCGCGCAGGCGGAAATCTGCGCGGTGGAGCGTTCGTTTACCCGCGCGGGCGATCCGGCGCGGATCTTGAAGTTGAAAAATCCGCTGCAACAGGGGTTTGGCGGCGGGGCGGAGATTCGCGCGCTCAAAACGCAGGGATGGGGAATATATATTGGCGGGGAGATAGCCGAGGGCAACATTATCGCCAACAACCAGTGCGAAGGCAACGCATACGGCGGGATTTTATGGGAAGGCCCGCGCTCCGCGGTCGCCGGCAATGTCGGCGAGGTCAGGCAAATAGACTGCGCGCAAAGGCTAAAAGCGAATGTCTACCCGGGTGTAAACTTCGTCGAGCCGCATCCGGTGGCCGTGCGGCAAGTTCCGGCGCCGCTCGAGCTGGCCGGCGATTTGGCCGGCGCGGATTGGCAAGCCGCCGCGCTGATTGATGGTTTGGCGCTTGCCGGCGGCGGGCCCGCCGCGTCGAAAACGCGAGTGCGGCTGGGTTATGACGACCGGAATCTTTATGTTGGATTTGAGTGCGCGGACCCGGCGCCGGACCGGATCGTCAAAAAGGCGCAAACCGGGAATGAAGTTTTCAAAGACGATATGGTCGCGATTCTGCTCCAGCCCGATTTGGATTCGAAAACGCATTTTCAGTTGGCGATATCGGCCGGCGGCGTGAAATTCGACCAGAAATCCGATGGTCAGCAACATGACAGCGCCGGTTTTAATGCGGATTGGCGGGTATTGACGCGGGTGACCGAGACGGGATGGACGGCGGCGGCGATCATCCC
>CAZYXU010000345.1:0-2169 GCA_964650945.1 uncultured Verrucomicrobiota bacterium | reverse complement strand
GAGATCGCGCGCGCCGGCGGCCCGTTCCTCAAGCCCGGCGTGACGGAACGGCGGCCCGTGGTCAAGACCCGGGTGTCCCGGTGCTTTTTCGGCCCCATCAAACGCCCGCCCAAGCTGCGCGACGAGTTGCTGGACGACACGGATTACTACCCTGACCATTACCTGGCCCGCCTGGCGTATGAGGGCATCAACGGACTCTGGTTGACGGTGGAATTCAAGGACCTGGCGCGCACCGACCTGGCGCCGGAATACGGCGCGGACCGCGAGCGGCGCCTGGCCAAGTTGCGGCGCACCATCCGGCAATGCCGCCGCTACGGCATTAAAATTTACCTGTTTGCCATCGAACCGCTGGCCTGGCCGCTGGATTCGCCGGTATTGCGCCGGCATCCGGAACTGGGCGGCATCCGCCTGAACGACAAGATCGCGTTTTGCCCCTTTTCGGATACCGCCCGGCGTTACCTCTATGATTGCCTGCGCAGCATCTTCGCCGACGCCCCCGGGTTGGGCGGGCTGATCAACATCAGCCTGGGCGAACGCGGGACCACCTGCGTGCTCCGCGGGACGCCTTGCCAGACCCTTTGCCGGCGCGGCATCCAGGCGCAACCCTGGGAAATCCTCCGGGAAACGCTGGCGGCGATGCGCGCCGGCATGAGCGCCGCCGACCCGGCCGCGGAATTGATCTGCTGGCTGTATGTCCCAGGCAATAGCACCGGCAGCGCGCTGAACAATTTCGAATGGATCAAGGAAATTGCCGGGCATATCCCGCCCGGGGTGATCTTCCAGTATAATTTCGAATCCAACGGCGCGAAGGAACAGTTGGGCCAGCCGCGGCATGCCGGCGATTACTGGCTGTCATACGTCGGCCCCAGCGGTATTTTCGAGGAATGCGCCGCGCGCGCCCGGGCGGCCGGCGCGCGGGTTTCGGCCAAGCTGCAAGTGGGCTGCTCGCATGAAGTGGCGACCGCGCCCTACGTGCCGGTTCCCTCCAGCCTGTATCGCAAATACGCGGAGATGCGCCGGCTGGATGTCAGCGCGGTGATGATGTGCTGGTATTTCGGCAATTATCCGGGGATCATGAACAAGGCGGCCGGCGAACTGGCGTTCGATCCATTCCCCGCCAGCGAACGCGAATTCCTGCGCCGGCTGGCCGCGATCAACTGGGCCGACCGCGCGGACGATGCCGCGCGCGCTTACGAACTGCTCTGGCAAGGTTATGAAAATTACCCGGTCAACTGCATGATGCAGTACTATGGACCGATGCACGACGGCCCGGTCTGGCCGCTGTTCCTGGAGCCGGCGGACGCGCCACTGGCGCCGACCTGGCTCTTGAAAATGGATTACAGCGGCGACCGCGTCGGGGAGGCCATTAACTATTCCCATACGTTCGAGGAAGTGCTTGAGCTTTGCGACGCAATGAGCCGGGATTGGAACCGCGGCGTCGCCATCCTGAAGGAAATCCTGCGCGATTTCGACGGCCGGCCCGAGCGCGCGCGCGAAGTCGGCATCGCCGAGGCGCTGGGCATCCATTTCCAAAGTGCCAGCCATATTTTCCGGTTTTACCATCACCGCGAGCGGCTGTTCCGGGGCGAAGTCCAGGACCCGCGGGCAACCCTGCGGGCCATGCGGGAAATCGTTCAGGAAGAGCTGGCGCTTGACGCCCGGCTGCTGGAACTGGCGGAGGCTGACGCCACGCTCGGCTTCCATCCCGAGGCCGAGGGTTACAAATATTTCCCAGCCAAAATCCGCTGGCGGATGCGGCAGTTGCAAAACCTGCTCGACGGGGATTTTCCGCGGCTGGCGGAACAAATCCGCGCCGGCGGGCCTTTATTCCAGGAGTACACCGGCAAAACCATCGCCGGCCTGGCGGCCGATTGTCCAGGATTGCCAGCCGCCCGCGCAGGCGATGGCTGGGGGGAGCGGCCCTGGGAGACTAACCGCCATATCACCGTGCAACACATGTTAACCGCCGGTCCGGCGGCCGCCGGACCGGGTGAATGGCAAGCCGCCTGGCAGGCGGCGCAAGATGCCGATGCGCTCTATTTCCGGGCGCGCTGTCCCGCCGCCGGGGCGGCGGAAATCTGGCGGAAAACTTTTTCGGGCCAGGAAATTCCGGCGGGCAACGCGACCGAAACGCTGGCCATCGAAATCGAGCCGCGCCGGCTCTGGCCG
>CAZYXU010000344.1:0-2181 GCA_964650945.1 uncultured Verrucomicrobiota bacterium | reverse complement strand
ATTTGTCAGAATAACAGCAGATGGTCATTTGCGCCTGCCGCGGGAAGCATTGCCGGATGAAACGCGTGTTTGGTCCGGTTGCCGGCCCTGGGGGCAAGGCGCGGGATTAATCATGCTCTGAAAGGAGTGCCATATGCAAGTGCCGGAATGGGTGTTGACGCATGCGCAGGAATACATGTTTTTCGACCTGATCATTCAGTTGCTGAATGCTTTGTTGCTTTCGTACATTGCCATTATGCTTTTGCGCATCCGGCGGATTTGGGAGAAAAAATAAGTATCATTCGCAAGGCGGCGGAGGGCGGCATGGGGCAGACCGGCCAGGCCATGTTGGAATATGCGCTGTTGACATCCATCGTGGTGGTCGCCGGCCTGTCGTTTTACATGACCGGCTGGTTTGAAGGCGTGCAGAATTACGTTTACGACGTCCTGCTGGGAGTAAGCCTCCCCCTTCCGTGAGCGCCGGGTTAGACCATTGGAGTTGCGGTTAAACAAATCGTGGAGGAGTGCAGTTATGAAAATGTTGCGCGGAAAATCGGGGCAGGCGATGACGGAATACGTCATCATTATTTGTATCGTGGCCGTGGCGGTGCTGTTGGTGGTCGGCGTGTTCGGCACCAACGTCCGCAACCTGTTCAAATCAGCCAACACCAGTTTGACTGCCGGCCAGGCGCAGAAGGCCACCATGAAGGATGAAGGCGGCACCAAGGACGTGCGGATCAGCGATTACGGCGATTAATCTTGTTTGTGCCGTCCGGCGCCTTGCCGGACGGCACGGAATGGGTTGGGCATGTCCGAGGTTGATTTCGTCTGCATGGCGTTGTTGCTGTTGCTGGGCATACCGATTGTCTATTGCGACCTGCGCCACCGGGTCATCCCGAACATCCTGACCTATGCCGGCATGCTGGCGGGGTTGGCGGTGCTGGTGGTGTTCCGCCGGCCGGAATTCATCAACTACAGCCTGGCCTTCATCCTCGGATTCGGTGTTTTTTACATCCTGTACATGTTTGGCTGGATCGGCGGCGGGGATGTCAAGTTGATGGGGATGGTGGGCATCCTGATGGGGTTCCCGTTCCTGGTGAATGCCTTGGTGTATATCGCGCTGGCCGGCGGACTGGTGGGATTGGCGGAGATCGCCGTGCGGGCCTGGCGGCGCCAGTCGCTGCGCGGGGCGCGGATTCCGTATGGCACGGCGATCATCGCGGGCTGCTATTACACCGCTTTTCAAATGCTGTTAATGGAAACGTCCGGGCGTTATTGAGTTTGCCGCCATGCGGCGCAAAGGGCGCGCTGCGGCAGGCGGCACGGCGCTGGGGCTGGGTGTTTTATGGGTTTTTCCCGGAAATGGCGCGCAGGCTGCGGCCGCGGCATGCGGCGGGCCGCCTCCGGCCAGGCGATGTTGGAATTTGTGCTGGTGTTTCCGATCGTCCTGGTGTTCATCATGGGCATCATTGAGATGTCCATGCTGGCGGTGGCGCACCAGGTGGTCAATTACGCGTCGTTTTGCGCCGCGCGCTCGGCGGTGGTCAATGGCGCATATGACCGGGCCGCCATGCTGGCGGCCATGACGCTCTCGCCGGCCAACGACCTGGGCGGCCCGGCGCCGCCCGGCGACCTGGTCAGCAAGGTGCAAACCCTGAAACTGCGCTATGCCGCCGGCCGGTTCAAAAACTCGTTCTGGCAGACCTATGTCTGGATTGATTGTTACAACCAGGCCGGCTCGCGGATTCAGCGGTTTACCGCCCACGAGAACAGTTCCGTGCCGGCGGCCCTGCCCGCCGCCACCGACCATGTCAAGGCGGGGGTATTGTATTTGTACCGGCTGCAATTTCCGGTGATCGCCACGATTGTCAACCTGGCGGGGAAATATTACGGCTCCGCCACGGGCGGCGGCGATGTCAAAGACATCTTTTACGTGGCGCCGGAGCCGCAGATTTCGGATATGCCGTATGATCAATGGAGCGAAGCCCAGAAGGTCTCGGAGTCGTCCGGCATGACTTACATCCCCATCGTGAAATGGTGCATTATGGGGAAAAATTGATCCGTTGAGCCAATTTCAAAACTAACGTTTTGAAAGAATTCAGAAAGCAGGAGTCAGAATTCAGAATGATTGCAAGTGGCGTTAAATCAGCGCGTTACGTTGTCGTGTAATTCTGGCTGCCGAACACTGAACACCGAACACTG
>CAZYXU010000343.1:0-2201 GCA_964650945.1 uncultured Verrucomicrobiota bacterium | reverse complement strand
CGGGATCGCGGCGGCGTTTTGCTGCGCCGGCGCGACAGCGGAAACATGGTACGTGGCGACCAACGGTTCCGACACGCTGCATTCCGGATTGTACGCCTGGACCAACGCTTTCCAGACCATTGCCAAGGGCATCGCCTCGGCCGGCGCCGGGGACCTGGTGCTGGTTTCCAACGGCGTTTACAGTACAGGCATCTCGATCGCTAAAGCTGTTCGGGTGCAGGCGTTCAGCGCCAACCCGGCCGATACCGTCATTAATGCGCAATCCGCGGGAAGCTGCCTTATCCTCAACCATGGCGACGCTTTCTGCGCGGGATTCACCCTGACCAACGGACGGCAGGCAAACGGCGCCGGCGTCTTTTTCAACTCGCTCGGCGGCGCTGTTTCCAACTGCATCATCAGCGGGAATTTGTCTTACGCGGCCGGCGGCGGCGGCGGGATTTACATGCAAACCGGCCTGGTGGCCAACTGCATCATCGCCGGGAATGTCTCCACCAACGCCGGATCGGCCGGTGCCGGGGTGCGCATCCTGGAAGGCGAATTGCGCGATTGCATCATCAGCAATAACATCGCCACCAATAGCACGGGTCACATGCATGGCGGCGGGGTTTACATGAAAAACGGGCGCATCATCCGCTGCGATATCGTCAATAATTGGTGCGTCAATACGCCGCCCCTGGGCGGATTCGGCGGCGGCATTTCCATCGAGTCCTATTCCACCGGGACGCTGATCAGCGGCTGCGTCTTCCGCGCCAACACCGCGTATTCCGGCGGCGGCGGCATCTACGCGGCCGGCGCAAGCAATATCATCCGCGATTGCGTGTTTGAAAACAACATCCTGCTGGCATTCGATGCTTCCGGCGGCGCCCTCGCCATCTCGGGCGGCATCAACCACTTGGATCGTTGCACGATTTCCGGCAACACCTCCGGCCGGGGCGGCGGCGCCTGGATTAATGCCGGCGTCACCCTGGTCATGCGCAACTGCCTGGTCAACAATAATGTCGCCTCCGGTTACCCCGGCGGCGGCGGCTTGTTGCTGGGAGGCAGCCTTGGCGAGTCAGGCTATATCAGCGGCTGCACCATCGTCAGCAATATTTCCCTGACCTGGCCTGGCGGCGGGCTGCGGGTGGCGTCGCAGACCAACCGCATCTACAACACGATTGTTTATTCCAACCTGGCGCTGGCTTATCCGGATACGGATGAAATTTATCACGGGGCGGCCGCCAGTTCCAACGACTACTACCACTGCTGCGTCTCCAAGCCGAAGCTGCCGCCGGGAGCGGGCAATATCACCAATGCGCCCGGTTTTACGGATTTCCATGCCGGCAATTTCCGCCTGGCGCACGGCTCGCCTTGCATCAATGCCGGCGAAATTCAGGATTGGATGGCCGGCGCCGGCGACCTGGACGGGCGCCGGCGCCTTGACCGGCTTACCGGCCGGCCGGACATGGGCTGTTATGAATACGTGTTCCCCGGGGTTATTTTTCTATTGCGTTAGAGCGGGACAAAACAACAGGAGGATCGGATCATGGAATGTTTCTGGGCGCGGGTCAGCGCGGGCGATTTCCCGAAGTTGCGCAAGGCGAGCAAGGGCGTGGCGGTGCTGCCTCTGGGGTGCCTGGAAACCCACGGACCGCATCTGCCGCTGGGGACGGACGGCCTGGCGGTGGATGAAGCCATGCGCCGCCTCGCCCGAAGGGAGACGGTTGCCATCCTGCCGGCGCTTTACTACAACGTCGTCACGGGCGCGCCGGCTGGCACGGGCGGCGTGCATATCAAGCAGGACGTGATGTTCATGCTGCTGGAAAACATCTGCGACGAGGCGGCCCGCAACGGCTTCACCAAAATATGCCTGGCCAACGGACATGGCTGTTACCTGGGCGCGATATTTCCGGTGCGCATCCTGGAAGCAGGCAAGCCTTATGCAATTTACAATATTCCCGCCTATGCCGGGAAATTCAAGGAAATGGCGCAGATGGATCAAGCCGCGCATTACGGCCATGCCTGCTCGGTGGAAACCAGCATGGTGATGGCTTCCGGCGACGGACTGGTCCACCTGGAAAAAATGAAGAAAAAGTCCTTCCCCATCAACCGGCTGCCGGATATCGGCGTGGCCACGGTGCCGGTCAGGTGGGCCATGCAGTATCCGGAAGGCTGCGTGGGCGAGCCGCACGCGGCGTCCAGAAAAAAAGGGGAAACCTACA
>CAZYXU010000342.1:0-2203 GCA_964650945.1 uncultured Verrucomicrobiota bacterium | reverse complement strand
CCGGGCAGCGGAAATGCGCCATTTTGAGGAATGCCTGCAATGGCTGGGAGCGGATGAACACTGAACACCGAACACTGAACACTCGACAAGGAACAACTAATGCGTAAAGTCGGCGTGGCCACCATCTCGTACGGCAATAACCCGAAGGAAATCAACCAGGGCCTGGATGCCGTTTTAAAAATATGGGGCGTCTTGATTGAAAGAGCCGCTTATGACCGCCCGGACATCGTCTTGCTGCCGGAACATTTCGCGTTGACCGGCATGCCGTACAAACTGAATGCAATCGCCGAAGACCTCAACGGGGTTCCCGGCCCCGTGACGAAATTTCTTGCCGGCCAGGCCCGCCGGCACGGTTGTTATATGCTGGCATCCTATCCGCGCCGCGCGGGAAAGCGCGCCGGATTTTACAACAGCGCCGTGCTGTTCGACCGCCAGGGCAGAATTGCCGGGATTTACGACAAGACCTTTCCGACGATTGGCGAAATGGAACGCGGGATTTTACCGGGGCGGGGCGCCGTGACTTTCGACACGGACTTCGGCCGCATCGGCGCCGGCATCTGCTTCGATTTCAATTTCCGCGAGCTGTTTGCCGAATACCGCGGGAAAAATACGGAGTTGTTCTGTTTCCTTTCGGCGTTTTCGGCCGGATTCCAAATTCCCGTCATAGCGTATGAAAATCAAATGTTCATTGCCAGCGCGATTTGCACGCCCAAGGGCCGGATCGTCAACCCGTTAGGGCAGATCATGGCGGACGGCAACCGCGCGGGGATGTCAATTTTTACGGAAATCAATCTCGATTGCCGGGTGATCCACATAGATTATAACAAAGACAAAATTCCGGCCCTGAAGGAAAAATACCAGAAGCAGGTGCGGGTAGACACCGGCGCCGAAGAAGGGGTGTATTTGTTGAGTTCGCTGCATCCCGAGCGCACGGTGGACGACATGCTCGCGGAATTCAATCTGGAGAGGCTGGATGCTTACCTGGAGCGTTCCCGGCAGAAACGCGCCGGCAAGCTCGCGGAGCGGCCGGCCGCCGGCGAATTATAATATCAAGCAGTGAACCATAATCACAGGAGAGGTGGAAGCCATGCAACGTTTAATGGCATTATTTGCGAGTTTGGCTGCAATAATCTGTTCCGCCGCGACGCATTACGTCGTGCCGCCGGGCACCCCGGGCGTCAATCCCGCGAATCCGTTTACCAACGGATGGGAATACGCCGCCACGAACATTCAGGACGCCATTAACGCCGCGGAGGCCGGCAACACAATTCTGGTGTCCACCGGCACTTACATGTTGGCCGGTGACATTTTGATCACCAAGTCCATCAACTTGCGCAGTTGGAATAACGGCGCGGTTGACCGCGAGAAAACGGTGTTGGACGCAAATAACTATACTGGCAAACCGGTGACCAACCGCTGCCTTTACATCATTAACGCAATGGACGTGGCAATCCGCGGCTTTACCATGACCAACGGCTCCGCCTATAGCGGCACCCATGAACGCGGCGGCGCGGTCTATATCTATACGGGCTGCAGTGTTACCCTCGATGATTGCCAGGTGGCCGGGAATCGAGCGCGGGAAAACGGCGGCGGATTATTCAGTTATAGCCCGGTAATCATCACCAACTGCCACTTTATGGGCAATACGGTGTCGGGAGAATGCGCCGGTGCGATTTCTGTGCATGACGGGTTGATCAGCGATTGCATCGTCGAAAAAAATACGGGAGCTTTGGCTGGCGGTATTTCTTTACGAGCGGGCCCCGGAAGTGTTGTACGCCGCACCGCCATTGTTTCCAATACGGTAATTTCCGACACTTTTCCCAGGGCCGGCGGAGTATATTCGTTGAACGGGGTTATAGAAAATTGCACTATTATCGGCAATACCATCGTGGGATTGTCCAGCGGCGCCGCGGTGATCTTCCGGGAAGGTGCGACCAATATTCTGCGCAATTGCCTGGTGGCAAACAATATATCCGCCCGGCGCGGCAGCGGTCTGTATATCTATCGCGGGACGGCGACGGTGGAAAATTGCACCATCGTGTCCAATCGCGCCACCGCCGGTGGCGTTGACGGCGCCGGCGTATTCGCCATTCATAGTGCCACCGGCCAGGTGTTCAGCCTGGTGAATTGCATCGTTTACGACAATGACAATGGAGTCAACGCCAACAGTAATATTTATTTTTCCGGCGTATATGAAGGATAC
>CAZYXU010000341.1:0-2217 GCA_964650945.1 uncultured Verrucomicrobiota bacterium | reverse complement strand
GCCCCTATCCCGTGGATGCGACTTTCAAAATCGCCGGGGTGGACGTGCGCCAGCCAGTGGCGCGCTTGTTTGCGGACGCCCGTTGCGCGGTCTCAAACAATCTTTTTTCCGACCGGCTGGAATGCCTGGGCACGCGCGCATATCTCATCGAAGCCGGGCCTTCCGCCGATGGCCGGCCGGTCAGCCTCAGCGTCGAATGCCGGGGGTGGCCGGATCAGGCCGACCCGCTGTACGCCTCGGTCGGTTATCCGGACAGCGGCCGGCCAGGCCGCCGCAATCTGGTTCAGAATCCTTCGTTCGAGGAAGCCAGCCTGCCGGCGTGGCCGGATTATTATATCTGGTTTGACGCGCGCGCCGCGCAGCCGGGGACAAATTTGCTGGACTTCAACCTGATCGGGACGGATAGCGCGCTAATCGCACAGGACGCCACCCAAGCCTGGCATGGAGCGGCTAGCCTGCGCATCGCGAGCACAGCAACTGCGGACCGGGCCATGTTAAGCCGCTGGCATGGATTTTCTTTCACCCTGGTACCTAATTCTACCGCCCCGACGCGGTTTGTGTATTCGGCTTACATGAAAGCCGACCGTCCGGGAGTAGTCGCCCGCCTGATCGGCATGGACGATGCCGCCGATCTAAGCGCGCCGGCCGCGGCGTCCATCCCGGAGTTCGAACTGACCACCGCCTGGCGGCGTTACGAACATAGCGGCGTCTTGACGCCCTCAATCAACCGTTACCATCAGTTCGGTGTCCGGGTTTTCGGCGCGGGCACAGTCTGGGTGGACGCTTTGCAGGTGGAAAAGGGGGCCGCGTCGACGGAATTCGATCCATGACCGGCTGGGCCGTCCGAACACCGAACACTACTGCTTTCAAACGCTAATTTTTAAAAGCGAGTATTTTATTGGGGAGTATGGTTGCCATGAAACAAGGCTATGCGGAATTTACCATGCACTGGGACGATGCGCCGCTGGACATTTCCTGGATGTTCGCAGACGAAGCGCCGGCAGGGAAACACGGTTTCCTGCGGGCGGAGCGCGGTCAATTCGTTTTTGCCGACGGCGCGCCGGGGCGGTTCTGGGGGACGCTGATTAACTCGGCGGCCTGTTTCCCGCCGCATGACGTGGCGGAGAAAACCGCCCGACGCCTGGCGAAATTCGGGGTCAACCTGGTGCGGCTGCACCAATTCGATGCCGAGTGGGCGACGCCGAATATTTTTCAATACGCCAAGGGCCGGGAATTGTCCGACACCCTGGGCTTCGATGCCGCCAGCCTGGACCGCTTCGATTACCTGGTCCATTGCCTGAAGGAAAACGGCATCTATATCTTCATGGACTTGCTGATCTACCGCACCTTCAAGCCCGGCGATGGGGTGGACAATCCCGAAGAACTTCCGCCCCACGGCGCCAAGCCTTATTCCATCTTCGACCGCAAGCTGATCGAGTTGCAGAAGCAGTATGCGCGCGATTTGCTGACGCATGTCAATCCCTACACCGGCCTGGCCTACGCGGACGATCCCGCCATGGCCATGGTGCTGATCACCAACGAAAACGACATGTTCAACGCATCCTTCCCGGTGAATATCGAACCCTATCGCACCCGGCTGGAAAACCTGTACCGGGCCTGGGCGGCGGAAAACCAGGTGGACCTGCCGGCGGCGGTTTCTTTCGATTTCCGCAAGGAACTGCCGTCCGCCGATATTTTGCGGTTTTATCATGGCCTGCAGCAGCAGTATGTGAATGAGATGCACGCGTATCTGCGCTCCATCGGCGTCAAGGCGCCGATTGCCGGGGATTCCTGGAGCCGGGGGTTGACGCTGGTATCGGCGCTGGCGGAGATGGATTTCACATCATCCAATGTTTATTGGGACCTCTGGGGCGATGCGGGACATAACCGGCCGCTGGTGGCGGAACGCCAGCAGGTGTTCGGCATGGTGCCGGCCAAGATCCGTACGGCGCACCAGCCGCTTTTTATCACGGAGTGGGACATGGTCTGGCCGCACGAATGGCGTTCGATGAGCGCCTTGCTGGTGGCGGCCATGGCCGATTTCCAGGGCTGGGCCGGGGCGGCGCTGCACACGTATCGTTACCGGAGCTATCCGGCGGACGCCATGGGCGGGACGGTGCTCGGCGGCATCAAGTATCGCCGGAACTTTGAGACCTTCATGGACCCGGCCAAGTTCGGGATGTTTTACGCCGCCGCCGTCATGTTCCGCCGGCATGA
>CAZYXU010000340.1:0-2249 GCA_964650945.1 uncultured Verrucomicrobiota bacterium | reverse complement strand
TGGCCAACGCTATCTTGATTGCCGGGGTCAAGGGCCGGCCGATCCGTTTGCCATCCGTGCGCGAAGAGTTTGACGGGTTGCTTAAAGAATTACAGGAGACCGGCAATCTGACTGCCGTCAAAAACCGTTATGCAACAACACGCCCCGTATTGGCATGACTGCGGTTTTCTCCCCGTCATTCTGCAAGGACGCCGGAGATTGTCCGAAATTCAGGTGTTTCTCATGCACCGCCGCATGGAATGGTGCGCGCAGAATTGACATAACAGAGCCGTTTTGCCACTATCACACTCCATGAACAGTATAGACCAGATCAACCCGGGCCGGATTGGACCAGCATCGCCGGCGCAAACTTTGCCTGACCAGTCTGCCCGCCCGCGCAACATGCATCTCTGGGAGGAATTGTACCCGCAGGAGTTCATGGAAATCCTCAAGGTCAAACCGATCGTTTATTTTCCCTTCGGAATTGTGGAGGAACATGGCACGCACCTGGCGCTGGGCACGGATTTTCTGCCGCCCTACCGCTTCTGCCTCGCGGCGGTTGAGCGCACGGGCGGGATTATCTACCCGCCGCTGCCGGCCGGCCCGGGCGGCAACCCGCCCCTGTCCAGGGCCGCCATGCGTGAACCCGGGCGCAACCTTTGTCCGCCAAGCCTGTTTGTCAGCGCGGAATGCTGCCGCCAGATATATTCCGAGATCATGGAAAACATGGCCCGGATGGGATTTAAAATTTGCGCGGCGATCGGCGGGCATTGGCCGGCGACCAAACTGCTGCAGACGCTTGTGCAGGAAGCCGGGGGGCAAATTGACGGCATGCGGGTTATAGCCCCGAATTGGTCTTCCTGGCCGGTGCAGCGCGGGATTTTCAAAGATTTCGGCGGCCATGGCGGCGTGGTTGAAAGCGCCGTCGTCCGCTATTGCGACCCGCGCCTGTGCGATTTAAACCGGGTGGAAGAGGTATTCGCTACGAACTTCAAATCGCAAATTCTGAAGACGCCGTTGAAGGATCCGGCCAAGTTGCGGGCAATTGCCGCCGGCGCATCGCATGAGCTTGGCCGGAAGGTGTTCGAAGCCGTGGTGGACGGCATCGTTGAAGCCGTCGAAAACGAACACCGAACACTGAACACTTTGTCACCATGAATGATTCCAATCAAATGATCCAGGCCGGGTGCGCCGCGGCGGTCATCACGCCCCCCGCCGGGGCGCAGATGGCCGGCTATTTTAAGCCGCGTACCGTGCGCCGGGTGCGCGACGATTTGTATGCCCGCGCCCTGGCGCTGGGAACGGGCCGGGAGGCGTTGCTGATCGTTTCCTGCGATTTGATCGCCATGCCGGCGGAAATCGCCGATGCGGTCAAAGCCGCGATCTTACATAAGCATGGGGTGCCCCCGGCGCAAGTATGCATATGCGCAACGCACACGCATACCGGCCCGGAAATCCGCGAGAACACGCCGGTCGCCTGCGACCCGGCCTATAACCGGTCGCTGGTGGAGACCTTGATTGCCGTGACAGACCGGGCCTTGTCCAGCCGTTTTGACGCCTGCCTGAGCTACGGCGCGGGGGAAGCGGCTGGACTGGCTTTTAATCGCCTGTACCGGTTGCGCGATGGTTCGGAAATCTTCGGGCGCCTCAAGCCGCGCGAGCATGAAATTATCGGACCAGCCGGCCCGGTGGATCCGTCCGTGCAGACGGTGGCGGTCAGGGACGCTGCCGGGAAAATCCGCGCGATCATGGTGAATTACGCCTGCCATCCCGATACTTACGGCCTGGGAAACGGCGACTTTGTTTCCGCGGATTGGCCGGGTGAAATGGCGCGCGTTTTACGCGCTGCGTATGGCGAAGACGCGGCAGTCATTTTTTTGCAGGGCTGCTGCGGCGATCTCAACCATGTAAATTATGACGGGCCGCCGGGCGAACCGAAGAGCGGCGAACATAAAACCTTGCAGTTGGGGCGTGGGGTTGCCGGCGCGGCCATGCTGGCCATCGAGCGTTCCCTGGCCATAGCCGGCCGGCCGCTGGCCGCGCGTCTGGATTGCCTGGCAATTCCCTACTACCGCCGCGATGCGTCCATTCTGCGGGAAGCGGAGGAGTTGCGCCGCCGGGGGCAAATATCCCCCAAAGACCAATATTTTGCCAGCCGGGTAGCAAGCTGGCCGTTTGACGGCCAGGTAGCCCAGGTTCCGATTCAGGCCATGCGCCTGGGCGAAGTCGGCCTGGTCGCCTTGCCGGCCGAGATATTTACCGCGGTGGGG
>CAZYXU010000339.1:261-2253 GCA_964650945.1 uncultured Verrucomicrobiota bacterium | reverse complement strand
CGGAAAACTCCCCTTACCTGCGCCAGTTGGGCATGGCCGCGGCAGCGGATGTGCCGGAGTTCCAGGGCCGCTGGCGGGTGGAAGTTCGCCCGGGTGCGGCGCGGTCGGCGGATGTTTTCCTGCATCTGATTGAAACGGCGGATAAAAGCGTGCCGCAAATGGCGGCGGCCGAATCGCGGGAGGATGATGCAGTGATTGAATTGCGATTCCAAACTGCCGCACGGGACTATGTTCTGCGTTTCAACAAAACCGGCGCGGCCGGCGGGCACCTGCGGATTGCGGACGGGGAACGTGTTCTGGTGGATGGCCCGCTTGCCCACAAAATCATGCCGCAGTCCGGCCTGGCGTTGGATGGTGAGCCGGATTGGGGAACGGAAAATGCCGTTGCGGTAGCGGCCGAACAAGTGGCCCGGCCGTATGTTTTGTCGGAACTGGAAAACAACCCGCGCGCGGCGGCGGCCATTGACCTGGCTGGCGCGCCGGCCGCCGGCCGGACCGGCTTAATCCGGGCCTTGTCGGATCAATCTGCGGGGGCGCGCCGGTGTGCGGCTTGGGCGCTGGGTGTGGCCGGTGATCCAGCGGCAGTGCCGGCGTTGGACATGGCCGCGCGATCCGGCCCGGATGCGCAATATAATCCGGCTGTGCCGGCGGCTTTAGCCGCCATTGGCGCGGCAAGTCCGGCGAGCGACGCGATAACCGCGCTGGCAGCGCTGCTGAACCATCCGGCGCCGGCGGTGCGCGTGTCCATGGCCACCGCGCTCGGCCGCACCGGGCTGGATTCCGCCGCCGCACCGCTGATCGCGGTGTTGCGCCAGGATTCCGCTCCCGAAGCGCGGGCGGCATCGGCCGCGGCCCTGGGCCTGGTCAAGCGCGAGATGGCGGTGGCGCCGTTGGCGGCGGCATTGGCGGACACGGATTGGTGTGTGCGCCGCCAGCCGGCGATTCCGGCTTTGATCCGGGAGCTTTCCGCATCCGATGCCGCACTGCAAACGCAGGCCGCGCAAATCCTGGCGTTGATCGGCCCGCCGGCCGCGGAACAACTGCTGCCGGTTTTGGACGCGGAAGATGCGCGGGTATGCGCCCTGGCCGCCACCGCCCTGCATCCGGCGCCCGGCGATGAACGCGCTTTGCCGGGACTGCTGAAACTGGCGCGGCATCCGGATGTTTTCGCGCGCGCCTCCGCCATCAGCGCATTGGGGCGGATTGGCGGCGGAAAGGCCGCGGCCGCCACCCTTCAAGCGCTGCGCGATCCGGCGCCGGAAGTCCGCGCCGCGGCGGCCGCCGCGTTGGATGCAAAAAAAGCTGCCGGGGCCGTGGAGTCCTTGACCATCGCCCTGGCGGATGAAGTCGGCACCGTCCGTCGCAATGCCGCCGCCGCTTTGGGACACGCCGGGGATGCGAAGGGGGCCGCATCACTGGCCGGCGCATTAAAAGATTCTGACGTGGAAGTGCGGGCGGCGGCGGCCGGGGCGCTGGGTGATTTGCATGCGGAAAACGCCGTGCCGGATTTGATCGAAGCCATGGGTGACAACTCGCACCGGGTGGGTTATGCCGCCAACGACGCCCTGTGCCGGATTACCGGGCACCTTGTGGAAATCCCGCTGGGATGGGATGGCAATACCATCCGCCAGTATCGCAAACCGCTTTGGGAGCAATGGCAGGCCAAAGAGAAAAAATAAGTTCATTCAAAACGTGAGTTTTGAAATTGGCTTGGTGATACCTGATATACAAAACATGTTCTCCGTGCATCAAAATAACCACGATCTGGTATACGAACGCCCGCCGGCGCGCTGGTTCGAAGGCGTGCCGCTGGGCAACGGCTACCTGGGCGCCATGCTCTGGGGTGACGGCCGACCGTTGCGCCTGACGCTGGACAATCCGAATATCTGGGAAATGCGCGAGACGCTGAATGATCCGGAACATTACAATTACAATCATATCCGCAAGCTGGCGGAACAGCAACTCGACCTGCTTCGGCGTTACGAGTGCGTC
>CAZYXU010000339.1:0-251 GCA_964650945.1 uncultured Verrucomicrobiota bacterium | reverse complement strand
AACCGCCATGCCTTTTGCCGGCGGGCGCCTGCGCCTGGCCGATGCTACCTGGCAGACGGCAAGCCCGCCCGCGGTACAAAGTCCGGTTGACGCCGGCTGGCACGCATTTGCCCATGCTACCCGCAAACTTTTCATCATTAAAGGCCTGCCATTAGCAGCGGTGGTCAACGTGAATTATGTCCCTAAAACCGATGCTTCAATCGGCCCGGACTCGAAATCCATGGGCGCTTCTTGGGGCTGGCCGGAGGATA
>CAZYXU010000338.1:0-2283 GCA_964650945.1 uncultured Verrucomicrobiota bacterium | reverse complement strand
TCTTCAAATTCCTGGCGGAAGATGTGGGGCTGAATCTCGTGGTGCGCAGCGGCGGCGCTACCAATACGGCGGCTTTCATGGACCTGGCGGAGAAATACGGCCTGATGGTCGTCACCTGGAACTACTCGACCTTCTGCAACAAACTGGGATATCCGGTAAATCTGATTGATCCGCAGCACTCGCCGGACTTGCCGCTGGCCAAACGCCTTGAAATCCAAAAGGAGGGTTATGAGCAGGGGGCGTCTTACCGGGACGCCGATATCAAGGTGTTGCGCGATCGCAAAAATTTTGTCGGATACTGGAATTTCGACGAACCCAACCTGATCAATCCCGACGAGCGGATTGCCATTGCCGAGTGGTATTGGCAGACGGTGAAAGCGCTGGACGCCTACCGCCCTTTGTTCCTGCTCTATTCCAAGCATATTCCCCATGGCGACAACTGGACGCGCTGGGGCGACATTCTGGGGTATGATGTTTATCCGCGCCCATACGTCAGCGGTTTTTACAGCGAGCCGGGATTGAGCACGGCGTTCTACGCCTGCGAACTGCGCGAGCGGTGCCGGCAGGATAACAAGATCATGTGGTTCGTCCCCCTGGCCAATATCCTGGACCCCGGCCGGTCGCCCATAGGATTGAGCAAAACCCATATGCTTTGCCAGGCCTACACCGCCGTGATTTACGGATCGCGCGGCTTGATCTATTTCGCCTTGAGTTGCGTGGTCGGCGAGGATGCCTGGGATGCATTGCGCGCGATCAGCGCCCAGTTTAAGGAAATGTCGCCGGCGTTGGTCAATGGCGACATCCCCCAGTCAATCGCCTATGCGCCGGACAATTTCGATCCGCGCGCCCGCAAATTCCCCATGGTCAATGCGGCGGTCTTCCAGTATCCGGACGGCGATTACCTGCTGCTGGCGGCCAACATCATGCCGCATGCGGTGGATGCGAAGTTCAAGGTCGCTGGGATGGAACGCGCGGCGCGGATGTTTGCAAGGGAGGGGCAAAGGGGCAAAGGCACAGAGGGGCAAAGGGGCAAAGGGGCAGAGGCACAAAGGGACATGGAGTTGGATGGGGAAACGTTTAACGACAAAATCGAGCCCTACGGCACGCGCGCCTATCGGTTGCAACTTGCCGCTAAAACCGCCCCGGTGGCAGTCGCGCTGGACATGACGCCGGTGGAGGAAGAGCGCGCGCCGGAGGTTGACATTCCCGGAATTGTGCGCCAGTTGATGATGGGCAAGAACCACATGCCCAATCCCTGCTTTGAGCAGCAGACCAACAAGTTGATTCCGGATTTCTACCGGCCGTTTTGGTGCCTGAGCGTGGATCCGTTCTGGGGTCAGCCGGACAAAAGCGATTGGTATGTTGATCACACGGTTAAATGGAACGGGCGCCCTTCATTGCGCATGCTTAAACGCAAGTATGATCTGGGCGGATTCAAAACCCGCGGGATTTATGCCGGGTTCTATCCGCCCGTATCGGATAAACCGATGCCAATCACCTTTTCGTTTTACGCCCGCAGCGAGAGTCCCAAGGCGAACCTGTGGATAAGAATCGGCGAAGACACGCCTTTTACCGTCAAGGGTTTGACTCCGGATTGGCAACGCCATCATATCACCTTCAATTTGCAGCCGGGATCGGGAGCCAACCTGGGCGCGCGCACCATGTTGATCATCCCGTCCGACGGCGATGTGATCTGGATCTCGGGTTTGCAGGTGGAGCAGGGCGATCAGCCGACGGAATTCCAGGACGATTCCATCTTGCGTAAAAAAAAAGTAGTGCCGGCTGATCCGGACAACCTGCTGGCCAACCCCGGCGCGGAATGCGGCACGGCGGAAGGATGGGAGGGCCTGGAGAATTTGCGTGTCGGCGAATTCGGCGTGCGCCCGGGAGAGGCGCATGCGGGCGAATATTCTTTCTGCTGGCGCGGACAGTCGCAAGGGGTAGCCTCCGACTGGATCGCGGTTGACACCAATCGGGCTTACGAATTAAGCGGGTGGTTTAAAACCGGGCCGGCGTCAATCAAGGGGGTTATTTTCGGAGTGATGCTGGCGGATGCCGGGCAGCGCCCGATCCGGCCCTGGAACGTGTTTTCCCTGAAAGGCACCCGGACGGAACTGGCGGCGCCCTGCCGGGCCGGCGACCGCATAGTGCGCGTGAAAGACGCGGCTGCCTGGAAAGCCAGCCGCTCATATGCCATGGCCTTTGGCGCGGACGAGAATGAATACACGCCGGATGTGTCGCCGCTCGGCATTGATGAGGTCCGCCGGGAAGACGATGATTGGG
>CAZYXU010000337.1:0-2288 GCA_964650945.1 uncultured Verrucomicrobiota bacterium | reverse complement strand
TCAGGAGCACCCCGAATACCGGAACAAGATGCTGGTCTTTCATTCGTTTCCCGTGTCGCCACCGTTGACTCGCCTTGCAGAAAGATAACTCCTATGGCCGTGCATTATTCTCCCGGCGGCCTTAAAGCAAAAGGCGCCGGCGCTTGTTTTCCAGATCGCCCTTATTTCCCGGTTATCCTGGCCAATGGCGTGGATGCCGTCACGATCGGTCCGGTGGGAACGGCCCTGTCACGCCATGACATCAGCAGCATGACGCTGCCCAATGCGTCTTCCCTCGGTTGGTTCAAGACGGACCGCAAGCATTTCGCATCGGATACAAGTTATGGCAGCAGCCTGTGCCTGGCTGATCCGCGCACTTTCCTGTTCCTGGGCGACGAGCAGTTCATGCCGCTCAAGACGGATCAGGTCTTCGATCCGCGCACGGCCACGGTGACGACGACCTTTGGCCTGTTCAGCAATCGCGATACGGGAAGCGTGCGGGTGGAGGTCAAAACCTTTCTGACGGACGACCATCTGCTGGTGGAGCGCTTTCGGATTTTGGAAGCGCCGGCGATGCCGGTGCATCTCGAGTTTTCGCTTGCCATGCCGTTTGACTCCGGCTCCTGTGACATGGACCCTCCCGTGCAGGCGCGCAGCATCAGGAGCGCGCCGCTCAAAAGGGCGGGCGGATTGCAATATTCCTATCGTCTATGCGGTTACCAGGGGATTGGCGCGACTTGGCACGATGGCGCGGCTCCGGTAATTAAAACCGTTGGCAAAAACGGTTCGCGGCGTGTGGTTTCCGCCGTGCTGCAAGCCGGCGCTAGCCTGACGCACTATGTGGCGGTGCTGGACAACAAGGATGCCGGCGATCCGCGGCGCGCCCTGGCGGCGCTGGTGAACAAGGTGCGCGCGGAAGGATATACCGGGATATATCGGGAACACGTGGCGAATTGGCGGGCCTACTTCCGCCGGTCAAGCGTCAGGCTGCCGGCGCGCGATCTCCGGCATCTATACGACACGAGTTTATATGTGCTGCGCAGTGTGCAGGATCGGCGCACGGGTTTTATGCCCATGGGCATTGTGCCGTTTCATTTTCAGAACGCCATGTTCTGGGACAGTTGGTTTGCCTCGATGGCCTGGCTGGGATGTAACCGTCAGGCCGAGGCGCGGGGTATGTCGGCGTTCTGGAAGCGGCGTTTGCCGGAGGCGCGCGCGGTGGCCCGTCAATTGAAATGCGGCGGGGCGCGGTTTGCGTGGACGTCGAATCGGGAACATTTCTGCCGGGACAAGGCCACCGTGGTTCAGTTCCATAATAACGCGGTGGTGGCGCTCCAGGTGGCGCAGGTCTGGCGGGCGACAGGGGACGCGAACTTTCTGCGGGAGCACTTGCCGGTGATGGAGGAGGCGCTTCAGTTTCTGTTTGACCGCCTGGTGCGCGTGCAGGGGGGGGATGTCGCGTTGCTGGCGTGCGCGGGGCCGGATGAATCGGTCCTGGATCAGAAACGCATGGATACCTGGACCTGCGCCGTAATTATCAAGACGATTGACGAATACCTGGCTGCGATCCGGACATTGGGGTGTCCGCCGTTTCAGAACATCTTGCCGCGACTGCGGCGCATGCTCTGGACAGCCTTGAATCGCAATGTGGACCGCCGCGGCGTATTGCAGTCGTTCGAGGGGGGCGCGCATCCGCACTGGGGTTCGCTGATTTTCACGCTGTTTCCCGAGCATCCGGCGCGGAGAAGGACGCTACGGGCGCTTTCCATGTACGACCGCGAATTGGATGGATATAACAGCCATGGGATTATTCATTATCCGGAGCGCGTGTTTACCTGGACGGAATACTGGGTCGCCCGGATTCAGGCCGAGGCGGGCGAGCGGACGGCCTGGGAGCGCTTGCAGAAGAATGTTAAATTTACCAACATGTTCGGCGGCATGCCGGAACGCATTTACATGCACGGGGAGTTGTTTAAAAACTGGTTTATGACATCGCATGCCGCCTGTCTTTGGGCGGTGCATGCGTTGCTGCTGCATCGCGATGGCGATAACTTGCGGGTGCTGACAGGGCTGCCGGAGGATTGGAAGACCGCGGCCTTCGACAATCTGACCACCGCCGACGGACTCCGGGTGTCCGCTGCCATGAAAAACGGCCGGCTGACACGCCTGGAGATTATCAACGACCATGCCGAAGCCAGGCGCATCCGACTGCATGCTCCCGGGATCAAGGCGCCGCCATTCATGCTGGCAAGCGGCCGTCGTTGGCGCCGGCCGTCCGGTGTCGGATTCCGATCGTGATCAAAAAAGAT
>CAZYXU010000336.1:0-2291 GCA_964650945.1 uncultured Verrucomicrobiota bacterium | reverse complement strand
ATCGGCGTGCCGGTGTACCGGTAATAGTCGGGCCAGCCGGCCACACTGGTCTGCTCGAAGCTGGAATTCGGCAGCAGGTTTTTCCGGCCTTTGCGGTCGAGTTCCATAAGCGCCGGCGTTTCCGGCTGGAATCCATCAAGCTGGGGAACCATCTGTACCTTGATGGCGGCGGGCGCGGCGGCGGACGGCGCAGCGTCCGCCGCTGCCGCGGGTTCGGGAATGAGGTAAGCGCGGGTATCAAATCCCGCCAGGCGCTCCTGGAACGATTGCCGGCTGACCGGATATACCTCGTCGCCGAAGAGGCGTTTGATCGCACCCGACTCGCCCAGCAGCGAGACCGTGAAAGTCGTGTCCACGGGGTAGGGGGCGGTATTGGCCGCCAGCAGTACGTAGCCCCCGGCCGGATTCCGCTTGAGGGCGACCTGGACATCGGTGAACTTGTCATGGCGCGGGTCGAGTTCGCCCGGCGCATAGTCGGCCTGTTGCGCGACATCCGGGGTCAGGCAAATCGGTCCCAGCGTCTGCATTTCCCGGGCCAGAATTATTAATTCATCGAAGACCGGCTGGGAAACCACCGGGTAGATGAAGTAGAAAATCCCGCGGGACCCGTGAATCAGGGATAAATAGGTCTGACAGCGCTGTTCCCGCGGCAGGATCACCCGTTTGCGGCAGGCGCTCCAGTATTCCGCCATCGGCACGGTGAAGGTGACAGCCCGGACTTCGTCCGCGCGCCGGCGGGTGTTGGCGACGACTTTGGATACCCAGTTCACGGTCGAGCGCCGATCGGCGGCGGGAATCCAGTAAGGGTCCGTGCCCAGCGCATCGCACCAATCGGTGGCACGCGGCGTTTCGGGGATTTCCGACGAGTACAGGACGAAAACCGGGTGATAGCCGTCCGTGGCATGAGTATGGTTGTAGAAATGGCGGCCGGTAATGTCCTGGTTGATTTCCATTACCAGCGGTTCGTCCAGAATGTAAAATCCGATCAAGTTCGGGCGGTCAAGGGCATTTTGAATAAACCCCGTAAAATGCGGCAGCAGTTTTTCGTAGAGTTGAAAATACAGCCGCCCTTTATGAGCAATTGCCAGTTTTCGCAGGTGTGGGTTGGATACCAGCATGCCCTTGAATGATGTCAGCCCGCTGCGGTGCATCGCCAGGGTCTTATTGACGTCGGCAATTTCCTCGGCGGATAAAATGCCGTCCGGGTCGGTGATTGTTTCATTACCGCCGGGGTATGCCACATCCGGCGCGAGGACCACCCGGACATTGTGGCGTTGGGCCAGGTCGAGATAATTGGCGCCTTCGCCGGCGAAATCTCCATCCGGCGGAGGCCGTCCCCACTGGAACACGGCATTGAATCCGTTGGAGCCGACATCGCGCAGCGCCCACTCGTGGCTGGAATTAAGATTCGCCATGATAAAGCCATACGGGAAGAATGGCCGGCCGTTGTCGAGCAACACGCGGTTTTCGCGGTCAATTTTCCATTCGCAGCCGGGCCGGGGCGCGCGTTTAACCAGTTGGAGTTCCTGGCGGGTGGCGGTCTGGCCGCCCGCCTGCCGCAGTTCCACCGCCACCGTCTGCTTGCCCGTGGGGAGATCCCGCAATGGAATCGCCAGGGTATGTTCCGGGCTCAATGCACCGGCTTCCGCAAGCGTTTTGCCGTCCGCGTTTTTGGCAACCAGGGACATGCCCTGCAGTCCCTCCGGCGGCAGGGCAATGCGGCAGATGACCCGCGCGGCGTCTTCCGTGGTGTAATAGTTGCGGTCCAGGTAACAGGCAAACAGGTCGAGCACGCTGGTTTCGTCCACGAGGATGCGCTGCCATTCCTCGCCATTGCGCGGGTCAACCAACCTGACGGCGGCCGTCCGCTTCACCAGGGTGTCCGCCGGCACGGCTAACGTAATTGCTTGTTCGTAATCTCCGGGCAGAGGGATTCCCCAGGCCGTTTCCACTGGCGGAGCGCCTTCGGGCTGATCCGTCACCGCCAGGCTGATCATGCCCGTCCGGGAGCTGAGCGATTGGGCCGCCAGGGCGATATTGTAGGCATACCGGCCGTTTTCCAGGTGGTAAGGCTGGACGGCCGCGGAGTGGATGAACGGCAGAAACGGGGCCTTGAACTGCGTGTCCTGGATGCCATGGAGGGCGCCGAATTGTTCCGGCTCGGCAAAATTGGTCCGCAGCGGCGCCCAGCTCGTTTTCTCGCGTTGGGTGCCCAGTTGCACCGCCTGTTTGTCGCGGATGGGCAAATGGGTCACCACAATCAGGTTCAGTCTGGCCTGCGCAATCTCGCC
>CAZYXU010000335.1:0-2326 GCA_964650945.1 uncultured Verrucomicrobiota bacterium | reverse complement strand
GATGTCGGCTTGAGCAGTTTCGGCGCGCGCCGCAAGCTCTTGAACATCGTGCCGAGCCTGGACACCCCCGTCTGCGCCAATTCCGCCCGCCGGTTTAATGAAGCCGTGGCGAAGCTGCCGGATACGGCGCTGATCAATATTTCCGCCGATTTGCCGTTTGCCCAGGGCCGGTTTTGCGAAAGCCAGAACCTGAAAAACATCGCCACGCTTTCCACCATGCGCGCGCCCGATTTCGGACGCCAGTACGGCGTGCAGATCGTGGATGGACCGCTGGCCGGCCTGATGAGCCGGGCGGTGCTGGTGCTGGATGGCAAAAACCGCGTGGTGTATGCCGAGCAGGTCCCGGAAATCGCGCAGGAGCCGGATTATGCCAAGGCCCTGGCGGCGCTGCAAGGGTCGGCGGGGGCGTGATGGCATCGGCGCGCAAGTTGATGTCAACCCTGGCGGTCGGGATGCTGGCGCCGGCGTTGCCGGCGGTTGGAGCGGAGTTTGGCAACATGAATCTTTTAAAGAATCCGGAATTTGCGTTTCATGTTTTTGAAAATCACCGCTCCGGCCGGCGGGAATCGTTCGCTTCCGGTAACATCGCCTTCTGGAATACGGATGCCTGGGGCGATATCCAGGTCATCCGCACCGGCCATGCGGATGCGGCCGCGCGCCCGGACTTTGCCGTGGATAACCTGGCCGCCATCCGGCCGGGCAAGTCGCTTTTCCAGTTCTTCACCCTGCCGGAGGCCGGTCTGGCCCATGGCGACCAGGTCAGCCTGCTGGTGCATGGCTGGCAGCCGGTTCCGGAGTCGTTGATTGCGCGTATCCGTCTGCTGAAACTCGACAGCGCTGACGGCGAATGGCAGCCCAAAGATTTTGGATGCGCGGATCAGCGGACTTTCCCCCGCCAGAGCCGCGGGGAATTAGTGACGGCGGCCCTGTTTGACGCCAAGTCGGCCGTTACCGGTCATATGGTTTTGACAATCCCGGGCGCGGAAATTACCGGGCGGTTCACCCCGGACGTCAGGCTGGGCTCCAACGCGGCGGTCAATACCATCGGTCTGCAGGTGGAGTTCGCCAACATATCCACCGGCGAAACGGTCTGGGTGTACGCCCCGGCGCTGGTCCGCGGCGCCGCGGTCCCGGCCGCGCGGCAGGTCTGGCCCGGCGCGCGTGTGATGACGCCGGTCTACCGCCATATCCCGCGCACTATGCAAAAACTGTGGAAGGGCGAGCCGCTGCATATCATGGTGATGGGATCCAGCATTGACCGCGGCAGCGCCAACCCGCCGCTTTATCCCTACAACGAAAACCCGGATGCGCCGGACTTCAAGCAGCCGCTGGCGGATAACCAGGCGTTTGATCCGGAAATGGTTGGCCGGCCGGACCTGGCCGGGTATGTCGGCTGGTGGCAGCATTACTGGAGTTTTGCCGGTCGGCTGCGCCTGGAATTGATGCGCAAGTTTAATCTGCCGGCGGACAAGCTGCTCTTGAATATCATGGCCTGCGACGGCTCATGCGTCGGCGAAGCGCATGCCGGGCTGGCGGACTACTGCCGCCTGGCCCTGCCGCCCGACCCGGGCGTCAACGGGCATGGCGCCGGACGGACCTGGGCGGAATTGTATCCGGCTTTGTGCGCGCGGCCGGAGGGGACGCGGCCCGACCTGGTGATTTTCGGCAGCGGCGCCAACGAGAAAACCGATACCCCGGAAGAAGTCGCGGTGTTTGAAGGGGCCATCCGCTGGATTCAGCGGCATTACCCGGAAACCGAATTCCTGTTCTGCATGTTCCAGAATTGCGGGCAATACACCCCCAACACCGGCGACTTGCAGGCGCTGGCCTTGCGTTACCAAATTCCCGTGCTGGACTACGGTCAGCTGTCCGACAACCTGCTGCAATGCTGCAACCGTTATGCGCTGGTGCCCGCCGACGGCCATCCCCAGGCTGCGGCGCATTACCTGTGGTTCAAAACCCTGGAACAGGCGTTTGAGTGCTGGGATCCGACCGCAGCCGGGCAGGCGCAGTTGCAGTTGCCCGAACGCCTGCATCCTAATGCCTACGGCTGGGAAGGCGACCTTGCGACTTTTACCGCGCCGCATCCCCGCATTAAAGGCCCGCGCCTGATCATTGAGGATACGGTTTTCAATCTCTGGTGCCAGGCGGAAGACAAGTTGCTGTTCAAGGTGGATGGGGTCTGGCGTTCCGGCAGCCGCGGCCGCTCCATGAAGCAGCGCGATTTGCGCAATTCCACCTTCGTCCATGGCAATCTTGTGCTAGGCGACCGGCATATCCTGGAAGCCGTCGGCACGAATCCCGTGATCATCGCCGCCGATTGCAA
>CAZYXU010000334.1:0-2330 GCA_964650945.1 uncultured Verrucomicrobiota bacterium | reverse complement strand
TTCCGCTGATGCAACGCATTTTAGGCGCCGGCAAGCTGTTATACTGCGGATGCGCGGCGCGTGAAGTGGAACCGATCCTGACCGCCGTGCCGGCGCGCGGCCTGCGCCTGGCGGTCAATGCGCGCGACGAGGAGGAAGGCCGTAAAATCCTGGCCCTGGCCGCCCGGTTGACGCATTAACCCCGGGAAACTCAAATGCAAACCGGCTTGGCATCGGTGACATTCAGAAAACTCGCGCCGGCGGAGATTGTCAAACTGGCGGCGCAGGCCGGCCTGGACGGCATTGAATGGGGCGGAGACGCGCATGTTCCGCATGGCGACCCTGGCGCGGCGCGCCTGGTCCGCGATTTGACCGAGCGGGCGGGGCTGGCGGTTGCATCCTACGGCTCGTATTACCGCGCCGGCAAGAGCGCGGCGGAAGGACTGCCTTTTGCAACCGTGCTGGCCACGGCCCGGGCCCTGGGCGCGCCCATCGTCCGCGTCTGGGCCGGCGCGCAGGGGTCGGCGGAGGTTTCCCCGGAATCCCGCGCCGCGATTGCCGCGGAATTGCGCCGCCTCGGCGGCGCCGCGCGGGCGGAGGGCATCCTGGTGGCGCTGGAATTTCACAGCCGGACTTTGACCGATACCGCGGATTCCGCCGCGCAATTAATGCGCGAGACGGATCACCCGCACGTGCGCCTGTATTGGCAGCCGCCGGTGGGCCGGGCTTGCGATGAATGTTGCGCGGACTTGCGCCGGCTGGCCGGATATCTGACCCATCTGCACGTGCAATGCCACGATCCAATTAAACGCGCGCGGCAGTCGCTGGCGGATGGCGTGTCCGCCTGGCGCCGGTACCTGGAAATCGCGGCGGCATCGCCGGCGGCCCGGCATTGCGCGTTGTTGGAATTCGTCGCGGGCGACACAATGCAACAGTTTCTGGAAGATGCCGCCGTTTTGCGCCGGCTGGCGGCGGCAATCAACGCGGGGCCATCCAAATCGGCCGGATAAAGTTTAATTTCCGCGGGGAATGATGATGGCAGGGGATTGCGGACGGTTGATGGCCGATCTGACGCAAGCATGTTAACGACCGCCGGGCGGATTCATGCCGGAGCGCTTATTTTGCGATAGGCCGTGGGTGAAAAGCGCATGGCGCGCTTGAAAGACCGGCTGAAAGAAAAGACCGAATGGTAACCGGTTTGATCGGCGATCTGGGAGATTGTCAGGTCGGTGGTTTGTATCAGACTGCCGGCGCGTTGGATACGCAACCGGTGAATGTATTCGGCCAGGCCCAAATCCATTATGTCTTGGAATTGCTGGTATAGGCTGCGGCGTGACATGCCCATGTGCTTGGCTATACGGGCCGCGGTAATCTGCTCGTGCAGATGGCTCACTAGATAATTTTGGATCTTCTCCAGAAAAAGCATGTCCCGGCCAGGATGTACGGTTTGATTTTCGACCCGGCCAGGCGTCGGCGCGGCATCCGCCAGTTCCAACAAGAGTGTCCATAAATTGACGGTAATCCTCCCCAGCACGCGCGGTTGCAATCGTTGCGCGGAGCAATAATCGGCGGTCAGCGCATGAATCAGCGGCAAGAGGGTTTTGCCGATGGGGGTGGGGGTATCTCTCAAGCGGATGATATCCCGATTGCAGGCCAGCCGGAAGGAGCAGAAAAACCACAGGAAATCATGGCCGGCCAGTCCGGTGAAATGGTGGAATTGATGGGGGAAAACCAGGAATGCCTGGCGCGCGAGCAGCCGGAAGGCGATTTGATTGATCACGGCCGTGCCCGCGCCGCGCATGGTCAAGACAAGCATGTATTGATCGGGATGGATGATGGGCTTGGTTGTGGGCTGGCGCTGGGGCGACCGCCGCATCAGCAGAATATCATGCGGCAAATCCAATTCCGGGCGCGGCAATGTCATGGAATGGAATTGCGGGTCGGTCATATGGCGTGTTTGACGCGCAATCGCGACGATGTTGGATTGGCAATCCATGAAAAATTATTATGCGGTTTGGAGTTGCAAGTCAATCCTTTTTCAGCCTGCGGTATCCGCGAAAACGGTCAATCATGATGTTAAACTTTCTGCACACCCGGCTATGGCGCTCTGCAAGGCGGCCTGTTAACATACATCACATCAAATGATAAAAACATCTAATGTGTTGAGTAACGGTCAAACGCACGCTTGAACGGCAGAGGTGGCTTTTTAAAACGGATCATACCATCATGCGCGATTACTGCCGCCGGTCCGTTGCCGGTTTGTTATGGATTTGCCTGGCTAAAGCAATTTCCACGCTGGCCGCGGAAGAACCCGCGCCGTTGCCGGCGGGGGAAGTATTGGCGATAGACGC
>CAZYXU010000333.1:0-2371 GCA_964650945.1 uncultured Verrucomicrobiota bacterium | reverse complement strand
GCGGCCGCATCGCCGCGCGCCTCGGCTTCGGTGACCGCCTGGGCGGCGCGGTATAACTCCGCCGCCATATTCCAGTAGCGCAGGGCGTTCAGGAAATCCGCCGCCTGCCGCCGCTCGCGCGCGTCGGCCGCCCCGCGCATGGCGTTTTCAATCCGCGCCAGCGCTGCCGGCACGTCCAGGGTTTCCAGCATGAAGGCAATATTGCGCGAATTGGGCAGCAGGCACCCCACCGCCGGCGCCACCGGCTGCATGAAGGGCGAAGCCGAACCCTTTTCCTCCAAAAGTTTCATCTGCCGCTCGAAATTCTCGAACACCGGCCGGACCGCCTCCGCCAGCGAACCGAACATACCCTCCAGGAATTCGTCGCGCAAGGCCGGATAATCCACCCGGGCCGCCCACCCCATCCGTGCAAACGCCAGGTAATTCAGGGCATAGACATGATGATCCCGCTCGCGCGACTGCACGGTCGCCCCCCCGATGCCAAGCCGTTTCAGGCGCGGCCATTCCCGGACGATGACGTCCGCCATGGGATATGGCAGGCCTTTCTGGGCATTCATCCCCATGTAATACTCGTATAAAATCAACTCGCACGGCTGGGAGCGGCGCCATTGCTCCAGAATGTCCAGGAAAAACCGGTTCATGGGACAGGCGTCCGGCGCCAATGCATGCGCGCCGCAGCGCCAGTAGATGGCCATCCAGACGACAATATTCGGTTCCAACTGCACATCCCGCGGCGGCCATTGCAAATCCACGTAAGCCGCGCCGCCGACCTTGACCCGCGGGAATTCCCGGCCGACCGCCTGCGCCACTTCGTTCAGCAGCAGGGCGTACCGCCGGGATTTACTGCGATTTTCGGCCTCCGGCAGGCGGTGGGTGCGGAATGGTTTGGCGGCATCATCCGGACTGGCATCCAGTTCCCGGCATTGCGCGCACTGGCACATGCCGATGCCGTCTTCGGGAATCACGCCCACAATCCGCGTCTCGGGATTTTCCCGCAGGTATTGCAGCACATTCTTGATCAATTCCGCCACGGCCGCGCGGTTGCTGGTGCAGAAGCAAAGCTGCGCCGGCACGCGGCTGCGCCGGCCATCGCCTCCCTGCGCGAACCATTCCGGATGGTCGGCGAAATATTTTTCAGGCGGCAGCCAGTAAAACAGGTTGTGGTGGTTCATGTCCACCTTCAACCCGCGCTTCGCGATTTCGGGCAGCAGGCGCCGGCGGAACCAGGCATTGGTGAACCGGTTTTCGCCGCGCGGCACGACCCGTCCGGTTTCCGGATCGAAAGTGGCGGCATCGTCCAACGGCAGTTCCGTCCGCAGGTGGACCAGGACGTAATTCATCCCGTTTTTCGCCATCCAGTCAACGCGCTTGACGATCCACTCCAAATCTTCCGGCAAAGTTGAAAACTGCAGCCCGCGGTACCACAATTCCGGACGCATCCGCACGGTGCCGGCGGGGATTTCAATCCGGTCCCGGCGCGGCACATGCTCGCCGTCCGGGGCATAGCCGCTGAACCGGCAGCCGGCATACCGCCGGAGAAATTCATACGCGCCAAAGACCACGCCGGCCGGTCCGCCGCCACGGATGCAAAACCGCTCCGCGTTTTCCGCCGCGAGTTCGTAACCCTCATCCGTGAGGAGGTCATCCGCGGCGATCGCCAGTTGGATGGCCGGGCCGCCGGCGGCGGGAGTTGCCGAACCCGCCGGAATTTCCAAATCCAGGACGCGCCCCAGATAGCGCGCCAGTTCGGCGGCGGCAAAATAGACCGGCTCAGGCGCGGCGGCATTGACCAGGATATGCGGCGGATGGTTTTTGGATAGCGTAAATTTCATGATTTTTCCCGATCTTTATCGAACCCCGTAAAGCGTGCCGCGCGGCACGCGCTCGTAGCAACCCATGTCCACCAGCCGCGTGAACCGGTCCAGCCGCGGCTTCCCATCCAGGTCGGTGCTGCCGTCTGCCGGCGGGATCATCCACGGCTGATTCAACCCGGCATCCGCCGCGGGCGAGCCCCCGGCCAGGCGGTAGTCGCCCTGCGCCAGATCCGCAAACAGCGGATCGGTATCGGTATTGCCGGCGCCCAGCGCCGGCAGCGGCAGCGTGCAGGTATTGGTGAACGACACATACGCGGAATTCTGATGGTTGCTGACTCCGCCGGCGGCCAGGTTGGGATTGAATTGCGCGATGCTATTCACCAGCACATTGCCGGCATTCGTCCCCGCCGCCGCCGCGCAACCGGCCAAAACGCTGGTATTGCCGGCGATGGTGCAGTTAAACGCCCGGACATTTCCCAGCATGTGGAGCGCCCCGCCCTGATTGGTCCCGGTATTGCCGGCGAACAGGCAGTTGCGCAAGACGGTATTGGTGAGGT
>CAZYXU010000332.1:1313-2442 GCA_964650945.1 uncultured Verrucomicrobiota bacterium | reverse complement strand
CCCAGCACCTCATCGTCCCGGTAAAACACCGCCGCCTGGCCGGGTGTCACGGCAAATTGCGGCGCGTTAAAACCGACCCGCACCCGCCCTTCTTCCTGTAACTCCAGCGCCGCCGGCGCGCCAGCGTGGCGGTACCTCAACTGCACCCGGCACAATACCTGGCGGCATGGACTTCCAGCCTGCGCCTCCATCTCCGGGGGCGCCCCGGCAATCCACCGCACATTTTCCACCATGCAGGATGAACGCATCACCGCCGCGCGTTCGGCCAGGACGATGGTATTGGTTTCCGGGCGCAGTTCCTTGACGAACAACCGGTGGCCGGCGGCGATGCCCAGCCCTTCACGCTGGCCGATGGTGTAATGAATAATCCCGCGATGCTCGCCCAGAACTCGTCCCGCCTCGTCCACGATCGGGCCGGGCAGGGCGGCGGCCGGCTGAAACAGCGCTCCATAATCCGCCCCGCCCATAAAGTCCTGGCTTTCAGAACGTTCCGTCAATTCCTGCAAACCGTATTGCCGTGCAAGTTCCTTCACTTCCACTTTAGTCATATCGCCCAGCGGCAGGATCAGCCGGCCTAATTGTTGCTGGTTGAGATAAAACAGGAAATACGATTGATCCTTGAGCCGGTCGGCGCCGCGGCGCAAACAAAACAGTCCGGTTTGCGGGTTCCGGCCAACCCGGGCGTAATGCCCGGTGGCAAAAGCGTCAAATTCCACGCCGGCGGCGCGCAAACGTTCCGGCAGCAGGCCGAACTTGATCGCGCGATTGCAAACCACGCAGGGGTTCGGCGTGCGGCCGGCCAGATATTCCGCGGTAAAATAATCCAACACCAGCCGCCGGTATTCCGCCGCCAGCGGCACAATGTGATGTTCCAATCCCAATCGCCGGGCCAGGGCGGCTGTGTGCGCCAGAACTTGCGGCTCGCCCGGCCCGTAACAGCCGGATTGGCACGGCATCCCCGCCGCCGTTCCGGACGGTGACACCGGTTGCGCCTGGAACCTGCCGTCCCAGATTTGCATGGTAACGCCGATGACCGTATGGCCCTGGGCGCGCAACAAGCAAGCCGCCACCGTGGAATCCACGCCGCCGCTCATGCCCACCGCAATCCGCATGCCGCCCTCCCTTAAAA
>CAZYXU010000332.1:0-1213 GCA_964650945.1 uncultured Verrucomicrobiota bacterium | reverse complement strand
CACCGGCTTGATGGCTTGCGCCTGGCGGAAAAAACCCAGGTCGGTGGCGTGCGAACTGTCCACCGTGCCCTCGTAATCATCGCCGAAAAGGTGGTCGCCGGTGACGTAATAAAGGTCTTGCATGCCGCCGGCAACCAGCTTGCTGAAAACCCGGTGCAACGCCTGGCGGCTTTCCGTTTGGGTCTGAAATGCCTTCGGGGCAAACGGCGCGTTACTGCGGGTGCGATCTTCCACCAGCACGATTGGCGCGCCCCGGCTGGCGCGGCGCAGGATTTTTATGAATTTTTCAGCGCGTTCCCGTACACTGTCGGCATTCATATTGGGCAGGCAATCCAAAACGTAAATGCGCGCGTCAAGCTTGGCCATCAATGAGGCGAGTTCCAAGTCCATCCGGCCGTTGCCGGAGAAGCCGAGATTGATCACCGGCCGGTCAAACCATCGGCCCAGGATGGACGGCCAGACCATGCCCGGCCGTGAGGCGCAGCCGCCTTGCAGAATAGAGGTCCCGTAAAACACCAGGGGCTTGGCGGTGCGCGGCGACAGTCCCGTAAACCTGGCGCGAGGAGGCACGCCTATTTCAAATGCCGTCACCCCGTTGTAGAGCGGCAGATAAAGCATGTATTCGCGCATTTGCCCGTCCAGCCCGCCGACAATTTGGGTTTCAACTTCCTGCTTATTTGGGCGGGCAATGCCCACCCATTGCCATTGCCCGCGGGCGTTGCGTCCGTAAAGATCGGCGCCGCTATAACCGGTGGCGGCCATGTGGTGGGAGGCCAGGGTGGGGAAGCGCAGTTTGTACCGCACGGATATCTGCCCGGCATTGGTTTGAAAGCGCGTGGCCATACCGGCGGTCATCAAGGAAAGCTCCCAGACGGGCGGGCGGACAACCTTCTTGGCAGCGGCCGGCAGGCGGTCGAAGTATGACTCGGTTTGTTTCCAGCCCTTGCCTTCAACGCCCCATTTTTCGATATTCCGCCATTTTAGGTCCACGGCGGCCTGGGCGATTTGCATGTTGCGGTCGAGTTTTGCGATGCTGCTCATGATTTCCTTCAGATAACACCAGATTCGTTCAGAAAGCTCGAAGTTTCCGGGCAATATAACAAAGAATAGGTAGCCGTCAAGATACATATGAGCAAATTTCAGTAGCATTCCACAGAAAAACGCTTGATTATCTCACAAAGACGCAAAGCCGCAAAGAAGATGGGGATTATTT
>CAZYXU010000331.1:0-2537 GCA_964650945.1 uncultured Verrucomicrobiota bacterium | reverse complement strand
TGGACCACCGCGCCAGTGGCTGAAAAAGAACTGGCACATATGCGTCAAATCCTCGAACAGGCCCGGGCGGCGGTGGCCAAGCCGGACGTGGCGGGGTTCCTGGGGCTGGAAGACTTCTGCATCCTGACGAATACCACGGCGGCCGCCGGGCAGGCGCTGGACGAACAGCATTATGCCCGGGCGTGGGACCTGTTGACCGACGCGTTCTTCTGGACCATCCTGTTCCAGAAGGTGCCGGAGATGCAGTTTGCCGACATCCTCAAGCCGCGCGCTCTGGATGCCGTGCGGCTGGGCAGCGGTTTTGCGCCCAAAATTGACGGGGTCCTGAACGATCGTGTCTGGGAGGAGGCGCATACCAAGCCGGTGGATTATTTTGTCACCAGGGACAAGGAATATTCCGCTTTGAAAACATTTGTCCGCCTGGCGCGCACGAAAGATCGCCTGTTTATCGCCTTTGAGTGTCGCGATCCCGCGCCGGACAAAATCCGGGGCCTGGCCGGGCGGGAGGATGAGAAACTCATCTGGGAACCGCTCGATGACATGGTGGCGCTGTTGATCGCGCCGGACGGGACGAACTACTACCAGTTCGCGGTCAGCGCCAGCGGCGCTAAGTTTGACCAGCGCTGCCGGACTGACGGTTGGCGGGATTACGATTACGCCCCGCAATGGCAGGCGGCCGTGCAAACCAACCGGGATGGCTGGGCGGTGGAAATCGAAATTGACCCGGCGGATGCGTTCGCGCAGCGCATCGTTGCCGGCGCGGAATGGAAAATCAACTTTCACCGCTGCTTCCGGCTCAATCAACAGCCATATTCCTCGTGGGTGTATTCGCCCAACTGGCATTCCCTGGAACACATGGGCACGGTCCGGTTTCTGGAAAAAGGGAAGTGAAACAGGGATTGGGGTGTAAGACAAATTTGTTGGTGTCGTGCCGTGCCTGGGATGCGTCGCGAATTCCGTTCGAAAAGCACGGCGGCGATTTTGGGGCGTCTGTCCGCTGCGCGGACCCTTCGGGCGGTCTTGCCGGGAGCGGGGCAATCTTGAGATTAGCCCCGCCCACCGGCGCAAGCCTGTGCGGCTCGCACCCGCATCCACCCCAAACTTGCCTTGTCTTTTCGAACCCCTCGCCAAGGCTCGGGGAGCGGAATTCGCGACGCGGTGGCCCAATTTCGGCCAGGATGGTATAACCTGGCCGAAATTACCGGAATTTACATGGTTGTATCTATCGTGGACACATAAATCACACTGAAATCCCCCGTGAAATTAAAGATTGTACAAATCACCAACAAATTTGTCCTACACCCCACGGATTACCGGATTGCGATCTCTACTCGACAAGGATTGTGCAGCTTGGTAGTATTCGAATGGGAAGCGGCGGTTACCCCAGACGGCGATGTGCTTGGATTTTTGATCGGATAACCTGGAAAGGAAGTGTCATGAACAAGACGGCAATGATATCGCTCTGTGTCGGATTGGCAATGGCGGCAGTAGTCCGTGGCGCGACCTGGCATGTGGCCACGAACGGCGTGGATAACAGCGACCCCGGGCGCGGTTTGAGTTGGGATTTGCCCTTTGCCACGATCAGCAATGCCGCCGCCCGGGCCAATACGAATGCCGGCAGCACCGTGCTCATATCCAACGGGACTTATTATGTCACCAACCACGTGGTTGTCAGCAATGGGTGCGTCTGCCGGGGATTCAGCGGCAATCCTGCGGATGTGATTGTTGACGGCGGCGCCTCAACCCGCGGCTTTTTACTGACCAATGCCATGCTGGCGGCGGTAACTGTGACGAATGGCGCACCATCGCCCGCCAATTATACCGGGCATGGCGGCGGTGTTTATTGCATAGGGAATGCCAGCGTTTCCAATTGCTTATTTATCGGCAATCGCGGACGTTTTGGCGGCGCGATCTATATGGGGCCAGACAGCGTGGTGGCGGATTGCCGCGTGGTCGGGAACTTCGCTGTGGGATCGGCGCGGGCCGGCGGCGTCTATATGGGGGCGGGCGGACAACTTTTGAACAGCTTGATCCAATCCAATTACGCGGAAGGGCAGGGGGGCGGGCTTTATCTGGGAGCCATTTCACTGGTGGATAATTGCATCATTGCCCAGAATATTGCGACCAATACCGCCGGGGGGGGGATATACGACAGCGGGGCGCTGGGAGGAATTATTTCCAATTGCCGGATTATCGGCAATGTGGCGGCGCCGCCGGTCGGGATGCCCGGCCATGGCGGCGGTGCATCCTTGAATGGCTATTCCGTGTATTCTAATTGCGTGTTTAGCGGCAACATTGCGACGAATCTCAACAGTTATGGCGGCGGGGTGTTTCAGACCGGAGCCGCGGTCTCGAATCGTTTAATCAACTGTTTGTTTTATAAAAATCAGGCAATCCTTGGTGGAGGCGCTTGCGTCTTTGCCGGAACATCGTCCTGGGCTAACTGTACATTTGTGAAAAATCAGACCCTCAATTCTGCCAGCGGCGCGGGCATCTATTTTTACTCTCGCGATACCGTCAAGGGGCCGGTGGTCAAT
>CAZYXU010000330.1:0-2559 GCA_964650945.1 uncultured Verrucomicrobiota bacterium | reverse complement strand
CTACGGCTTGCCCTGCGTAGTCCGACGAAGCGGGGTGTGGCGCATTCCGCCTCCGTCATTCCGGTCAAAACACTGGACGCGGCCTCAAAATTGATCGTCAGTCCGCACCAATTCCACCGGGCATTCGGGGATGGCTTGCATAAACACCCGGCCGTAGCGTCTGGTGGAAATACGGGAATCCAGCACGACGATGATTCCCTCGTCCGTGGCGGACCGGATCAGGCGCCCCACCCCCTGGCGGAATTTCAACACGGCTTCCGGCAGGGAATACTCCCAGAAGGCGTCGCCGCCGCGCGCGCGGATCAAATCCATGCGGGCCTTGGTCACCGGCTCATCGGGCACGGCAAACGGCAGGCGGGTGATAATGACATTGCTCAAGGCCTCGCCGCGCACGTCCACGCCCATCCAAAAACTGTCCAGCCCGAACAAAACCGCCCGGCCGGACTCCCGGAAACGGCGCAGCATGGCATGCCGCGACAGGCCCTGCCCCTGCACCAGCAGCGGCAAATCCAGCTCCTCCAGAAATGGCGCCAGGCACTGCGCGATCTCCCGCATCAAGACTGCGTTGGTAAACAGGACAAACGCCCGGCCGCCCGTCTTCCGGAGAAAAAATCGGATGTTGGTTTCGAGGGCCGCGGCAAATCCCTCCGCGCGCGGGTCGGGCATGTCTTCCACGATGAACAAGCGCATCTGGCGCATGTAATCGAAGGGGGAGTTGACGATCAATTCCGCGGCGTCCGCCCCGCCGATGCGCTCCTTGAAATATTTGATGCTGCCATCCACCGAGAGGGTGGCGGAAGTCAATACCACCGACTCAAACCCTTTAAACAAAGCATCTTGCAACATGGGTCCGACCTCCACCGGCGCGGAGCACAGGCTGTATTTCGCATACCCGGCGCGGTGGCTGCCGCGGGCGAATTCGGTTTCTACCCAGTAAACCTGGTTGGCCAGTGATTGCCGCATGAAAGCCTGCAGGCTTTCGCACATGGCCTGGCCGCGCCGGGCCAGGGCGGTCAGTTCCGTCTGCATGTCCAGGCTCTCCGTTGCCTCGGCCTGCCGCTTCAAAATCGCGCTGATTTCACGCAGGCGCTCGGGCAGCATGCCGGCGCAATCGAGCGGTTGCCGCGCTACCCGCCGGGTCTCGCGGCCTTCCAAGCCGGCCCACTGGTGGATGCTCTCGAAAAAAACCTCCGCATCATGCCAGGCATGCTGCAGCAACTGGACGCCATCGGCATCGCCCAACGCGACCATCAGGCCGCGCCCGGCGGATTTCCGGCGATGGCTTTCATCCTGGGCGGCCTCGCCATTGTACAACCGGCGCAGCCAGAATTCCAGCCCGCCCTGGGTCAGGCGCAGGCCGAAATGCTCGCTGGCAACCGACTCGATACAATGCGCTTCATCCAGCACCAGCGTGTCGAATTCCGGCAAAAATCCGGTTTCCAGGCCGCTGGCGCCCGGCGCCAGTCCCATGGCAAGATTTGAAAAAAAGAGGTGGTGGTTGAGAATCAACAGGTCGGCGTCAAACGCGGCGGCACGGGCGCGCATCAGGAAACAACGCCGGTAATACTGGCACTTGCGATTCAGGCAGTTGTCATATTCCGCGCACACCTGCCGCCATAAATCCGGCGGGGGCGGCTCCAACGCGCCATCGCTGAAGGCCGATATACTGCCGTCAAACACGGCTGCGGCCGGGGTGCCGGCTGCGGCCGGAGCGCCGGCTGCGGCCGGAGCGCCGGCTGCACCTCGATCCATGCCGCCGGCGACGTCACCGGACGTGGCGACGTCACCGGACGTGGCGACGCCGGCCAGTGACATTTCCTCGGCCATGCGCACCAGTTCCTCGAGGTCGGCGGCCTGGTTCTGGTAGAACAAGTCCGGCCCCAACTGCCGGGCGAGGAACAGGCGGCGCAGGCACAGGTAATTGTTGCGGCCCTTGCAAATCACCGCCCGTAAATTCAAGCCCATCCGGCGCAAGAGAAACGGGATGTCACGCCGCGCCAATTGCTCCTGCAGATTGATGGTATAAGTCGAAACCGCGACGGGCTTCTCCCCGCCCTCCGCGGCCAGGCGCAGTAATGGGGCCAGGTAGGCAAAGGTCTTGCCGACCCCCGTGCCGGCCTCCACTGCCAGATGTTCCGGGGCCAGGATGGCGTTGGCCACCGCCAGGGCCATGGCGCGTTGCTGCGGCCGCTCTTCGTAAATAAAATCATCGGCAGACGTGATGCCGTCCGCAGACGGCGCTCCGTCCGCAGACGGGATGCCGTCCGCAGACGGCGCTCCGTCCGGCGGCCGGCCGGCCAGCAAGCCGGACGGGCCGAACAAGGCAGCCACATCTTCCAGGATGCCGGCTTGCATTTTTTCGGTTGGATTATTCTGGATGGAAGCGATCATCGCGCATGTCCGGCCAATAAAATTAAAAAAAGACTTGCCCTGCCGGGCATCTTATGGCACATTAGCTGCAAATCCAGCAGCATAAGCGAGCGTAGCTCAGTGGTAGAGCTCTACCTTGCCAAGGTAGATGTCGAGGGTTCGAATCCCTTCGCTCGCTCCATTTTCTCC
>CAZYXU010000329.1:0-2559 GCA_964650945.1 uncultured Verrucomicrobiota bacterium | reverse complement strand
AAATAGCGCCGCTCCGCCAGATCGTCCGCCAACAGCGTGTCATGCGGAATATTGGCCAGGGCCAGCATCTCGCACCATCCCGCCCAGCAATCCGTCGAGGCCGGATCGCTCATACGCACGTAATCGGGCGCCCGATCCTGATCCTGGTGCAGCCAGACCGTGCGCGCGGAAAACAAAACGCCGACTTCCGCCACCGGCTCAATCTGCTCGTAACAATCGGCATGCGCCGTTTCGAACCGGAAAGTCGGCCGCAGCATCGCCGTCTCCGCCTTGGTCCCCAGTTGCCAATTCGTCCCCCAGTAGCGTTGGCCCCAAGCCTTGGTCATCGCCCAGCAAAACAGATTTTCCGCCGGATGGCTCGGATAAAACAGGCACATTGACGGCACCCGGTTGTGCGCCGCCAAAGCGCGGCGGTGCGCGGACTCCGCGCCTATCCGCAACCAGCAATGCGCCTGCAAATCGGTCTGATTCACCTCCGTGAAGACCGTGCTGTACAAGCCATGCAGGTTATCCAGCGCCAACCCCGTGCCGCGCGTCGCGAGGGCATTCGTCCCGGAACTGCAGTAAATGGGCCGCATCACCTCCACCCCGCAGCGCTTGGCGTGTTCCAACACGCGCCGCTGGTGGGCGCGGTGGCTGTCAATCCGCCATAGAATCCACCGGCGCCAGGCGGCATTTTCCGCGTTGTTGTAAAAATCCGGCGCCGGATCGCCCGGGGCGGGCAGCCGGCAGCCGGTCGCCGCCAGGAACTGGGCCCGACAATTCGGGCAACCGCAACCGTAGCCGACCGGCCAGAATTGGATGTCATCGGTCATGATGCCATCCACGCCGCAGGCGTAAACATCCCGCAAATGCTGGAAATACAGGCGTTGCCAGTCCGGATTGTTGAAGCAGCACGACCAGCCCCGGTAATTGGTCCGGCTGAACTGCCCCGTGCGCGGATCAATCTGCCGCAGGCCGGAAAGCCAATGCCCCTGGTGGCGGGCATCGCCGGTTTCCATCTGGCGCAGCATGCCGGGATGTCGCTGCAGGTTGACGGGAAAACCCAAGCCGTTGAAAAATTGATCAACGGCGCGCCGCTCATCCGCGCCCAGCGGGTTCCAAGTCAATACGGCACTGTGGTGTTCGACGACTTGAATGCCATGGCGATGACAGCTCCGGCAGATTTGGCGCAGAGTTTGGAGGAGGCGCGGCCATTCGTCCACAAAACTCCAGCGGAAATGAAATCCGCCGAAGGTAATGACGGCGTTGATGCCGGAGCGCTGCAACGCCGCCGCCCGGCGGTCGAAATCGCGCGGCGTGAATTCGAAGAGTTCCCGATCGCCATACCAATAACTGGTCCAACGCGCCTGCCATTCCCATGTCGGCTTGAGTCTGATATTTTGCTTTGGCATAAAAACCCGCATTTAACAAGGCGCGACGCTGTCACGCACAATCAGCCGGGGTTTCACGCGGCGCCAGTACAAAATACTCGCGCCGACCGCCGGCATTGCCGCCAGTAAATCCACGGCCGTCCGCCCTAAACCATCGGCATCTACCCGGACGGTTGTCAAATGTTCCGGCGGCAGCCCTCCGGCAAGACAATCGTCAAACCCGCACAGGCTGACATCCTCCGGGACACGGACCCCGCGGCTTGCCAGGAAACGCCAGGCATTGATCGCGCTGATATCCTGGGGAAAAAGCAGCGCGGAAGGCCGGGTTTTAGCCCGCAGCATCCGGAGCAGGTCGCAAAAGGTGGTTTCTCCCAGCACATCGCCGCGCATGCCGCGCTTTTCCGTTGCCCGGACAAACGCCTCCATCCGCTCGGTCGCATTGAAAACGCACCCCGGCGGCGTGAAGCGCCCCGCGAAGGCGACATGGCGATGCCCCAGCTCGCAAAGATGGTTTACCAACAGCGCCAGGCCGTAATCATTATCGGTCAACACGCTGCCGCAGTTCGGAAAGACCCCGTCCACCAGGACGCAAGGACAACCTTTTTCCAGCATGTCCTGCAATAAAAGAAGGTTCAAATCCCCGGTATAATATATAATAGCGCCTTCGCCGGGAGCGGGTTTAACCGGGAGCATGAAGGCCTGGTTGGCGGCCGGGGCGGCCGACCAATGTTCCATTCTAAAATCCATCTTCAGCGATGCAACCCGCGCCATGACCGATTCAAAAATCCGCCGGGGAAAGGCGGAATTCATCACCGCCGGCGATTTTGATAAAAACAATACGCGCCGGATAGCCGGTGGGGCATGCCGGGGAACGTTAAAGGAGGCGGACGTGATGACCTTCCGGAGAAATGTGCCTTTCCCCTTCCGCTTGGCCGCCAAGCCCTCGATCTGCAATTCATTAATGACGCGGATCGCCGTATTCCGGCCGACATTGAATTTTTGTTGAATTTCCGCGATCGAAGGCAGTCGATCGCCCGGCAGGAATTCGCCCCGGTGGATTTTTCCACGGATGCGTTCCAAGGTTTCCGCGTATAAATAATCGGGGGCGCGTTTCACAGGCATGCCAGCTAGTGTTACTACTGTTACCATATGATAGTAAGATTAACACCGCTGGCAAGAGTTTTTT
>CAZYXU010000328.1:0-2585 GCA_964650945.1 uncultured Verrucomicrobiota bacterium | reverse complement strand
GTTGCCCGCCAGCCATTTGACGGCGTTGATTAATATCTGCAATTCGCCGCCTTCCGGCTGGCGGTCGGCGGCATTCCGGCTGCCGCGTTCCTGGGAGGCGTAACCGGGGAGCATGCCGTTTAAAACCACGCGGCCTTTGCCGTAAGTCCCAACCACCAGCGCGGCCATATCGCGCTGGTCTTTCAGCAAAACGGCGCCTTGCGGACCGCTGGTGAGGGTCACATGGTCGAAAAATGCATGGGTGAATGTATCGCCCGTTTTGAAGCCGGCGGTCACCGGGTGTTCGGCGGTAACGGTAACCTTGTCATAAATTTCAATGGAAACGGGATTCAGCAGCCCCTGGCCGATTTCCGGGAACGCCGGCCGGTGGCCGCGATAGCCCACGGCGTCATGCGTCAGCAGGACGCTGCCGCCATTTTCAACGTAGGCGCGCAATTCGTCCAAAGCCTGAGTAAAGAGCGCAAAATTCTTGCCGCGCATCTGGGGGATGACAACAATCTCGGCTTGCTTGAAAGTGTTGGCGTCCAGGCGCGGCAACGAGAACACCCGGTAGCCCTGGGTTTTAAGCGCGGCGATGATGGGGGCGGCGCCCAAGCCGTTGTAATACACGCCGACGCGCGCGCCGTCGCCCGGCGGGATGTCAAGCGGCACTTCCGGATTTTCGATCAGACGGATCGCCTGCCGGCCCAGATCTCTGAAGGACTCCACACCCGGCAGGATGCCGGTGAATGCGGCGGTGGCCGCGGGCGGCCCGATCACTACCAGCGATAATTGGTCGGCATAAACGTTTTCCACCGGCAGCCCTTGCCGCAACTGGTCCGCGCTGATTCTGGCGCTGAGCACCCGGCCGATGATGGCGTCGCGCACTTCAAATTCCGGCGCGTCGAGGCCGACGGCCTGGGTATCCACCTGCAGCCGTCCGGCGCCCTGGCCCCAAAGGGTGATCCCCAGCAAGTTGCCCTTACGGACGGTTTCACGGATGGTTATGCCGGTGCTGTCGCGCAGGGCGATCGGGCAGGGCGCGGCCTGGCGGATGATATCGGCGAAAAATACGGCGGCGGCCGGATCCGCGGAAACCGCGGAAAAATAAACTTCACCCTTGCCTGATTTATGCCGGGTGAGGATCGGCGCGCCGGTTTGCTTGTGCTGCGCCAGCACCTCGGCGCCGGCCGGCTCGATGGCGGAGACGCTGCCCCAGATTTTATTGGTGGGAACGGCCAGCGTGGCCGATGCCAGTGAGACAAAGCCCGGCAGGGCTTTTTGGTTCAGGCGCACGCCGCATAGTTCCGCGGTCTTGTCCACCTCCTCCGTCAGGTCGTCGCGGGTGATGGTGACGGGTGAATTGATTACCAGGAGCCGGCCGCCGTTTTGGACATAATCATAATACTGCCCATAAGACTGTGCGTCCAGGCCCATGCCCATCTCCTCGGGTAGGATGACGCAACGATAACGTGCCAAATCCTGCGGCATGGCCTGACTCCCGGTGATGATGCCGTCCAAATCCACGTGGCGGTTGAGCGCTTGCAGCAGGTCTGTGACCTTGGCGCGGTAATCAATGCCGGGCGCGTGCGGATGGCGCATGATAAAGGGATGGGGGTTGATCGCCATGGCCGCTTGCGCCGGGCTGGTCCCGCCCTGCCAGGCGGCCATCAGCTTCAGCCATTGCGGGAACAGCTCCTGGCCGAAACACAAGTCCACGCCTTTTTGCGTGGCGGTGTAGGCGTCTTCCGGGTTGACCCAGAGCGGGCGCTTGCCCTCCCAGAAACCCAGCGGCAGTCCGTGGAAAGTGTAGGAATAATTATTGAGCAGGTTCTGGCCGCCATAGGATGGCCCGAAATCCGCCACGCCGCCGCGGATGCTGTAATAAAACTTGCCGGCTTCGCTGCGCCCGACGAACCATAACTGATCCACGGCCTGTTCCAGGGCCAGGATGTCATAAGCCCAGATCCAGGATTCGCCATTGCCGGATTCCGGGGTGTAGAACACGAAATCGCTGCGCAGGTTATGTTGTTTGGCGCGTTGGCACATGTCCTGGATGAAGGCATTCATGGTATGCAGGTGGTAACGGTAAAACCGGCGCCACCAGAGATTGTCCGGCTGCACTTCCGGAATGCCGGCGCCGGTATATTCCGACTGGTAACGTTCCAACGCGAAGCGCTGGAAGCCCTTGATCAGGTCCGGGTCCTGGCGGATTTGGCGGCCGGCCACCCCGTTGATTTCATGCCAGGAAAACCCGGCCAGGCTGGGGTGTTTGGCGTAATTGGCCGCCACGCTGTCAATCATGTCGTGAAAATACTGGCGGAGGCCGGGGTTGATCAGGCTGACCCGGATGCCGGGATAAACCGGCGCCAGTTCCCTGGCGATGAAGTCATCCGCCATGTTCTTCGGTGTTTGCAACAGCCAGACTTGCATCTGATGCTGGTCGGCCGCCGTCAACACTTCCTCCAGCAGGTCGCGGCCGGCCGGGGTGCGTTTGGATTGGAAGCGGCTGTGCCGGTCCAGGAAATTACCGGGGGGATTTTGATGGCCGAAATACAAGTCCGTCACGCCGGACTCCGCCAGGGTTTTGATAATTTCCGCCACCG
>CAZYXU010000327.1:0-2585 GCA_964650945.1 uncultured Verrucomicrobiota bacterium | reverse complement strand
TGCGATTTTTAATCCTTGTTCTTGCGCCGCCGCATAGATTCGCCCTTGAGTTCGATGCGATGGGCATTATGGATAAGCCGGTCAAGGATGGCATCTGCTACCGTGGGATCGGGGATAGCCGCATGCCAAGCGCTGATGGGGAACTGGCTGGTGATCAATGTTGAACCGGTTCCCTGGCGGTCATCGATTACCTCCAGGAACTCCCGGTATTGACGCTCCTCGATTTTAGCCATACCCCAGTCATCAACAACCAGCAGGCGAGCTTTAGCGATTTTCTTAAGCAGATTTGGAAGGCTGCCATCGGCTTGTGCCAGCGTGAGTGCGCGAAACAGTTTTGGCGCGTAGAAGTACACTGCCCGGTGGCCTTCACGGCACGCTTTTTGTGCCAACGCACAGGCCACAAAAGTCTTGCCGCAACCGGTGGGACCGGTGACGATCACATTCTGGTGCTGCTCGATCCAGATGCCTGTGGTCAGTTGCTCGATCTGTGCTCGTTTCAGTCCGCGGCTCTCACGAAAGTCCAGATCTTCAATGGCGGCCGCCTGTTTAAGCCCGGCGTAGGCCAGACGCGTGGCCAGTGAGCGGTTTTCCTTCCATATCCACTGCCGCTCAACCAGCATGGCAAAGCGCTCATCAAAGGATAATTGCGCGATTTTGGAACTGGCGCGCTGCTCTTCGAAGGCGGCCGCCATGCCGTGTAACTTCATCTCATGAAGTTTGGTTGTGGTTTGTTGATTGATCATCGTTATCTCTTTCATTTATCCCGTTGTTTATGTGGTTGCGGCACTGTGGTGCGCGGCGACTACGCCGCGGACTCTGGATGTTCAGCCCTCCTTTCCGGATTGTTCGTCATGGGGGCGGACGACGTATAGTAGGCCTGACCACGCAGGTTCGTATGTCGGACCGGCGGGGCTGCATCTGGCACATCCGGTGCCGGCAGGGACTGCCGGTCAGCCGCTGTGGCGAGTATCGACTTGATGCTCTGGTAGCTGCAAGCATCCAGCAGCACAGCGCGCTGACAGGCCGATTCCAGCCGCGCCACGCCATAATGCCGGCGCAAACGCAGGATGCCCAAACAAGCGCGGTACCCCTGTTCCGGATGTGGTTTACTTGCCAACAGATGCGTCACAGCTTGTCCGCAATACGGACCGACCTCATGGCTCGACCACTTCACAAGCCGGCTGGGAGACCATTCCAGGTGACGCTGATGAGCTTTGGGCCGATGGGCCGAGTCCGTCGTAAAGCCGCCACGCTGGTAACTGCGCGCATGCACGGCCACTCGTTGGCCACGGTAGAATATCTCCACGGCCCGGCTGCCAAGACGCACATCCACGGACTGGTTAGCCAGCCGATAAGGCACGCTATAACAATGCCAGTCAACCTGGACATGATAATCGATGTTGGCTTTGGCGCTTCGCCACACGCCCATCTCATAACGTTGGGCCGGTAAGGGCCGCAGGGCCGGCTGGTCCAACTCGGCAAACAACTGTGCACGGCAACCCGGCATCTTCTGGAATGGACGCCGATTGAGGTCCTCCAACGCCCGCCGGATCGCCGCATTGGCTTCGGCCAGACCGAAAAAGGCCTGATGCCGCAGCACGGCGAGGAGGCGACGCTCCGCGTTCTGCACCGCGGCCTCGACTTTCGCTTTATCCTGTGGTTCACCTGCCCGTGCGGGGATAATCACCGTGCCGTAATGGTCGGCCAGTTCTTCATAGGTACGATGCAAGGACGGCTCATAACGGCAGGGGTTGTTAACGGCCGTCTTGGTGTTGTCAGGCACCGTAATCGTTGTGACGCCGCCAAAGAATTCCCAGGCATGGATGTGCGCCTCTACCCAGAAGGGTAATTGCATGTTCTCGAACACCTCGGCGTAGGTGTAGTTGCTGGCGCCCAGCGCCGCTACAAACAGATAAGCCGGCCGTAATCTCCCGTTGGCGGGGTCTACCAATGCGAGCGTTTCGCCCGCCCAGTCTACGAATAACTTTTCACCAGCTTGATATGGTTGCCTGAGCGTGGGCTCCAGCCCACTCTCGTAACGCTTGTAGTATTCACAGAACTGGGTATAGCCGTATCCTTCAGGATGGGCTCCACGATATTCTTCCCACAAGAGCCGGCGGGTGACCCCTTTGTGGCGGCGCTTGCCCCTCAACTCTTTGTGTAGTTCCGCCATGTCCGGCAGCGCGCGACGCGCTGCCTCGGGTGGATGCTTGGATGCAAACAGCAACTGTCCCAGGTGCTCGTCGTCAATATGCTCCGGCAACGGCCAACCAACTCCTGCCGCCTCTGCACGCTGTAAATAGTTGACGACGGTCCCGTGTGAAATCCGCAAACTGCGCGATATTTCCCGTAATCCCAGCCCCGCTTCATGTCTTAACCGCAAAATCGTTCGTGCGTTACGCATGGATACCCTCTTCCTGGCCATTACTCTCCTCCTTCCGTTATGAAAAGAGAACAGTATGTCTGTTGTATCCAGCGTCACTGCAAGCTTTTTCGGCGTTTTTGACCACTATTTCGGCCTAACCATCAAAAATGGTCAATTATTTCCGAAATAGCTGGTCATTTTCCTCCGAATTCACTGGTCA
>CAZYXU010000326.1:0-2590 GCA_964650945.1 uncultured Verrucomicrobiota bacterium | reverse complement strand
TGGTCAAAGGCGCCGGCAGCAGATCGCTGCCATGCAAATCGCTGAAGCCGGCCAGCGCCACATCGTCCGGCACATGCCATCCGCGTTGCCGGAGCGCGCGGTACGCTCCGATCGCGACGGCGTCGTTTACCGCCACGATCGCGTCGGGCAGACCGTCCTCCAGCAGGCGCGCCGCCGCGGTGGCGCCGCTGGTTTCATCAAATCCGGCTGCGACGCTCCGCCAATTACCGGCCGGCAAACCGGCCCGGGCAAATGCGGCGCGCAGGCCGGCCCCGTGTTCCCGCGCGCTGGAAACATCCGCCGGCCCCGCCAGGTATCCCCAGGTGCGATAGCCCTTGCCGGCCAGGTACTGCCCCAGGACAAACGCGCCGCCGCGGGTATCCGAGACCACGTAACTGGCAGGCACGCGCGGTTTGCACCGGTCAATAAACACGAACGGCACGCCTTTCTCCGCCAATCGCCGGTAAACCGCCGCGCTCCCCGGCGGACCGGCAGGGGCGATGATCAAGCCGTCAACCTTGAACTCGCGCAGGAGGTCAATCTGGCGCACTTCATCGGCATATGATTCCCGGCTGTTGGCCAGCAGCAGGAGATAACCCGCCGTGTCCGCCGCGCTTTGAATGCCGCCGATCAGGTCGGGGAAAAACGAACTGACGATGTCCGGCACGATCACGCCGATGACGCGCCCGGACGATCCGCGCAAACGGGCGGCCCCGCGGTCGCGCACGTAATCATGCTGGCGCATGGTGCGCAGAACCTTGGTGCGCAGGACCGGGCTGATACCCGGGAGGTTATTCAGCGCCCGGGAAATCGTCATCTGCGAAACGCCCAATAACCGCGCCAGGTCTTTTTGATTCATGGGATTTGATACCCGGATGCGCCCCAAATCAGGCGACCGGAAATTCGTGCAGTTCCACCACCCGGCGCTTCAGGCGCGCCTGCCCGGCAGCGAAAACAATCATGGGTTGCATTCAGGATCCAGACCGTTGCATTTCTCTCTTGTATTTTGGCAGTTGCCGGAGTTTAAAGCTTAAACGCGAATGCTACCTGACCCCGAACACCGTGCCCTGGAAAACGTACTCATAACAGCCCATATCCACGCGGCGGAACATCCTTTCCACCCGGCGTCTTCCGTCCAAATCCACTGCACCCGGTTCATACATCCACGGCAGATTCAGCCCGGCATTAACCCCGGGCGAATCGCGGTCCAGTCGGAATGCCGTATCGGTAAAGACCGGCGCCTGGTTGGTGATATTGCCGGAGCCGGGCAATGCGATGGTGCTCAGGCAATTGGAAAACACTGTATTGCTGATATACGCCGGATACATGTCGGTGCCATTGCCGTAGATAACGGTATTCAACATCTGGACCAGGCTGGTGGAGGCCCCGGCATCAAACCGCTTATAACCCTGGAGGCCGGAATTATTCACAATGGTGCAATTCTCGATCCGGGCCGCGATTTCATTGCAGGGCAGATCGGCGGCCAACTGCGCCACCACCGCGGCATGGCTGGCGCCCAGGCTGGTATTCCCCGCCACCAGGCAATTGCGCAGCCCCATCGCGCCGTCGCCAGCCAGCAGGCCGCGAGTATAAAAATGCACGGCGGCGCTGTGACGGCTGGAACTGGTGCGGATGTTATGGTTGGATACAATCCGGCAATTCTCCAGCACGCCGGAATAAAACAAATTCACCGCCGGGCTCCATCTCCCAGCGGCGCACACCCAGGCGCACCACGGCATTTTCGATTCCCCAACTACCGCCGCGGATGCCGCCCCCGCCATTAGCGGCAAGAGAGTCGAACGCGTGATTGGTCAATATCTGACAATATTCCACCCGGCCTTGCCCGCTGCCGATATACATTCCCCCGCCCTGCAACGCATAGTTGGAGGCAATGCAAGAATGGGTGATTAAGCCGAAACTGGCGCTGGAAACAATATAAATCCCTCCGCCATTGGCCAGCATATTGGTATTGTCGATAATCGAGCAATTGGTAATCATCGCGGAATTTTGAATATATATGCCGGCACCAATAATATTGGTCGCCTGCAATCCCCCCCTGACTGTCAAGCCGTCGAGCACCGCCGCGTTATGATTCAGGAAAAACACCCGGTTGGTCACCGGCTTGCCCGCAAAATTATTGCCATCCAGAATGGTTGAGTCCCGGGCGGTATCGCCGTCTTTCCAACTGCGCAGCACCACGCCTTTATCCACCACGATTTGATCCGGCAGGTTGTAAGTGCCGTTGGATATGAAGACGATATTGCCGCCGTTGGTATTGATGGCCGCAATGGCATCGGCGATATTGGTGGCCGCGGTGGCCCAGGTCTGGTACAGGCCGTCCGGCGAGACGCCGGGCGTCGCCGGCGGCACGACATAGACATTGGTGGCCAACCCGCTGGAAGCCAGACCGATCGCCGCCCAATACATCAACTTGCATTTACGCATGATTAACCATCCTTCCGTCTTGTTGATCAGGAACTCAGGGCTGCGCGCCGCAATACGCGGTGCAAGGCATTAAATTTTGCATCATTCCATTCAAAATGACCGGCCAAAATTCCAGAAGCTACAGTTTTTTATATTACTATATCCG
>CAZYXU010000325.1:0-2609 GCA_964650945.1 uncultured Verrucomicrobiota bacterium | reverse complement strand
TGATGGACAGCCGGCCGGATGCGCAGATGGCAAAAGTGGCGGCGGAAATGCGCCGCCTTGGATATCCGTTGCTGCCCGGCATTGTGACGGAATATCATCATCCGGCGCCCGGCTCAGACCGGCAACTTGGCGGGTAGGGGAACCAGCATGATTATGTCGGGTAAAATCAGTCGGCATGGCCATACATGGGCGGCCTTGCTTTTGTGCGCGGCGCTCGCCGGCCAGGCTGCCGCTGAAGATGCGGCCAAAGACCGGGCCAAATGGCGGCTGGCCACCCGGGCGGCCGCCAAACGCGCGCAGGAGTCCGCGGCGCAGCTTCCCGACGCGCAGGAAGCCGAACGGATTGTCCTGGTGGAATATCTGGCCGGCGCCATGCAGACGAATGTTGCCGCGCACGCCGCCTTGGCCGCCAGCCGCGAAAAATCACAGGAACTTGCCCGCGCCTGGCGCCGGGAAAGCGCCGAAAACATTCTCCGGGCGGCGGCGGAAGAAATGCGCGCGTATTCGCCGGCGCCGGTGGCCGTAGCGGATATTAAAAATGCGCTGGGCGCGGAATGGCCGGCCCTGATCGAAGCCCAGGCGGACGCTTTCGTGAAAAAAACCTTTCCGGCAGTGTTTGCGGAAGCCCGCCGCCGCGTCGTCGCCCTGGCCATCCTGGAGGCTGACCAGCAACTCCGGTATCCGGCCATGCCGGAGTTGGACGGCAAGTTAGCCGCGCTGCTGGACGGCCGCCCGCCGGCCGCCCGCCTGGGCGAAGCGGAATATTCCAGGTTGCAGGACTGGCTGGAATCCCGGGCCGGCGCCGCCGGCAGCCCGCTGTTTGAGGAAGTCGCCAAACACGTTCGCGCCGCCGGCGGCCGGATGCGGATGGAAATCCGGCGTCAATATGAAGCACAGTGCCAAACCCTCGATACCGCCGCCGCCGCGCTCCCCGCGGATGTCCGCCGCGCTGACGCCATTTCCCGGCATCTGGCCGCGGCCCTCGACCGCGCCGTCACCGCCCTGGAGCCGGCCGACGGCGCGCCGCGTTACGGGGTGTTTAAAATTGTCGCCAGCCATCGCGACGCGGCGGCCGCCGACATCGAAACCCGGCGGTTCCAGACATTTTTGCGCGAGCGGGCGCCCGGCCTGATCACATCCCGGGACGCTGCCGCCGCGATCCAGTCGGATTTTGCCGCCCATGCGTCTTTATCCAACAGCCTGGCCTTGTTGCAGGCGGAGTATCTGCGCACATTGCCCAAAAAAATTGCCGAAGTCTATGCCGCACCCGCGCCGGCGGATGCCCCGTATTTTCTGGAGCTTTGCGGCCGGGATGAAGCGTGCAGCGAACTAGCCGCCCTGGTTTTGAATCAATTGCATGCCATCCTGCCCGAAGTCCGCCGCTGGCTCGCCGACCGGCAATATGCCGAAAACTTTTCGGCGCTGGATGAACCAATCCCGCTGAACGATGCCTGTCTGGCCGTGATCCTGGAGCAACGCGGCGCCCCGCCGGCCGACCTCAATGCCGCGCTGGCGACGATGCGCCAGGGCGGGTATGAAGGATTGCCCGATCCGGCCGGCCTCAAACTGCTGGACGAAACCGCCCAAAAGGTTTTGTCGGCCGCGGCGGCACGGATCGCCGACGGCTACTGGGCCGCTACCGAACAGCTAAACCTGCTGGCCGCGCTGGAAAAAAACCGGCTGGAGCGCCTGCGCGCGGATGTGAAAAACAACCGGCCGGTCGCCGACATTACCGCCGACTGGCGGAAACAGCTTTCGGCCGACTGGCGGAGAACGTTAAAAAAGACCGGCACACCTTACGCCAGTCTGCTGGCCAATACCGAAAAGCAGCTTGAGAAGACGGTCCGGCAGCTTTACGACAGCGTCAGCCGGGACGCCGAATCCAGCGCGGCCAGCGCATCCGCCGCGGCGGTCGCCCAGCCGGACGAGGGAGCGGCGGAAGCGGCCCGCGCGCTGGAACTGCGCCCCGAATCAACCCATGACAAGGCCGCCGGAAGCGAACCCCAGGACCAGGCTGCCGCGGACGCCGGCGCGGGCGGAATGCAGACGGAGGCCATGGGCGTTTTTACCAATAAAAACCTGAAATGCCCGGACGGCGTGCTGGTGCTGGCCGACACCCCGGATGGCGGCTGCGAAGTGGCCTTATTCACCGCCGCCGGCCGCGCCGCCGGCGCGCGCTTTCCCGCCAACGACGTGAACGCGGCGGCGGAAGCCATTTTCGCGGCCATGCAGCCGGAACTGCGGACAATCATGTCATCGTCCAAATCCCGTTGGGATGCCGCCGGCGGCTTTTATGTTTTCCGGCGCCGGCCAGTTCCGGAATTCCGGCTGTACCTCGTGGTTGAAAGCGGCGCAGTCCGGCATCGCACGAGTTTGCTGCTGCGCCGGCGCATCGAGGAAATGCTGACCCAGTGGTCGGCAGCCGAGGGATTGGGCGCCCGTCCGATCAGCCTCGACTGGAAGGTCGGCTTGAATTTTTACGATGCCGCTGAATGACCGGCCGTCAGATAATCGTGCGCCGCCAGGGCGTGCGTGCGGATGATGTGCAAGAATTCCTCGATTTCCACGTATTCGTCCGCCACGCCCATGCCGTGGTTGGTCGGGCCGTA
>CAZYXU010000324.1:0-2636 GCA_964650945.1 uncultured Verrucomicrobiota bacterium | reverse complement strand
ATATTCGATATAATACGATAATTCCAGATTGGAAATCAATGTTTGTTTGCGACAATACAGGAGCAACATGCAAGGCAAAATCAGACGCAACCAGGATTTCATGCGCCGGCTGTTTACCGGCCGGCCGGAGCGGCACGGGCTGGCGATCTCCGTGACCCGGTCGCCCATTCCGGAGGAATTGGGCGATTATGCCATTTCCAGCCGGCCGGTGCGCGACTGGCTTCCATGGTTTCGCGCGCAATATGCCGCGCAATGCGAATGGTTAAAGGCGTTTGACGACGATTCCGTCCCGTTCATCAATCTTTTCACCAATACCGGTGTTTTTGCCGCGGCTTTCGGCTGCCCGTTGGAGAAAGTCCCCGGCAGCAGCGCCTGCGCCCGCCCGATCGTGCATTCCGCCGCCGAAGCCGCGCGCTTGCCGGAGCCGGATTACCGCTCCGCCCCCATCCTGGCGCGGCTTTTTGAAATGGCGGACGCCTTGCGCGCGGAATTCGGGCCGGACGTGCCGTTGAGTCCGCCGGATATCCAGAGTCCGCTGGACATTGCCGCGCTGATCTGGGACAAATCGGAGTTTTTTGTCGCCATGCACGAGGAACCGGCAGCGGTGGCGGAACTGGTGGACAAATGCACGCGCCTGCTTTGTGCATTCATTCCCGCCTACATCCGCCATGTCGGTGCAATCAATACCTTGTGTTATGCCCGCTGGTATGCCCCGGGCGATCTGGGTTGTTACGTCGCCGAAGACGAATGCGGGAGCATCAACCCGGAGATGTTCGAGCGGTTCGGCATGCCGGGCTTAAGGGCATTGAGCCAGGCGGCCAACGGGCTGTTCATGCATTCCTGCGCCAACGCCGACCATCAATATCCCCTGCTGCGCACGCTGCCGAATCTGCGCGGACTCAATCGCGTTTTCACCAAGGCGCAGAACTTTTCCGTGCCGCAACGCATGCTGGATTCCTTTGCCGACCGGACGGTGCTGATGTTGTCCGGGCCGGTGCAGAAAGGGTTGGACATGCTCGCCGCGGCGCCGGCCGGGGCGCGGTTCCTGTTTGCCATGACTTTCAAGGAGGTCAATGACGACGCCCGGCGGCGGTATGACGAATTGCGGCAGCGCTGCGAAAAGTGAACGCCGGTCCGGCTCACGACAACGCGGCATCGAATCGCGGCAGCGGTTGAGGACGCTTACGGGATGGTGACCCCGGCGTATCCCGATGCCAGAGACGCGCCCGGATACCCGTAGCCAATCCGCGATTGGCATCCAGCGCAATGCACAAATCGTGCGCGCCCGGACTCAAATCCAGCGGCACTACCGCTTTATCCGTCCCGGCCGGGGCGCGGCCGTCCGGATCGCACCACGCCGGCTGGCCGTCCAGCCAAACTTTCACCGGTCCGTCATAACCCAGCCCCAGCGCAAGCCGCATTCCCGTTCGGCAGATCATCCGGACATGGTAATATACAAGTATTTGCCCGGCTTTCCCGGCATCCGCCAACTCCGGCACTTCGCATAAAGTAACCGGGAAATCGCGCACCGCGCCCTGGCGCGGCGCCGGGGGACAGGGCAGATCGCGAAATGCACCGGAATAACTCCCCGGGCGGCTGACAAAATACCTGGTGATATACCCGGGGGGTAAGCGCGTCTTCAACTCAAAGATATCGGCCTTGCCCAGGAGACAACGGCCGGCCTGGCGGGCGCGCCGCTCAAGGTTGCGCCATGCGGAGGGCCGGCTGGCGGCCAGCCATAAATGGCGGTGGCGTCGCATCAGGCCGGCTAATTCTCCGGCCAGCCGCCGGCGGGCGCGCAGCGTATTTTCCCCGCCGGATCCCAGGACCGTCAATTTACGCGCCGCATGGCGGAGAGTATCCATCGCGAAAATCCAGGATGGAAATATTTTTTCAGGATCGGCGCCGAGCGGAGCGGACGCGCGGATGATATCGGCGCGGATAGCGTCCAGGCGTTCCAGCACCGCCGCCCCCAGCCGGGCATCCACCCGCAGGCTGCGGCGCTGCCATTGTCCGCCACTGAAAATCCGGTCAATCCGCGAATACGCCGGCGCGCGGCGATTGGTGTCCGCGAAAAACACTTTGGGCCAGAAAGCAGGGCCGCCAAGCTGGGTGAGTTCGCCCAGTTCATTCAAAATCCCCGGCAGACTCCTGTCAGAACTGCTTAAAAACACCCGGCAAAAACGCTCGTGGTAATCAGCCGCGTCAGCCGCCGGATTCCAGGATTGTTCGGCGCCGAAGAGCAACCCATGCCATTCGCAATCCGGCTGGTGGAAATGGCCGCCATCGCCCCAGATGGTATTCAGCAAGCCGGCGCCGCCATCCCGATGTGCCGTGCGCGCGGCGGTTGCTGTATTAGCCATGGCCACCGTCAGCCTGGGAAACAGCGCGCCAAAGGAGGCGGTGCTGGGACAGGCATATGCCGGCCGGCCCTGTTGCGTATTGACGCCGACGCCGGGAAATGCATACTCCGGGTGATATCCCCAATCCAGGACAGTGACATCCCGCGGGATATCCGACGCCAATTCCGGATAATGCCGGAGGATATCGCCCCAGCACATCATCCGTTTGCCGTATTTTTCGCACAAACCATGCAGCTTTAATAAATGGTCAACATAAACGCGGCCTTTGCCGCG
>CAZYXU010000323.1:0-2652 GCA_964650945.1 uncultured Verrucomicrobiota bacterium | reverse complement strand
TGGGCGCAGGAAATTTGAGGAGAACATTCCTTAGTACGAGAGGACCGGGAATGACATACCTATGGTGTGCCGGTTGTCCCGCCAGGGGCATCGCCGGGTAGCCACGTATGGAAAGGATAAGCGCTGAAAGCATCTAAGCGCCAAGCCCCCTCCAAGATTGGATTTCCCTTCCGCCGCAAGGCGGTCTGTAGGCAGGTTGTAGACTACGACCTTGATAGGCTGGGTGTGTAAGTCCGGTGACGGATTTAGCTAACCAGTACTAATCCGCCGTGCGACTTGGCCGTTCCGGGATCGTCTCCTGGACACAGGCTGGTCCTATTATCTTATGCAATTGTCGATTTTTAAATGTCATGGGCGCGGGTGCGCCCGTGATTGTTATTTCCACGATTTTTCCGGTGACCATGGCGGGGAGGAAACACGCGTTCCCATTCCGAACACGAATGTGAAGGGCCCCAGCGGCGATGGTACTGTGGTGTAGGCCACGGGAGAGTAGCACGTTGCCGGGATATTTTCCGACCGGGCCGCCTTGTGCGGCCCGGTCTTTTTTTATCCCATGCTGACCAATGATGCCATTCCTTTTTTTCTGGCGACCGGCTTCCTGGGCGCCGGCAAAACCACCCTGGTGAAGAATTTTCTGGCTGCGCACGCTCCGGCGCGCCGGGTGCTGGTGGTGCAGAATGAATTCGCCGCAAGCGGGGTGGATGGTCGGGAATTGCGCGCCACCGGGTTGCCGTTCGAAATCATCGAGGTGCAGGGCGGCTCGGTTTTTTGCGTCTGCCGCCTGGCGGATTTCCGCCGCGGCTTGGGAGCAATGCTCGCGCGCCAGCCCGTGGACGCTGTCATCCTGGAGGCCACCGGCCTGTCCGATCCGCTGTCAATTGTGCAAATGCTGGCCGCGCCGGAGCTGCGGGGGCGCATCTGCCTGCGGCATATCTGGTGCGTGCTGGATGCCAGGAATTTTCTGCGCCTGGCGGATGCCGTGCGCTGCCTGCGCCACCAGGTGCGCGTGGCCGATACGGTCATCATCAACCATGCCGAAAACTCCACCCCGGCGGACCTGCTTGCAATCCGCGCCCGGGTGCGCGCCCTGAATCCGCTGGCGGCGGTGGAAACCGCCCGGTATTGCGGCGTGGATCTGCAAGGGGCTTTCCGGGAGTTTTCCGCGGAGCCGGTGGCGCAGCGCCGCGCCGTTGAGCATGCCGCCATAACACCCGCCGGACGGCCGCCGGTCGTGGCCCTGGTGCTGCGTTCCGGTCTGCCGGCCCGTCGCTCCGCCGCGGAGGCGTTTTTGCGCGCCTGGGCGCCCCGGGTCTGGCGGATGAAGGGCTACGTGGTCCTGGGTTCTCCTCCCGCATCGCATGGGGCGGCGGCAGCGTCGGCCGGGACTCCGGCGCCGGCCGGGACTCCGGCGCCGGCCGGGACTCCGGCGCTGGCGGTGCAGGCCGCGGCCGGCGCTTTGCAAATCTTCGAACTCCCGGAATATGAAGGCCCGACGGAACTGGTTTTGCTCGCGGAAGTTCTGGATGAAGCGCAGGCGCGCGCCGAGTTCGAGGCGCTAACGTCCGCGGCGATCTGACGCTCAAGATCCTGCCGCCAACCTGTCGCCGCGCGGATCAGGTGTTTTGGCGCGTTTCCATCCAATCCAAATGGCGGCGCAGGCCTTCACGCAGCGGGGTGTTGGGCGCTTTCAGCCCATCGAGCCGCAGGGGCGTCAAATCGTAGATGCGATGGCACAGATAGAATCTCCACGCGGGGTGTGCCATCAGCGCTTGCTTCACCGGGATTTCATCCACCCGCAACCCCACGCCTAGTTCATCGGCGATCATCCGGTAGTAGGCGGCGGACTCCGCAATCTCAGGCCCAGCCGTACAATAAATCTTGCGGTCGGACACGGGGGCGTCAGGGACGCTGAGCGCCAGCGCGGCGAGGTCCGGCGCGAAGATCGGCTGTTGCAGAAAGTGTCCGCCGCCGACGAGCGCGAGCGTTTCGCCCGACTTTATTTTTTGCGGCAGCCCGGGCACGCGCAGCGCATCGGGCAGGCAGCCAAGCTCCGAGCCCGGGCCATAGATGTGGCAGGGGCGGAGCACGGTCCAGCGCATGTCGCCGGCATCGGCTTGGCACAACTCCAGCTCGCAGCGCCGTTTTTTTGCGCCGTAGGTGTCATCCGTCAGTGTGGCGGGATTATCGAACGGCTGTGGAAAGCGCCGCCGGCTTGGATCGAAAACGAAGTCCGTGGAGATAAAAACCAGGTGCCGGGCGCAGCCCGGGAAGACCGCGATATCCTGCCGCATTTCTTCCGGATCATAACAGATGCAGTCCACCACGAGATCCCAGTGCACATCCGCGCCGGCGATTGCGGCCTGGAAGGCGGCGGGATTTTTGCGGTCAGCGCGCAGGGGAATGACGCCGGCGGGCATGGGTTTCTGACCGCGGGTCAGCGCCCACACCGCATGGCCTTGGTCGCGGGCCGTCCGGGCCAGCGTTCCGCTTACAAAGCCGCTGCCGCCGATGATCAGGATTTTTTTGCTTTTGGCATTCATTTAATCATAGCGTTGCTTTCAAAAGCTGACTTTTGAAAGCAACTCAGTAGCATCCCCCAGGATGCTCAGGCTGTAGGCTGAAGGCTGTAGACTATAGGAAAACCGCGGATTT
>CAZYXU010000322.1:0-2656 GCA_964650945.1 uncultured Verrucomicrobiota bacterium | reverse complement strand
TATGACCTGCACTGGAACCCGGTCCGCCTGATTCAGCGCTTCGGGCGCATTGACCGCATCGGTTCGGAACACGAACGCATTTTCGGCTTCAACTTCCTGCCCGAGACCAAACTCGACAGGAATCTCGGCCTGAAGGACAAACTGCACAACCGCATTCAGGAAATACACGACACCATCGGGGAGGATTCCGAGATTCTGGACCGGAGCGAAAAATTGAACCCGGACGCCATGTACGCGATTTACGAGACGCACGGCGGCGCTCCGGTTCAAATGGACTTGTGGGGTGGCGCGGACGACGAGTTCCTCGACCTGAACGAGGCTGAGGAAATCCTGCGGCAGTTAAAGAAGGACAACCCCGGCGAGTACGAGCGCATCGCCAACCTTCGGGACGGCATCCGCACGGCCTTCCTTCGCCCGAGCTTCGCTTCGGGCTCTGGAGGGCAAGCCCGGCCTGCCTTCTACGTCTTCTGCCAGGCGGGGCGCTTCCAGCAGTTGTTCCTGCTCGACGATAAGGGCGCCGTGATCTCCCGCGACGTGCCGAAGGTGGTCGGCGCGGTGAAGTGCGCGCCGGACGCAAAAGCGGCCCATTTGCCGGAGGGCTTTAATCAGACCGTCATGGCGATCCAGCGGCAGTTTGCCGAGGAAGTCCGGCACCGGGAGGCCGAACGGAAATATACAGCCAACCTGACCCACGGCCAGCTTTACATTTTGCGGGAACTGCGCATCCTCTTTGAGGCCACGGCCGACGAGGACATTAAACAGAACGTCAATGTCTCAGAAAAGGTGTTCCGGGGGCCGCTCACGGGGGCGGTTAAGCGTGAATTGAACCAATTGCGCAGGAATTCCGTCACGGGAGAGGGGCTGCTCAAGAGCCTTATTCGCATCTACGACCAGCATAACCTGAAAGACGCCTCCGCCCAGCGCAGTCTCGCGATGTCCGACAAAGCGATCCCCAGGATTATCTGCAGCGAGGCGTTTGTATAACGCCCATTCAGTCCACCACAACGGTGGCCTGGTCATACAGGATTGTGCCGCTCAGGTCCAGGATGCCGTCCATGGGGTAATCAATGGCGAACCAGAAGTCATAGGCGCCGCTGGGCGGCCGATATCCGTCTAAAACCGTTGTGGCGGGCAGGTCGAACAGCGGACCCTGATGAGCTGGCTGACAGAACGCCAAATTTCCATCAAAAGGCGTCCATTGCATGGCGCTGTTTAAGTAAAACCATTCGCCGGACTGCGCGGAGGCCACAACCCACCAGTCAACTTCAACGCCGGCATATGGTTCCGTATTCATCATCTGCACGGCGATCGTAACGGCATCGCCGCTGTCAAGCCGCACATCGCCCATCAGGCCGTTGGCGGTGATCAGCGGTCCGGTGGTCGGGGGTGTGGCGGGAACACCGGCCAGGTGTGCGATCGTACCGACTGACGCCCGGACGATATCGGTGAAATACTCCAGGTTCATGTGGGCCAGCGTGTCCTGGTTGGTATGATAGTAGGGGTTGAAGTCGGCGTCACTCTCTATGGCCGTCACGCCGGGGTAGCCCTTCTGCCAGAAGCTGTAATGGTCGCTCCACTCGACACCGTCAGACTGGATTCCCAGGGTCAGCCTGCCATCCAGGCCGTAGTTGGAGAGCACGTTCCCGAATGTGGTCGCAACGGCCATATCCGCCGCGTAGCCGGGCGCGGTCGCCAGGCGCGTATGGAGGCTCAGATCGCGGGAGGCGAGCGTGCTATAGGCGATCATGTCCATGTTGAACACGGTGATGTTGGTTTCTCCCGCATCCCGGAGGGACTGGGCATACGCTGCGGATCCCAGCAGCCCTTGCTCCTCGCCGCCGAAACAAATGAATCGGATTGTCCGTTCCGCGAAACATCCCCGCAGGATATTCGCCGCCACCATGACTGCCGCGCAGCCGCTGGCATTGTCGTCCGCGCCGGGGGCGCGGGTGCCGTCATCGGGCATGTTGTCAATGTGGGCCGTGACGAGCACAATCTCGTTGGACCGGGTGGCGCCCCGCTTTATCCCTACCACGTTCTGGCCGCTGTAGGTCGCATCAGCCAGACTCCAATCCTGGTACGAAACCTCCAGTCCCGCCGCCTGCATCTGTTCGTAAGCGAACTGGTTCGCCTTCCGTATGGGCGTGCCCGACGAAGTGCCGCGGGTCAGGATGGTGTAGGGTTCGCCGCCGATCATGGCCGGGACCTCCCCGGAAAGTTTTGCTGTAAGATTTGACAGTGTATCCTGGTATACCTGATGTATCAGGTTGGAGATGATGGGTTTGGCTATGGTGGAGTTGCGTGTCGGTGGAACGGACTCAGCCGGTTCAGATGGCCATACCAGCGGCGTGTCGATTTGAACGATCGCCAGGCCCATACCCATGAGTTCCGCCTTTTGCTCAGGGGAGGGCGTTACGATCAGCCGGCGGCCGTCGTCATACAAGACGGCGGTTTGCTGCCGTCCCCGCGCCAGCGCGCCAGGGAGGCGCGCGATGGCCAGCGACAGCGCGGCAATATCCGGGTTGAGCGCCAGCACGGTGAAAGGCCATCCGGCCTGCTCCAGTTCGGCCGCGGTCGCCACGACCAGAACATACTCCCGTCCGCCGGCGTCGGACAAATGGGCATGGACCGGCAGTCCCAGCCGGTCCACCCGGTC
>CAZYXU010000321.1:0-2668 GCA_964650945.1 uncultured Verrucomicrobiota bacterium | reverse complement strand
TCGCCCTGCTGGACGTTCCTGCTGATGATGTGCGAGCGCGTCAGCATCCGCCGGATCAAAATCATCGGCGACCAGCGCATGATCAACAACGACGGGATTGACATTGACGCCTGCCGGGACGTTACCGTCAGCGATTGCCTGATCCGCACGGATGACGATTGCATCGTTCTGCGGGCGATGCAGGGGTTGCACGACGAGCCGGCGGTGTGCGAGCGGGTGGTGGTGAGCAATTGCGTCCTGGAAAGCACTTGCCAGGGCATCCGCATCGGCTGCCCGAGCGATGCGGTGATCCGCAACTGCGCGTTCAGCAATATCGTGATCGCCAGCCGCGCCAACGGCATTGTCTGCAATCATCCCAGCCGCTATCTGAATCCGGCGCGCGGCGGCACGGCGGACATTCAAAATATCATGTTTGACAATTTTGTCATTGACTGCGGCCGGCATCCGGTGAAAATTGACGTGGATGACGGGATGGCGTTGAAGTGCCTGTCCGGTTTCAGCTTCGCCAATTTCCGCATCAAAAGCGGCGGGCCCATCCTGATCAAGGGCAGCCCGGAAACGATCGTCCGGGACGTGATGTTCAGTAATATAACGGTTGCCGCCACCGGCGGCGATGCGGTGCTTTGCCGGAATTGCGCCGGCGTGCGGCTGGATAATGTCAACCTGTCCGGGAGTATGCCATGAATCTTTGCATGATGGGGCGGGGCGGATCCGGGTCGCGGCGCCGGGCAATGCGGGCGCTGGCCTGCGGCTGGCTGGTCCTGGCGGGCGCCGGAGCGGCGCTGGCTTTGGACGCGCCCACCAACGTGACGGCCACTGCCGGGGATTACACCAACCGGGTCAATCTGACGTGGGAAGCCGCGGCCGGCGCTTCCAATTATTTTGTTTTCCGTCATACCGGCGATGTTGCCGAAGCCGCATCGCTGGCAGCCGATACCACCAACCTGTTTTATGACGATGCCGGCGCCGTGCCGGGTGTTTATTATTACTACTGGGTGCAGGCATCGGATGGCTTGACCAACAGCGATTTCAGCGCCGGCGCCATGGGCTATTGCCGGCTGGCGGCGCCCCGCGCCCTGACCGCCGGCACGGGCACGCTGTGCAACGCGGTGGCGCTGGCCTGGGAGCCGGCAGCCTACGCCGTGAAATACCAGGTCTGGCGCCATGCCTTGACCAATGACGAAGCTTCCGCGTTGCTCCTCACCAACACCGCCGACACCGTTTGCCTGGATGAATCCGCCTGGCCGGTGAAACGCTATGTGTACCGGGTGCGGGCCGTGGCCGCCAGCGACACGACCGGCGAGTTCAGCACGGGCGCGGAAGGCTGGCGGCGTCCGGCGGCCGCCCGCGATTACGATCTGGACGGCAAGGCGGATCTGGTTTTGTACAACGCCGTTGACCAGACCTGGCGGGCTTATCTTTCGGGGCAGAATTACGCGGAAACGCTCTTCAATTTCGGCGGGCGCGATTTTGCCGCGCTCTGCGGCGATTACGACGGGGATGGCCGGGCCGATCCGGCGGTTTACAAGGAAAGTTCCGGAATGTGGGCGGTGCTGATGTCCCGCGACGCTTACCGCATGTCCTCCATTACTTTCGGCGGGGATCAATTCCGCCCCCTGGCCGGCGATTTTGACGGCGACGGCATCGCCGATCCGGCGCTGTATGACGAGGCGCAGGGCGTCTGGCGGGTCCGGCCATCCAGCCTGCCGGACCAGGAGTTGTGGATCGAATTCGGCGGCCGCGGGTGGCGGCCGGTGCCGGCGGATTACGATGGCGACGGCCTGACCGATCCGGCGTTGCAACATGAGGCGCAGGGCGTCTGGCTGGTCTTGTCCTCGGCCGCGCAGTATGCGCCGGTCAGGCTGGTGTTCGGCGGGCCTGGGTACCGGCCGGTGCCGGCGGATTACGACGGCGACGGCCTGGCTGATCCGGCCATTTATCATGCCGCCTCCGGGAAGTGGCTGGTGATGATGTCCGGTGCGCAATATACCGTGGTGTCCGCCCTCTGGGGCGGCGCCGGCTACCGCCCGGAACCGGCGGATTATGACGGCGACGGCAAAGCCGATCCGATGGTGCGCCAGGTGGCGTCCGGTGTCTGGGGCGTGATGTTTTCCGGGCAGCAGTACGCGGGCATGCAGGCCACCCTGGGCGGCTCCGGCGGAGCGTGGCAGCCGGTGTCGCCGGTCTGCAACCCGTCGTTTCATTTCCTGTGCTTCGGCGACAGCATCACCTACGGCTACGGCAGCAGTTCGCAGGGGCCCGCCACCGGTTATCCGATCCTGCTGGAAAACAAGTTGAACGAAAATTTCGGCGACTATTTCATCTCCATCAACCTCGGCAAAGACGGCGAAGATACGGGCGAGGGCATTACCCGCTTTGCCGCGATGCTGGATACTTACGTGCCGCAACTGGTTTTACTGATGGAAGGCATCAACGACCTGGGCGGGACGACTTCCAATTCGCAAATCTCAAGCAATTTGCGCTATATGATTGGCGCGGCGCAGGCCCGTGGTATGCCCGTGGTGCTGGCCACGATTTCGCCGGTGATCTCCACGCTCCTGATTGACCGCAGCGCGCAGTATGCCCGCATCCTGGAGTTCAATCCATATATTTACGATATCGCGGCGGATTTGAATATTCCCGTGGCGCAGGTTTACGAGGCCATCAC
>CAZYXU010000320.1:0-2694 GCA_964650945.1 uncultured Verrucomicrobiota bacterium | reverse complement strand
GCTTTGAAATGCTTGTGAATGAAAATGTAATTTTCATGAATAATGCAGGCTAAACCTGCAATACGGCGCAAGCCAGTTCCTCCAGGCGCGCATTGATGTCATCCGGCCGGAAGAATTTCTGGTACGGTACGTTCTCCGTGGCCAGGTGGGTTTCCAGGCGGCCGGCGGCGCCGTTGCCGCCGCCCAGCCACCGGCAATAACGCGCGCGCCGCTCCGCCGTCTCCACCAGCGAAAATTTGCGCCGGCTGATTTCCTCCCGGCCGGTCAGGTCGGCCGGCGACTCCGGATGCAGCCGGCTTTGATTCAGATCGCGTTCCTGGTTGACCTGCAAGACCATCAGGCGTTTGCCGTGGCGCAGCCGGGACAGGGCGCTGAGCATCAACTCCTCGTTGCCGCCATGGTCCTGCGCCGGATCGAGGAAATCCGAGACCACGGCCACCAGCAGGTTGGCGGGCGATTCGGCCAGCTCCCGGAGCACGCCGTCCATCATCCACAATTGTTCGGGCGGATCGGTCCGCAGGGCGATCAACTCGTCCACCTGCTCCAGCACGGCAAACGACAGGGCCTCGTCATCCCGGGCCGCCAGCTCGCTGGTCCGGCCCTGGTCAACAAAGATGACGCGGCAGGCGAAATCCTGCGCGACCGCCGAATTCAGCAGGGCGCAGGCCAGGTACTTCAGCCGGTAACACACCTGCGCGCGCCAGCGCCCGGCGGCCACGCTCGCCAGCCAGCCGCCGGTGAGCGAGCGGCTGACGTCCAGCACCAGCACGAATTCGTATTCCAATTCCCGGACGTACCGCCGCGCCAGCAAATCCCCGTTGATCAGCGCCAGGTCAAACCGCCGCCAGTGCCGGGCGGTCATGCGCCGGGTCTCCAGGCGTTCCGGCTCCATGCCCAGGTCGAACGGGCCCGGCTCGGCGATTTCCGAGGAGCGCTCGACGTACATCATGGTCGGGAAGCAGCCGGCCAGGAAATGGTTGGCCAATTCCCCGGCGTAGAGCGCAATCTCGTCGTTGGCCAGCCGGAGGGCGGCGCGATTGGCTTCCAGCAATTGGGTTTGGGTGGCGGCGCGCATAAGCAAGGTCAGGGTTTCAAAACCTGTTCCATGAGCACTTCCAGGAGTTTATGGGCGGTCAAATCGCGCACCCGCGCCTGGGAATTCAGGCGCACACGGTGACCGAGGACGTTTTCGGCGACGGCGCGGATATCGTCATCCGTCACCGTGATCCGCGCGCCCGCGCCTTGCAGGAAAGCGCGCGCCAGGCTGGTGCGGGTGAGGCTGAGCATGCCGCGGGGGCTGGCGCCGCTGTTGATGTATTCGAACACTTCGCTGCGGTTCAGCACGCGCAAATCATCGCGCAATTCCGGCGCGCCATACAGCAGGCGCAGGCGATCCTGCTGCTCGCGGTCGCACAACAATGCCAACGCCTCGGACTCGCGGTTGGTGCGGGTGAGTTTGAGGTGGGTGTAGAACACCAGGCGCAGCATCTTGCCGGCCGGACCGCGCGGCCCGACCGCCGCCTCCGTCAGCAGGTCCGCCAGCGCGCTGCCGTCAATCCGGCCCGGCGGGCCGTAGAGCAGTTCCCGGCACCGCCGGAAAAAGTACATCGAAGCGCGGATGGCCAGGTCGCGCTGCGCGCGCTGGCCGGCGGTGCGTTCCTGCTCGGGCGCCAGCGTGAACGCGCGGTCGGGGTCCGGCAGTTGGCAGGGCCGGTTGATCATCCGGGTGATGGCCAGCATGCTGGCATGGTCGGGGTACGGCACCGAATGTTTCATGTTAAACCGGTCCACCTGGGCCTCGCTCATGGGGTAAGTCCCGGCCTGCTCGATGGGATTCTGCGTGGCAAACACCGTGAACTGGGCGTCCACGCCGGAATCCAGGGTAATGCCCGTGGCGCCAAACAGCGGCGCCGGATCGCGCCAGCCGTGCCGGCCGAAGGGGAAGTCCGGTCCAAACCGCTCGAAACGCTGGTTGCACAGGGCCATGACGGCGGGCTGCAGGAGCGCGGCCGTCAGTTCGTCCGGCGGCCGGTCGCCCACGCCGGCGGCATACCGGCCCCAGATGTCGCCCGCGACGATTTTTTGGATTTCGAGCGCGCGGATATGCCGCAGCCACATCTCCCACTCGCGGTTGGCGCGGATGACATGGGTGCTGTGGCCCAGCGGGGTGATCTGGCGTTCGCCCATGGCCTCCAGCAAAGCCGCCTGGACCTTGGAAGGCGCGCGGTTGATCTCGTCCGCCACGAGCAGGTTGGAGAAAAGCGGGCCGTTATGCCAATGCTCAACGTCCACCGCCTCCGGGTCGGCGGCCTGGGTGACCGCCTGGAGGGCGCGCACGTCGAAGGCGCTCTTGCCGATCAGGTCCGATGGCAGCATATCCGGCAGGAACTGCACCCGCAGGTACACCATGCCCGTGTCATCGGCCAGGAACTTGACCGCCTGCGTCTTGGCCACCCCGGGCAGTCCTTCCAGGAGGAGGTGTTCATTCATCACCAGGGTCATGATCGCGCGCTCAATCAGCGCATCCTGGCCGATGATGCGCAGGCCTTTCAGCCGCGCCAGTTCCGAAGACTCGCCATCGGACTTCATCTGCTCGTAGAGCCGCCGCAACAGCTCGCGGCAGGCGGCCGTATCCAAGGCCGCCGCCGGCGTCTGCCGGGCCTGGTCGCAAATCCGCTGTAAAAACGTTTGCAT
>CAZYXU010000319.1:0-2706 GCA_964650945.1 uncultured Verrucomicrobiota bacterium | reverse complement strand
GGCCGCGCCACGGCGCACATCTGCAAGCGCCACAATCACCGCCACCGGATCGTCATCGGCAAGGACACCCGCATCAGCGGTTACATGCTGGAAAATGCCCTGACGGCCGGCATTTGCTCCATGGGCGTGGACGTCCTGCTGGTCGGGCCCATGCCCACTCCGGGCATCGCCTTCATCACCCACAGCATGCGCGCCGACGCCGGCGTGGTGATTTCCGCCTCGCATAATCCCTACCAGGACAATGGCATCAAGCTGTTTTCGCGCGACGGGTTCAAGCTTCCGGACAGCATCGAGGATGAAATCGAAAACCTGATCACCACGGAAAAAATCCGCGGCATCCGCCCCACCGCCGCCGAAATCGGCAAGGCCTTCCGCATTGACGACGCCATCGGCCGCTACATCGTCTTCTGCAAAAACACCTTCCCGGACGACCTCAGCCTCAGCGGCCTGAAAATCGTCCTGGACTGCGCCAACGGCGCCACATATAAAGTGGCCCCGATCATTTTCGCCGAACTGGGCGCGGATGTCACGACGATCCACGACCACCCGGACGGCATGAACATCAACGACCATTGCGGCGCCATGGCGCCGCAGGATTTGGCGCAAAAAGTGCGGGAAACCGGCGCCGATGTCGGCCTGGCGTTTGACGGCGACGGCGACCGCATGCTGGCGGTGGACGAACAGGGCGGCCTGCTGACCGGCGACCACGTCATCGCCATCTGCGCGCAACACCTGCACCAGGCCGGACGCTTGAACAACAACCTCGTCATCACCACCCCCATGAGCAACTTCGGCTTCCGCGTGGCAATGCGCGCAATGGGCATCGAGACCGCTGAAGCCGACGTCGGCGACCGGTATGTCCTGAAATTGATGCGCGAACGCGGCGCCGTGCTGGGCGGCGAGGATTCGGGGCACATCATCTTCCTGGAACACCATACCACCGGCGACGGCATCATCTCGGCCCTGCAACTGCTGGCCATCCGGCAGGCGGGCGGCCGCAAATTATCGGCCATGGCGCAGGTCATCCAGCGCGCGCCGCAGCAACTGATCAACATCGCCGTCCCGGCCAAGCCGCCCCTGGAAACCATCGCGCCGCTGCAGGACGCCATCCGGGCCGCGGATGCAGAATTGGCCGGCCGGGGCCGCGTGCTGATCCGTTATTCCGGCACCCAGGCCATCTGCCGGGTAATGGTGGAAAGCATGGACGACCAGTTGACCAAACAACTGGCCGAACGGCTCGCCGATGTCGTCCGCGCCCATGTCCGGTAACCGGCCTGAGGCCACCGGCAGCATGAGATCCGTAGCCACGACATCTGGGCGGCATTGTCTGGCGGCCTCAATCCACGCTGTCATCCACCACACGGCTGCGCCATACGCGGAAAGGCTCACCAGAGACGGTTCGCCCCACCCAAGGCAGATACGGCCAAATGGAAGGGCGAGGCGTCCCGGCCGATTCGTAAGCATGACACAGCCTTGTAAAGCGCCGGCAGCGGCTGAAATAATGATTGACATTTATTTCAGAAACGCTGAAACTAGCAATAATCAAGGGGCATAAAATTTCAGCCAGGAATTGGCGGCAGGCATGAACTTGCCGGCAAATCCGGCATGGCGCCGGGCTGCGCGCGCCAAAGGCAAACAAATGAACATTCTGCTGATCTACCCGGAATTCCCGGACACATTCTGGAGTTTCAAACACGCGCTGGCGTTCGTCGGCAAGCGGGCGGCGTTGCCGCCGCTGGGACTCCTGACCGTCGCCGCCATGCTGCCGCGGGAATGGTCCCAGCGGCTGGTGGACGCCAACGTGCGGAAACTGACCAAAGAGGACCTGGCCTGGGCCGACTGCGCATTCATCAGCGCCATGGGCGTCCAACGCGAATCAGCCCGGCGGATCATCAGCCAGTGCCGGGAAGCGGGACTGCGGATCGTGGCCGGCGGCCCGCTGTTTCAAACCGCCAGCGAGCAGATCGCCGCCGTGGACCATTTCGTGTTGAACGAGGCGGAACTGACGCTGCCGATTTTCCTGCGCGACCTGGCGCAAGGACAGCCGCGGCGTGTCTATACCTCCGACCGGTTTGCCGACCTGCAACAAACCCCCATGCCGCGCTGGGATTTGCTGGAGATCAAACGTTATGGCTGCATGAGCATCCAATTCTCGCGCGGCTGCCCGTACAACTGCGATTTCTGCAATGTCACCGCCCTGCTCGGGCGCCGCGTCCGCATGAAATCGGCGGCGCAAATCATCGCCGAATTGGACGGCATCTACCGGCGCGGCTGGCGCGGCGATGTGTTTTTCGTGGACGACAATTTCATCGGCAACCGGATGTTCCTGAAGGCGCAACTCCTGCCGGCCCTGATCGCGTGGCGGCGGCACAAGGCCGGGGTGCTTTTTTTCACCGAGGCTTCGATCAATCTGGCCGATGATCAAGCGTTGATGGACATGATGGTGGCGGCCGGGTTTAACAAGGTGTTTATCGGGATCGAGACCCCGGACGAAGCCAGCCTGGCGGAGTGCAGCAAACTACAGAACAAGCACCGCAATCTCGTGGAGGATGTGAAGCGCATCCAGCGGGCCGGGCTGCAGGTGCAGGGCGGATTCATCGTGGGATTCGATCACGACCGCCCTTCGATTTTCCAGCGCCAGATTGACTTCATTCAGAAGAGCGGCATTGTGACCGCCATGGTCGGCCTGCTGCAGGCCCCGCCGGG
>CAZYXU010000318.1:0-2780 GCA_964650945.1 uncultured Verrucomicrobiota bacterium | reverse complement strand
GGCAGGGCTGCGTTGTGCTCAAACCCCAGATCGCCCCCTGGGAATTCAAGGTGGTCGAAATTGCCCGGATATGTTAAATTATATGGATCGCAGAAACGTAATCAAACAACAGGAGTGAGTCGTATGCGCAAACGCTGTACAACATGTTTTGCTTTGGGGCTGGCGCTGGCGGCTGCCATCACCCAAGCGCGCACGCTGTATGTCGCGCCGGGCGGCACCAACGATTGGAACGCTTATTATCCGGATTGGTCCGGCGCGTCCACCAACATCCTCTGGGCGGTCGCGCGCGCCGTGGACGGCGACACGATCCTGGTGACCAATGCCACTTATGGATTGACCAACGAAATCAATCTCGGCAACAAGTACGTCACCCTGCGGAGCTGGCATGCTGGCGCATTGGACCGGGAGGGCACAATCGTTGACGGCAATGGCGCGACGCGCTGCCTGTATTTCCAGCACAAGGACGTGCTGGCGGCCGGGTTTACATTCCGCAACGGCAATGGCGCGGGAACGATCCTGAGCGGATACGGCGGCGGCGTGTGCATTGGCCAGGGCATTTCCCATGGCGGAATATTATCCAATTGCGTGGTGCGGGACAGTTCCGCCCTCATCTCGGCCGGCGGGGTCTATGCGCGCGGGACAAACACCCTCCTCGTGGATTGCCTGATCGGCGGCAATCAGTCCATTAACACCCTCAACGGCTATGGCGGCGGAGTTTATTTGTACTCGGCGCGGATGGTGAATTGCGGGATCATCGGCAACACCAACCTGGGCGCCGGAATTAATGCGCGCGGCGGCGGCGTCTTTCTCAACGAAACCAACGCTTCCATGGTGGGTTGTGTGGTCAGCAACAACACGGCGGCGTACCTGGGCGGCGGCGTCGCCGTGGCTATGGGAACCGGCGCCATCCTGACGGACAACACGATCGTGGACAATACCGCCGTGGCTGGGGGCGGGGTCTATTTGCGCGACATCTCCCAACCGTGGGTGATGGCGGGCGGCGTGGTCGCGCGCAACCGCGCCACCATCGCCGACAACTCCACCGGTGGCGGCGGCATTTTTGCGTATAACGCGTATAACGGCGTGATTTCCAATGTCACTGTTTCCGCGAATTTGACTGAGAGCGGCTATGGCGGCGGGATGTACGCGTATATCAACAATACCAACCAGTTGCGCCTCGTTGACTGCCGTTTGCTTGCCAACACCAATAAAAGCGCGCATATCACGCGCGGCGGAGGCGGCCTGGCGGCGCAGGACGTGCTCGTGGCGGAAAATTGCGTGATCGCCAGCAATTACACCGGTTGTAACGGCGGCGGGGCGTTGCTATCCGGCAGCGCCGGTTATAACATTCCTACGCTGCGTAACTGCCTGGTGGCCGGCAATGCCTGCGCCACCAACGGCGCCGGCGTAATGTGCATCAGCACCACCCTGGTGGAAAATTGCACGATTGCGCTCAACACCGCCGGCAATACCTGTGGCGGGTTGTTTTTGTACAGCGGCACCAACATTGCGGTGCGGAATACCATCTGTTCTTCCAATACCGCGCCGGCGAGTGCCAATTGGGGTCGCAATTCCGCCGCCGTCGGCTACACTTTTTCCTATGGCTGTACTACCCCGACGAACGACCTGATCGGCAGCAACAATGTTGATGCCGCGCCCGGGTTTGCCGATATCCCCGGCGGCAATTTGCGCCTGGCAGCCGGCTCGCCCGCCATTGATGCCGGCCTGCAGCAAACCTGGATGGAGGCGGCCGTGGATTTGGATGGCCGCCCCCGCCTGGACCGCTGGCGCAAAATTGTGGACATGGGCTGTTACGAACATGTTTCCCGCGGCAGCATGATCGGGGTCCGCTAATCCGGCAAGTATTTTCCGGGGCATGGGCATCAAGCATAGGAAAGAAGGCGGCAATCCATGATGATCAAGGCGGCATTGGCCGGAGCGGCAACCTGTCCCGCGCCGGAATTGGAAGTGTTTGCTCCGCGGGAGGGGCAGGGGATCGGCGTGGTGATTTTCCCCGGCGGCGGTTACGGGCATTTGGCGGAACATGAGGGGCGCGGTTATGCGGAATTCCTGGCCGCGCGCGGGGTGGCCGCCTTTGTGGCGCATTACCGGCTGGGCGGGCAGGCCGGCCACCGTCATCCCGCCATGCTGGAGGATGGCCTGGCGGCAGTGGCGACCGTGCGCGCGCGCGCCGCGGAATTCGGCCTGCGCCCGGATTGCATCGGCGTGATGGGATCGTCGGCGGGCGGACACCTGGCCGCGCATGTGATGACGGAAGGCGCGCGGCGCGGGGCGGAGTTGCGCCCGGATTTCGGCGTGTTGTGTTACCCGGTGATTTCCATGCAGCCCCCGTTCGGCCATGCCGGCTCGCGCAACAACCTGCTGGGCCCGGACGCCCCGCCGGCGGAGTGGGCGGCGGTCTCGTGCGAAACCCTGGTGACGTCCCGGACCCCGCCGTGTTTCCTCTGGCATGCGGGCGACGACCGGGGCGTGGTTGTGGAAAACAGCCTGATGTTTGCGGCCGAATTGCGCCGCCAGGGCGTGCCGTATGAATTACACGTGTTCCCGGATGGCGGCCATGGCACGGGGCTGGATATTGTCCATCCCTGGGGCGATTTATGCGTGCGCTGGCTGCGGCGGGTCTGCCGGATCGATCAATCCCCCGCGCGCCGCCGCTGAAGGCTTATTGCAGACCGGCCGTGGCGACACCGCCGGGCATGGGTGGAGGACAAATTCTTTGATGTGACTATGTTTGTTGACGTGCGTAGTGAATTCCGTTT
>CAZYXU010000317.1:0-2809 GCA_964650945.1 uncultured Verrucomicrobiota bacterium | reverse complement strand
ACCCCGAACACCGAACACTGAACACCGAACACTGATTTCAATTCCGCAACCTGCCGCGCGGCCAGCGGCGTCAGATTGGCATATTCGCCCACCCGCAACCGCTGGCCCTGATTGGACAAAACCACCACCGCATTCCGTTGCAACCTTTCCCGGCCCAACCGCATGACCGGCGTATCCCGGAAAATTTTTAAAAATTCCGATTCCGACAATGCCAGGCATGCCGCCGGCCCGGGCGGTTCGATGTTTCCATGAATAAAATCCGGCAGAATCACGGCGGTATCGGTGCGCGCCGGATTCCGCGGACAGACAGCCGTGCAGCAGTCGCATCCGAACAAACGCTGCCCCACCAGCCCGGCCTGAGCGCGCGGGATGATATCCCGGTGCTCGATGGTCCAATAGGCTGCACAACGCCGCGCATCCACCAGCCCATCCGGCCCGATAGCGCCATTGGGACACGCCGACACGCACATCCGGCAATCGCCGCAAAGATCGGGCGCGGGCGCGCCGGCTGGTTGCAACGCAACATCCAGCACCACCGCCCCCAGAAACAGGCAACAACCCCAGTGCGGATGAACCAGCGCCCCCTGCCGGCCGCGCCAACCCAGCCCGGCGCGCAACGCCCATTCCCGTTCCGGCAGCGGCGCCGAATCAACGCAGACGCGGAACCGCGTACACCCTCCGTTTTGATCGCGGATAAACTCCGCCAACCGCCGCAACCGCGCGCGCAAGACTTCGTGGTAATCCGGCCGGCAGGCGTAGCCGGCATAATAATCCCCGGGGTTGCCCGGCAGGTGCCGGGCCGCAACCATTACCAGCGTTCGAGCATCCGGCAGCAGCCGGTCCGGATGCCGCCGCAACGCCGCATGGCGCGCCAGGTAATGCATGCCGGCCGGCCGGCCGGATGCCAGCCATTGTTCGAACACGGCTTGCGATTGGCTGGGCCCGGCCGGCACGCAGCCGGCCGCCGCAAAACCCAACTCCAACGCCTTGGCGATTATGGCAGATTCCATGTTTCTTCCAGGAGGTCGTTCTGGCCTGGTAAATTTGTAGCATACGCTGGGAGTAACTGGCGATAAGATTTTATTGGATTTTCAGTTGACTATTGCTGGCAACACGCTATGAATATCGCCAGCCAATGGTAATATTCCATTCTCCATTTTGTTATGCTGGTGCCGCTTTCCGGCATCAAACGGTTTTGCATCCGGAGCTAAAATGAACACGCGCGAACGTTTCCAGGCCATCATGCATTTCCAGCCTTTCGACCGGCTGCCCATCCTGGAATGGGCGGGCTGGTGGAACAAGACGATTGAGCGCTGGCATGGCGAGGGTTTGCCGGCGAATCTGGTTGACCGCTATGATATCTGTCAGCATTTCGATTTGGACATTTATAAACAGGATTGGTTTGCGCCGGCGACGCCGGCTTGTCCCAAACCGCTGGCCCACGGCGCCGGCATCATCGCGTCGGCCGCGGATTATGACCGGATTTTGCCGCACTTGTTCCCGCCCCGCCCGGTGGACGCGCCGCGCTGGCGGCAATGGTCCGCGGAACAGCGGCAGGGCCGGACGGTGCTCTGGTTCGCGCTGGACGGTTTTTTCTGGTTCCCGCGGAAGCTGCTGGGAATCGAACGGCATCTTTACGCCTTTTACGACCAGCCGGCATTGATCCACCGCATCAACCATGACTTAACCGCGTGGATGTTGCGGACAATCGAACAGGTAGCCGCCGTCTGCACGCCCGATTTTATGACTTTCGCCGAAGACATGAGCTATAATAAAGGGCCGATGCTTTCCAGGCAACTCTTCGACGAATTCATGCGCCCGTATTACGACCAGGTCATTCCCGCGCTCCGGCAACACGGGATCATCCCGCTCATAGATTCCGATGGCGATATCGCCGCGCCGGCGGCCTGGTTTGCCGCGGCCGGACTGGAAGGGATTTTGCCGCTGGAGCGCCAGGCCGGCGTGGATATCGCCGCGCTCCGTGCCCGCCATCCCCGGATGAAATTCATCGGCCACTTTGACAAGATGACCATGGACAAGGGCGCCCCCCGGATGCGGCGGGAATTTGAACGCCTGCTCCCAACCGCCGCCCGCGGCGGGTTTCTGGTCAGTTGTGACCATCAGACTCCGCCCGGAGTGGCGTACAGCGATTATAAAACTTACCTGGAACTTTTCCGGGAATATGCCGCCAAGGCCGGCGCCATGTCGCAATCGCTGGGATCAAGCATGCCGGCGGATTAGCGCCTTGTGGCAATCAAGACGCGCCGCTTGCATCCAGCCGCGCCTCACTGCCGCTGGATCAGGTAGTAAATGGAGGGGAAAGGCCCGCCCAGCGCAAAGGCGATGGCGCCGTCTTTCACGACCAACGGCACCTGCCCGATCAGCGCGCCGGCGTTGTTGACGGCGAATATTTTCAAACCGCTGACCCGGGTGCTGATTTCCAGTTCCGCCTCGATGACTTCTACCTGGATCGGCCCATGGCCGCGGTTAAACTGGATCGTATGCTCGGCATTATACTCGGCGTCGGCATTGTCCGCCCGTCCCACCGCGGTCAGGAGCAGGTTATCGGACTCCGCCACCGGGGCCTCGGTCAGCGAACTCAGGGCAATCACGCCAAAATCCGTATGCGCCCGGACGGTGAAGCCCCGCAGGGCAATCGCGCCGGCCGCGCCCAGGAAACCGTATGCCGCCTTGGTGCGCGGGGTGTCAATCGTGGCATAGCGACGATCGAGATTGCGGTGCAACTCGCCGGTGTCGGAAACCAATTCCCGCAGGTTTTCCGGAACCAGCGGCCGGTCCAGCGGCGCTT
>CAZYXU010000316.1:0-2813 GCA_964650945.1 uncultured Verrucomicrobiota bacterium | reverse complement strand
CCTGGTCGTTGGGCAGATCGCAGTTGCCTTCGGTAAACAGCACGTCCGCGCCCCATTCGGCCGCATAATGATGCCACTGCTGATGCTGGCCGATTACCAGCTTGAATCGCCGTGAATCGAAGCCGCATTTTTGGCAGTAATCTCTGACGGCAAGATACTCGGGATTGTGTTCGCAAAAGCTTTTCTGGAATGCTTCATAGGCTGCATGTTTGGATATCGGATGGCGGGGGTATGGGTAATCCGGCCCGGCATGCGGACAGAACGACTCGAGCGACACGCAGAGCAGGAACGGTCCTTGACGGTCCAGAAACCGGTTTTGAATCTCGCGCAGGCAGCCGAGCCGGTCAATCCCCCCGTCCGGCGTTTTCGGCGCCAGGAAATAAAAATCGGGGGCATAGGCAAACACCGCGAACCCGCGCTCCAGCATCGAAACGACCAATTCCGCGTCCGGCGGCCGGTCGTGCAGGTTAAAGGCATTCACGCCGAAGGCGCAGATTCGCCGGAAATCTTCGTCCGGGATGCGCGGCAAGGGCTCATTTTTGCTGCGCGCCGTCTTTTGTGCGGCGCGGGATTCGACGCGAATCCACCGCACCAGCTCTTCCCGCGATGCGAACAGCGAAAGCGTGTTATAGGCTGCCGTAAAATAGAACGGTTCGGTGGAATTGTTGGTGTTCATTGCATTCCAAGGAAAATTATGCGCCTTTCCGGATTTCCAACAGCCGGAATTCCCATGGCCCCAGTTCCGGTTTCAAGACCGTGCGGCCGGCCGCGTCGTATTCGAACGGGAAAGCTTTTTCGTTCCAGATATCCCGCACCGCGGCGCGCCCCATTTTATCTTTCACGGTCACGCGGCCGGTCCAGATATCCGGCGAGTTGTTTGACAGCCAGATCCAGATTCCTGCCGGGGTGTCGTTGACCAGCCACTGTAACGGCGGTCCGTCAATCTCCAGCGCCAGGTGCGGGCGGATGAATTCGTCCGCCGCTTCCTTGCAGGCTTCCATCCATGTCAGATCCATTTTTTCCGGGTCCGGCAGGCAATCCGGCGCGGTGACAAACCAGATTTCGCCCTTGCCGTCGCGGCGCCGGATCAGCAGGGGATCGCCATGGCCGCCGGCCGCCGGGCCGCGGCGCAGAAAGCCGGCTTCAATCAGAATCTCGGCGCCCTGGAGCGGTTTAACCTGGCGATATTGATAGAGACCTTCGGAAAACAACCGCCCCGTCAACAATGAGTGCGCATGCCCTTTCTGCTCTTTCATCCCCGCCCATTCGACCCCCAGCCAGGCCGCATCTTCCACGGACGCCTGCGCGGCGTTCAACATGACCCGGCCGCCGGCCTTGACGTATGCGCGCATTTTTTCGCGCAGCTTCCCGTCCAGGCGGATACTGCCCAGCAGGATGATTGCCGGATATCGGAGCAGGGCGCGCAGCGGGGCGTTTTCCGTCAGCACGTCAAAACTGTCGCCCCAGGTGGCATTGGCCAGCATCGCGCTTTCGTTCGGCCGGTTGTCGAATTTCCCATCCCGGATGGACGCGCGAAATATTTGCGCATAATCTTCCAGCTTGGTCATGCCGGGCCGCAGCCATGGAAACTGTTGCGCATAGCTTCCGTTGGGCGCCCACAGGCTGCGATCCACGCAGCCCGTGCCATGCACCAGGTGAAACCCGGGGAAAGCCAGGCGGAAAAAGCCCTCGATGGAGCGGTTGGCGCGGTCGTCCGGCAGGCAGCCGCCGAACAGGCGGGGCGTATTGCGATAAGGGGTGGTGTAGCCATGATCGCGCGCCAGCAACAAGGCGATCGGGGCGCGCGTCCGGCCGCGGTCAGGATGGCGCCGCAGGCAGAAATCGGCGAAATCCCGGCCGGTTTCGCCGAGCGGCGAAAGCTCCAGGCGGCCGGTTTTCAGGCGCGTAAAGAATCCCATTTCCGACGCCTGCAGCAGAAATGTTTTCGGTCCGCTCAGGAAAGCAATCAGCCAGGCGCGCAGCATGTAATTTTCCGTGAACCCCGATACCCGCCGCCGGCGCGTGTCATATCCCATGGGCAAAGTAACCGCATGGCAATCGAACGGCGCCACATCGTAACACCATTCCCGGCCGTATTGCCGCGCCGCGCCGCGCGCGAAGGCGATGGTCACCTGGTGGTTGTTGCCGACATTGCCCTCGGGCCACACCGCCCGCGCGCCCAGTTCGAAAAGCAGGTGCGGACTGAAGGTCTGGCAGTATAAAGCCGTCAGATTGATTTCCTCCGGACGGATACCCCGCTCCTTGAGATAGTTGAAAGGGGACCGGAACTTTTCGTTGCGGCGGGAGAGGCGTTCCAGCAAAACATCCCGGCATGCAGCCTGGTCAATGTTTTTCGGCAGCGGTTTTTCGTCCGGCGCGTCCGGAAACAGGAACATGTTCAATCCATGATTGTCCAGGTACAGCGAACGCAACCGTTCCAAAGCCGCGGCGCGGCCGGCCGGCCGCCCGGCATAATGACTCCACTGGTCATTGTCATATTCCGGCAGGGTGTTGACCCAGATCAGGTCGCCATGCCGTTTAACCAGCCTGCGGCAATAATCCACCATGGCATCCAGGTAAGCGCGCGGTTTTTTGCCGCGGCGCGCCGCGGCCAGCGCATAGGCGGTGGGGTTCCAGACGTCGATCATGGCGCCGGGCAGACCCATGCGCAGGCCTTCGCGTATGGCTTGCAGGTCGGGATCATGCACCCAGTGCCGGAACCCGCTGGCCAGCCCCAGCTTTTTCACCAGGGGCAGATGATCGCGCATGGCCGGCGCATCGGCATTGTGCTCGCAACCCGGCCGGTAGCCCAG
>CAZYXU010000315.1:1136-2845 GCA_964650945.1 uncultured Verrucomicrobiota bacterium | reverse complement strand
AATTGTAACATCCAACCATGAAAACTTGTGTTTGGTCATATGGCTGTAAAATCGCGGGATTTGTGCTTGCCTGCCTGGCGATGCTGTTAGCGGGATGCGGTCCAATCTGATGGATATCGGAAAATATTGCGATTGCCTGCGCCTGAACTTGCAAGCGGCGCAACTGCTCGTCCGTTGCCGCTGGATTGGATCCCGGCAGGTAAAGGCCAGTTACGACCGCATCGCCCCGCATTACGATGCGAATTGGTTATGCCGGTTGCGCAGTGTAACCGACCGGCTGTTGACGCGGCTGCCGGAGGTGCCGGCGGGAAAAATCCTGGATTTGGGCTGCGGCACCGGCTACACGACCGGCGCGCTGGCGGCCAGATACCCCAACGCGGAAATCATCGCACAGGATATCTCGGACGGCATGCTCGCCGTGGCGCGAAAAAATTACGCCGCGAAAAATGTTGCCTTTGCAGACGGCGATATGCGCGGATTTTTGAAAAACACGCCACCCGCCAGCGTGCAAATGATTGTGTCGGCCTGGGCCATCGGTTACGCCAATCCGCCGGCGGTATTGCGGGAAGCGCGCCGCGTCTTATGTCCCGGCGGCGTTTTCGCATTTGTGGTCAATTTGCGGGACTCGCTGTATCCTTTATATATTGCCTTCCGCCGGACTATGCAACATTTTCCCAACGAACTGCAGGCGCTGGCCTTTCCGCGGTTCCCGAAATCCTGGCAACACCTCTCCCGCCAGGCCGCGGCTTGCGGTTTAACGGCGTTGTGGCACGACGAGGGTTACCAGCCGATCGCCATGGCGCATGAAGCCGGGCTGCCATGGCTCCTGCGCACCGGCGTTCTGGCCGGCTTTGACAACATGCTGCCGCTGCAAGACAAACCCCATGTGGCGGACTATTTTGAAAGATGCCTGCGCGAGCAGGCGCAGCCGCTGCGACACCACTACATCATGGGCATCCTGCAAAGATCATGAACGGCCTGACATTCCAGCTTCTGCGATTGATGCTGAATCCGCGCATCACCGCCAAGCCGTTATGGGCATTGGCAAAATTGCGCGCCCAAGGCATCCGGCGCGTCCCCGACCGGGTCTACGCATCGCTGCGCCCGCGCCGGCGCAAGGGGGCGGCGCTTGACTTTATCCGGCAATGGCTGGACGGCGAAAGGCTGACCCGCCATCAGGGGCGCTGGGTCCTGAATTCTTTTATCCCGCCTTTCCCCGGCCCGGGATACGACCGGATGTTTGACAATCTGTTTTCCGGCCGCCACCTCAGCCCCGTCTCCGCGTTCCTGGCGGTGACGGCGCAATGCCCGTGCCGCTGCTTCCATTGCAGCGCCGACGGGCGCGCGGACACGGAACTGAACGCCGCGGAATGGCTGGATGTGCTTTGGCAATTGCTGAATCTCGGCGTCAGCATCATCGGCTTTACCGGCGGGGAACCTTTGTTGCGCGGCGACTTGCCCGAACTCGTGCGGCATGCCCGCCGCCTGGGCCTGGAATCCATCCTCTTCACCTCCGGCGCGGGCGTCACGCCGGAGAAGATGGCGGCGTTGAAAAAGGCCGGGCTCTGGGCTTGTTGCGTCAGCCTGGACTTCGACAACGCGGCAGACCATGACCGCATGCGGGGCATCCCGGGCATATTTGCGCAGGCGCTCGAAACCATCCGGATTTCCAAAAGCCATGGCTTTTACACCATGGTCAGCAGCGTCGC
>CAZYXU010000315.1:0-1126 GCA_964650945.1 uncultured Verrucomicrobiota bacterium | reverse complement strand
CCCGGCAAGCTCGCTGGCCTGGGCCTGCCACACACGCTGCACGTCGAGCGCCTCGATCGCCTCGAGGCGGATCACGCAGTCAGCGCGCGCGTCCACGAGCTCGGGCGGAAGCTTGGAGTCCATGAATACCGGATTGTGGAACTGATGCCATGCGGAAAACTGGCGCAGGCCGGGGCGGAAATATTTCTGACGGCCCAGCAGGTCGCCAGGCTGCGTGATTTTCATGTGCAAACGAACCGGCGGGGAATACCCCCTAAAATCTGCGCTTTCAATCAAATCGAAAGCCCGGAAATCTTCGGTTGCGGCGCCGGCACCCAGCATTTATATATCCAACCCAACGGCGTTGTTTGTCCCTGTGATTTCACTCCGCTCGGGTTCGGCAATGTCAGGGACACCGCGCTCGACAGCATCTGGCGGCGGATGAACAAGGCGCTGGGAGACAATCCGCGGCGCGATTGTTTCATCCGTAAATATCACCGCCTGATTTCCGGATACCGCCCGGACAACTTGCCTTTGCCGCCCGAACTCAGCGAAACCGTGTGCTCACAGACGGCGCCGGAACCGCTGCCCGCTTACTTCGCCATGGTCAACGGACAACCATCCCCGGAGGAAACATGAACATAAAGCAAAAGGGCGGGCTGCTTTTCATCGGCGCTGGCGCGGGATTTTTAAGCGGGCTATTCGATCCGCTTGCTTTCGGCGTACGCGGCGGTCTGTTTGGCGGGTTTTTGACGTTGGCGGTCATCCTGATGGAAGGCCGTCCGCTCGTCCTGCGCTCGCTGCTTAAAGCCACCTTGCTCCCCGCGCTGGCAACCGGGTTGCTGATTTATTTTTTTCCGCCGCCTGATATGGATATGGGATTCTCTAAAGACACCCCGCGGCTGGTTGCCACCAATATCATCAACTGCTTATGGTTCATCCCCTGCCTGACATATTTGTTTTGCAAATATCCATTCAAGTCCGCCCTCTGGAGGATGCTGCTGGCCGGAATGCTTTCCGCCGTTATCAGAATGCTTGGGATGATAGGTAAACTGGAAATATTGCTCTTCTGCTTTCTGCCATACTTATCGGGAACCGTACCGTTTATCGTGCTTTGGATGGTGTTTGTCACCATGGCAAGGCGATG
>CAZYXU010000314.1:0-2845 GCA_964650945.1 uncultured Verrucomicrobiota bacterium | reverse complement strand
CGTTTCTGGCCGCGCTGCGCCATGCCGCGGCCGGCAATTATATTCAGACCAATGGCGCCTACGGCTACCTGATCCGGGCGGAGTTGCATGCCTTGACCCCGGCCGAAAAAACCGTTGAGATATCAGCGATTGACCGTCCGCTGGACGCCGGCCCGGGGCGGACGTCCGTGTCGTTGACGGTCAAGGGACCGGCGGTGCGTCCTATTGAAATATTCGTCCCGGCGCCCACGCTGGCCAGCCGGACGGCTGAACTGGAATTACGCGATGCCGCGGTCGGCGAAATTCTGCAGGTGGAATATCTGGCCGATACCGGGCATTTGAATTTGTTGTCGGATGTGTTTACCGACCGTTCGTATTACACTACGGAAAACACCGCGCGGGTGCGCGGTGCGGTGGGACTGCCGGCGGCGGCGCTGCGGGGGATGACCGCGGAAGTGCGCGACGCCGCCGGCAAACTCCTGGGCGCGGCGGACAAGTTGACGGCAGCGCCGGAAGTGCAGGTCAGCCTCCACGACGTCCTGGCCGGCGCGCACCGTTGGTCGCTGACGCTGCTGAATGCGGACGGGCAGGCGCTGATCCGCCGGGAATTCGATTTGTTCAAGCGCGCACCCCGGCCGGGTTATGAATTTAAAATTGATCGTTTTGAAGGCGTGCTCCTGCGGGATGGCGCGCCTTGCTTCCCCTATGGCATGATCATGTACGGCATTCACGGCCACGATGAGGCGCCCTTCGCCATGATGGGAAGACTGGGCTTCAATTCAGCCGCGCGCTGGGTGCGCACCCAGCCGGACCAGGCGCTGGTGTTTCATGATACAGCCGCCAAACATGGACTTTTGGCGGTGGAAAATCCGGGAAACTTTTCCCCCGCCAGCCTGACGCATCTGAAAGGCAGCGAAAAATTCACCGAATTGTTTCAAGAGCAAGCCGAAAAGATCGCCGCCGGCCTGCGGATGATGCAAGCCAGCTCGAACTGCCTGGCTTGCAGCAGCCTGGATGAGCCTACCGGCCGGCAAGTGGCGGCCGGCCGCATCCTGCACCGCATGGTGCGCGAAATTGACGGTTACCGCCCGGTATGGGTGATTTATGGCTCCGATATCGCCGGGTTCCCGCCGGAGATGACCGATTGGGCGGATATCATCGGCATTGATCCTTACTGGACGCCGGCCGGCGATGCCGCCCGCGGCCTGCGCGGCACGGTCAACTGGGTCTCGAAATGCACCTGGATCGCCGCCCGGCGGGCGCGCGCCGAAGGCAAGGTGCTGTTTGTCACGCCCATGGCCGAATTGTACAGCGGCGTCCGTAAACGCGTCCTGCTCCCGCGCGAACTTTTCTGCCAGGCCTACCTGGCGCTGATCCACGGCGCCCGGGGTTTCCAGTATTTCCGATGGCCGTTATATCATCAGGCCTCGTTGGATGCGCATCGGGAATTGTGCCGGCAAATGCAGGAACTGGCACCCAGCATTACCGCGCCGGCCCTGCCGCATGAAATTGTATATACGCCTGTCGCTTTCGATCCGGAAAACGAAAAGTTCCCCGATGTGCAGGTTGTTTTGCTGCGACGGCCGGCCGGTGGTCTGATGCTCTTGGCCGCCAACAGCCGCCCCTATCCCGTGGATGCGACTTTCAAAATCGCCGGGGTGGACGTGCGCCAGCCGGTCTCGCGCTTGTTTGCCGACGCCACTTGCGCGGTTTCCAGCAATGTGTTTGCTGACCGCCTGGAATGTTTGGGCACACGGGCGTATGTCATCGCCGCCGCGCCGGCCGCAGAAGATGCGCCAATCCGCCTCAGCGTGGAAACCCGGCCCTGGCCGGACCAGGCCGATCCGCTCTACGCGGAGGCCGGTTATCCTGACAGCGGCCGGCCCGGCCGGCGCAACATTGTGCAGAATCCCTCCTTTGAATCGGCCAGCCTGCCGGCTTGGCCGGATTATTATATCTGGTTAAACGCGCGCGCGCCGCCGCCCCCCGCCGGAAATCCGTTGGACTTCAACCTGATCGGCACGGAGAGCGCCTTGATCGCACAGGACACCAATGCTGCCTGGCATGGCGCGGCCAGCCTGCGCATGGCAAGCGCGGCCGATGAGCCCCGGCACTTCTTTAATCGCTGGCATGGATTTTCATTTACCCTGGTTCCCAATACCACCCAGCCGACCCGGTACGTCTATTCGGCTTACATGAAAGCCGACCGGACGGGCGTCGTCGCCCGGCTGGTCGGACTGGACGCCGCCGCGGGGGAGGACGCGGCCATGCCGGAGTATGAACTGACAACCGCCTGGCAGCGTTACGAACAAAGCGGCGTGCTGGCGCCTTCCATCAACCGTTACCACCAGTTCGGCATCCGCGTTTATGGCAAGGGGACGGTCTGGGTGGATGCCTTGCAGGTTGAAAAAGGGGCCGCGCCGACGGAATTCGATCCATGACTAATTACATGAAACAAGGCTATGCGGAATTCACCATGCACTGGGACGATGCGCCGCTGGACATTTCCTGGATGTTCGCGGATGAAGTTCCGGCGGGAAAACACGGGTTCCTGCGGGCGGAGCGCGATCAATTCGTTTTTGCCGACGGCAAGCCGGGCCGGTTCTGGGGGACGCTGATCAACTCGGCGGCCTGCTTCCCGCCGCATGACGTGGCGGAGAAAACCGCCCGGCGCCTGGCGAAATTCGGCGTGAATATCGTGCGCCTGCACCAGTTTGACGCGGAATGGGCTACCCCGAATATTTTTCAATTCGCCAAGGGCCGCGAACTGGCCGACACTATGCATTTTGACGGCGCCTGCCTGGACCGGTTCGATTACCTGGTCCATTGCCTGAAGGAAAACGGCATCTATATTTACATGGACTTG
>CAZYXU010000313.1:0-2872 GCA_964650945.1 uncultured Verrucomicrobiota bacterium | reverse complement strand
CTGCGACTTCTGCGGGATGTACCGCGGGATGCGCTACCGGCGCCGGCCTTTGCCGGAAATTGAGGAGATGATCGCCGCCGAAGCCCGCGCCTGGCCGGACGCCCGCCGAGTGTTTCTGGCCGATGGCGACGCATTGCGCCGCGATTTTGACGAATTTTCGGCCATCCTGCGCTGTTTGGCCGCACACCTGCCGGCCCTGGCGCGGGTCAATACTTACGCCACCGGCAGCGCCATTGACGCCAAAACCGACGCGCAACTCGCCGCCTTGCGCGCGCTGAAATTGCACACTCTCTACCTGGGCCTGGAAAGCGGCGATGAGGAAATTCTTAAGCAAATGCACAAGGGCGAAACAGCCGCCTTGATGATCCGCGCCAGCCAACGCGCCGCCCAAGGCGGCCTGCGCATCTCGGTCATGGTCCTGCTGGGACTGGGCGGGCCGGCGGGTTCCAAGCGGCATGCCCGCCTATCCGCTCTGGCGCTCAATGCCATGCAACCGGCATTACTGTCATTTTTAAGGGTCATACCCGTGCCCGGCACGCCCCTGTGGCAGCGCGCCCAAGATGGATCGTTCGGATTGTTGAGTGAATATGATTGCGTGGCGGAATTACGGGAGATGGTGGCCGGTTTGGAATTGAGCCACACCGTCCTGCGCGCCAATCACACATCCAACGTCGTCCCGCTGGAAGGCCGGCTGCCAAAGGATAAACCACGCCTGCTGGCGGAATTGGACGGCCTGCTGCGCGGCGGGAAATTGCGCCGCGATTCACCCGGACCGTTGCCGCTGTTTTTATGAATGGGTTGCTTTCAAAAGTCAGCTTTTGAAAGCAGTATTCAGTATCCAGAAGTCAGTATTCAGAATTGACAATAAGATACAAAACATTTATAACAAACATCTTGTATTTATTCCGGATTCGGACTCCTGAATTCGGAATTCTTTCAATACGTGAGTTTTGAAATCAGCTCGAACATGCAATTGAAACCCGGAGGACTGATGAAGACGCTTGCCAGATTACACCTGTTGACACCCTTGTCGGCCGGCATAGCCGCGGCCACGGTCTGCGCCGCCAACGACAACATCACCCCCGACCGCATGCTGCACGTTAAAAAATCGGGACCCGCGGTCGTGCTGCGCAGCCGGTTCGCGCCGGGGCGGGATTTGGCGCTGACCATGAACCTGGGATCCAACCGCCAGATAAATTTTCACCAGACCTTCTGGATGGATGCCGCCCTGGAATTGGACCGGACCGAAGCCAAGCACGGCGTTTTATTGCACGGCTGCGGCGATGACAGCACCCCCTGGAACCTGAATGGGACGTATATCGGCGCCAACCACGGATGCTCCGATACGCGGGAGGTGGTTCAGCCCGGGCATGGACTGACGGAAGCGGATTTAGGCGGCGCCTGGCGCGATAGCGCCGGGAAGGAATTTTTTCTCATCCATGTCCCCTCCCCCGATACGCTCTGGTTCCTGAGCGACAATGCCGGTTCCAATGCCATCTGGAAATTCAACACCAAACTGGCCGGCCCGGCCCTGACCAATGCCGCCACCGGCGCAACGCTGGCGTTCCAGGAATGCCGTATGGCGCAATTGCGGCCGGCCTGCCGGATTCGCCGGCAGGACTATCTGGCGGATGGCCGCACGCCCCTGCCGGAGAACGCCTGGACCGACTGCGCATTTCTGGAAATCGCGGAAGAATACGACATCATCAATCCCGCCGCGATCTTGAGCGATGTCCGCGCACACCCCGGCCAGGCGCGCGATTGGACGGCGCCGCACATGGCCGCGGTGATTTCCAACCGCATTGTTTACCGGTTTTATCCCGGCGGAGCGACGGTCGTCCGCCACATCAGCCGCGCCTTGCAGGAATTCCAGATAGGTTACATGGGGTTTGTGCAATCCGCCAAGTTATACCAGGGCAAATTCGACACCCATGAGTATTATATTCCCAAGACGCGGCCCTTCACGCAGGATGGCATTGCCTACAATTTCCAGGCGCTTCAGGATTATTCGCAAAAGCTTGCCAGCTCTTTGTATTTCGGCGACGCCAACGGCAACCTGGCCGCGGCGGGCGATCTCCCCGGCCGGTTTATCCAGTTTCTGGGGACCAAGACCAACGGCGCGCCGGTCCGCCAGTTCGGCTATGCCCTGGGATATTCGCCGGTCAACGGTTTAACCCGTCTGGCGGAACGCGCGCGCCATGCGGCCTCGGCCATAAATTTATACACCAGCAGCAAATCATATCCGCATGCCGTGGATAAAAAGATGGGCGAAATCATTCCCGCCGGCACGGAATTCGATTGCACCGCCTACCGCCAGTATTTCGATCCGACCGCCTTCCCGAACGCCACTTGCGTTTACTGGCATCCGGACGGCGATTCGGTCATGTTGTATGCCGACTACCACCGGGCGGTGGAACGCGATGTGCTCCGGTTGCCGGCGGAGCTGGCGGGCAAGCGGGTGGAAGTGGTGGAGCAAACGCCATCGCTGACACTGCACACAGCGGACAGCGTGCCGGCGGACGGCCTGGCCGTGTCCGTGTCCGGCGCCGGCGGCGCCCTGACCGCACGCCTGCGCTGATCCGGGGTGTAAGACAAATGCGTTGGTGTAGTGCCGTGCCGGAGATGCGTAGCGAATTCCGTTCGAAAAGCACGGCGGCGAGTACGAGCCGCACAGGCATTCTTTGGGGTGTCTGGCGCGCGGCTCGCACCGCATCCACCCCAAACTTGCCTTGTCTTTTCGAACCCCTCGATAAGCCGTTTCGACAGGCCGTTTCGACAGGCCGTTTCGACAGGCCATTTCGACAGGCCGTTTCGACAGGCTCAAGGCCCTGAGCGAAGTCGAAGGGCTCAAGGCCCTGAGAGAAGTCGAAGG
>CAZYXU010000312.1:0-2903 GCA_964650945.1 uncultured Verrucomicrobiota bacterium | reverse complement strand
CCTTACGTTTTTTCATTCTACGCCAAGGGCGCCAAAGGCGGGGAAAAAATCCTGTTGCGGCGCCATGACAAAACCATTACAGTGACGGCTGATTGGCAGCGCTATGAAGTGCCGGTGGTAATCCCGCCGCGCCTGGGACTGCGTGACGACCAAGCGGCATTTTACCAGATATATGTAATCACGCCCGGCGATACGGTCTGGTTTGACGGTCTGCAGCTTGAGCAAGGCTATCAAGCCACGGAATTCGAGGAATAATCCGGCGGTGACACCGACCGGATAAAACAACTTCGCCTGCCAAAACGGATGATTGTAAACGAAGGAGGATTGTTATGCGCAAATCAGCCATCTGGATTTTGTTGGCAATGACAGCAGGCATGCTTGACCTGTCAATGGCGGCGCCCTACTACGTGGCAACCAACGGCGACGATTCCGCCGCGGGCACAAGCTGGGCGACGGCGGTCCGCACGATCAGCAACGGCGTCCGGCTGGCCGTGGCCGCCGGCGCCGGCAACACGGTCTGGGTATCCAACGGCGTATATGTGTTGACCGCCACGGTTAATCTCAATGCGGATGTCGCCGTGCGCGGTTTCGGCGATAATCGCGAAAGCGTGATCGTTGACGGCAATACCAATGGCGCATATTGCTTTTACATTACCCATGCCGCGGCGGTGCTTTCAACCCTGACGATTACCAATGGGATGGCCTTATACGGCGCCGGCGTAACCATGTCCGCCGGCCTGGTAACCAATTGCCTGATCACCGGCAACCTGGGCACCAATCCCGGTAAATCTTACCGCGGCGGCGGCGGCGTTTTTGCCGCCGGCGGCAGGATCGTTGACAGCGGGATCATCGGCAATATCTCCAGCAACGCCACCTATGGCTCCGGCGGCGGCATTTTCCTGAGCTACAGCAGCGTAGCGTCAAATTGCCTGATTGCCGGCAACCGCGCGTTCGGCAACTCCGGCGGCGGCGGCGGCGGCGCCAAGATTATCTATGACGGCACCATGGTGGACTGCGTCATATCCGGCAATCATGTCAATATCAATGGCGGCGGCGTCACCCTGATGGATTCCAGCCGGATCAGCAACTGCGTCATCGTCGCCAACCAGGCCGGCCTGGGCGGCGGCGGAATCAACATCCAGAATATACATGACGCCGGCGCGACAAACATCATGACCGACTGCATCGTCAGCAACAATACCGCCGGCGGCGTCGGCGGCGGCATATACCAATTCAGCGTTTTACCCTGTCTGATTCAAAGGTCGCGCATCGTCAACAACACCAGTTGGGATGATGGCGGCGGATTGTATATCCGCGCCGGATGCACCGTGGATGCCTGCGTGGTCAGCGCGAACACCTCCGATACCGGCATTGCCAACTCCGGCGCCGGTGGAATTCACCTGCAGGGGGGCGGCGTAGTCCTGAATTCCACCATTGAATCCAACGACACCGGCTTGTGCGCATCCTGGGGCGGCGGCGGGATCGGTTGCCGCCAGGGCGGGACGGTTTCAAACTGCGTCATCCAAAACAATACCTCGGATGGGTGGGGCGGCGGGCTGCATTTATACCAGGGCGGGCGCATTGCCGGGTGCCTGATTGCCGGCAATACCGGCAACTACAACAGCGGCGCCGTATACGCCAACAATATCGCCTTGAACAATGGCGGCATCAGCGCCTGCACCATCGCCACCAATGTGAGCGGGGTTTACCTGCTCTCGACCAATCCAGTCATTAATTCCATCATCTACCACAATGCCGGCGCCGACGTCACGGCTTCCGGCGCCGCCACGAACGGATTCCATTATTGTTGCATGCCCGTCCTGGCGGTCGCGGGGCAGAACAACATCACCAACGCCCCGCTTTTCGTTGATGCCGCCGCCGGCAATTTCCGCCTGCAACCGCTTTCACCCTGCATTAACGCCGGCACCAACGAAGCGTGGATGGCCGGCGCCACTGACCTGGACGGGCGTCCCCGGATCGACCGCCTGACTGGCCTAGCGGACATGGGCTGTTATGAACATATCCTGCGCGGAAGCCTGTTCCGTCTGAGATAACGCCATGATTCTTTCCCCGCGGAACGTCAACACCGATCCCAAGCTGCGCTGGTTCAAAGACGCGCGCATTGGCGCTTTTTTCCACTTTGGCCTGTATGCCATTCCGGGGCAAGGTGAACATTTGTTGCGCAGCGGACCGATCGGTCAGCCGCCTACCCGGGGGCCGCAAGCCGGCCTGTGGCGCAAGTTGCTGACGCATGGCCGCGTCTCGCGAACCGAGTACGAAAAACTCGCCCGGCGATTCAATCCGCACCGGTTCAAGGCCGACGATTGGATAGACGCGGCGGAATTGCTGGGCGCCCGCTACCTGATCGTCACCACTAAACACCTGGATGGATTCTGCTTGTTCGACAGCGCCCTCACCGATTACAAGATCACCAATACCCCGTTCAAGCGCGACTTGATCGGCGAATTGGCGTCGGCCTGCCATCGCCGCAAGCTGCGCATTATTTTTTACTACTCGCGGGCGGATTGGCATCACCGTAATTATGTCTTCGATCCGTATAACGGCAGTTACTCCCTGTCCGGCCCCCTGCCGGACCAAAAACCCGACTGGCCCAGATACCGGGAGTATTTTCTGGGGCAGTTGCGCGAGTTGTGCACATCTTACGGGCGGGTGGACGGCTTCTGGTTCGATGCTTACGGCTACAGCGCGCCGGACGATCCCACGCCGAAACAGGTTTACCAAACGATCAAACGTTACCAGCCGGCCGCCGTCATCAACGACCGGAACGAATATGGCGACTATTTCACGCCCGAGCGCAATCTGCCGGAAGACCTGGCCGGCTGGCCGTTTGAAGTCTGCCAGGCGCTGGGCGACGAATGGGGCTACGTGGAAAATTGCGCGCT
>CAZYXU010000311.1:0-2904 GCA_964650945.1 uncultured Verrucomicrobiota bacterium | reverse complement strand
TGTCGTGTAATTCTGGCTGCCGAACACTGAACACCGAACACTGAACACTTTTGAAAGAGACTCGTTTGAATGTATGGCCGATGAAACCGCCCCGCGCTCAAATTGTCTGCGCGCTGCTCTGGGCGCCGCTGCTGGCGCTGTTGCTGGCGGCGCGTTCCGCGGCGGGCGGTTGCGCGGGATGCCCCGATCCCCCGCCACCGGCGGCGCCGGTGTTGCCGCTGTATCCCGGCGGCCGGGATTACGCGGAAAGCCGGCTGTTTTTCGATGGAGGCTTTTTGTGGCGCGCGGGTTACCGGGCGCCGGCCGGCGCCGCGGCGGCGGCGGCCTGGCATCGCGCGGCGCTGGCCCAGGGGGGCTGGACGGCATGCCCGGAGGAGCAGCAGCGGCGGTTGAATGAGTTTTTTGCCCAGACGCCGGAGGTCATGACGGCGCTGCGCAAAGCGGATGTGACGGCGGTGGTGGGCGCTTATCCCATGGAGGGGACGGACGATTGTTACGTGATGTTGAACATACGTTTCCCCTGGAAGCTTGCCGGCGGGCCGGGGAGTTTCGGGGAGGAAGGCCCGCTATATCCCGCCGGCCGGGTGCTGCTGCGGATGTTTCAGTCCGGGGCGGAGCAGTTTTCCGCCTATGAACTGGCGCAATGCCCTGACGGCCCCGCGGCCGTCCTGCCGTACGTGGCGGAGGAATTGCGGCAGCGCGGGTGGGAGGTTGACCGGGAACGGGCGATATTCAGCGCGCAACTGCGGTTTGACGACCAAATCCGCATGTTCAACAACGCCGCCGGCGAAAGTTTTGTGGTGATGGCGTTGCCGGGCGACGCCTTCAGTTGGCATTACATATTTTTGAAAAGACTGGAAAACATCGAGAAAGGATCGGTTCGGTATGAATAAACGTCTGGCGTTGCTGGTGGCGGTGATCATGGGCTTGCTGGCGGTGGTTTTGATCCATATTTACATTAAAAACATCCAGCGCAATGCCAATAAGGGCATGGAGGAAATCACGGTGCTGGTGGCCGCCGAGGATCTGGAAAAAGGCGCGCCGCTGACCGACAAGAAAGTGGCTTACCGGCCCTATCCCAAGAAATACGTGGCGGACCGCGCGATCGAGCCGCTCGCCGCCGGCGCGGCGATGGGCGCGCAGTTGAAGGTCAATATTGAAAAAGGCAAGCCGATCTTCTGGTCGGACCTGGTCACCCGCGCGGACCTGGACGCCGGCCTGGCCGGCGATTTGCAGCCGAACATGTGCGCCATGACGATACCCGTCACGGCGATCAGCGGTCTGGCGGGACTGCTGTCGCCCGGCATGCGCGTGGATATTCTCCTGACCATCGGCGCGGGCTGCATGCAAAAATCCGAGGGGGCGCCGCAATTGCCGCCGGAAGCGGCGGCCGGCATGGCGTCCGCGGATGTCAACACCCTCAAGGCGACCTTGACGGCGCCGCCCAAGGTGCCCGCCGGCGCGCCGACCGGCGATGACAAGAAGAAAGTCACCGCGCTGCTGCTCCAGGACATCCTCGTCCTGGCCACGGGCGCGCAGCGCATCGGCATGCCGGCGCCGGCGCGGGGCGCCGGCGAGCAGAACATGTACAACAGCGTGACGCTGATGCTGGCCCGCAAGGAAGCGCAGATGCTGACGCTGTGTCTGACCCAGGGGCAGATCAACCTGATTTTGCGCAAGGCCGGCGAGACCGGCAAGGTCGCCGACGTGCCGCCGGTTTCCTGCGCGGATTTGCCGGACTTCCTGGCGCAGTAACGGGAGCAGGCGGAACCATGGTAAACGGAATGATTCAATGAAAAATTCAGCAATTGCCGGTCGCGGATTATGCCTGTTTTTAACCATACTGATCGGCGCCGCCGCCTGGCCGGCCGCCGCCCAGGATTTTGCCCCGGGGCCGGCCGAGACGCTGACGCTGGCCGCCGGGGAACGGACCACCATGGTGGTGGCGGATACCGCCAGGGTGGCGGTTGACCGCGCCGGCATTGTCGCTGTCCGCCCGCTGAATCAAACCGATTTGCAGGTGGTCGCCATCGCGCCCGGCGCCGTCCGCCTGCAATGGGAGGAAATCGGCGGCCGCACCAACACGACGGCCATCACCGTCCTGCCCCCGCTCAGCGGGTTCGCCAAGGATGTCAGCGATCTGCTGCGCGACGTGCCCAATGCCCGCGTGGTCGCCATTGGCAACAAAGTCGTCGTGGATGGCAAGCTGATCACCATGGAGGATATGGACCGGGTCGCCCGCCTGGCCCAGGCCTACGGCGACCAATTGCTCAATCTCACCGTCTTTGACCGCGGCCCGTCCAACGAGGTGGTGGCGGACTTTATCCGGCGCATTGCCGGCATCGAAACCGTCCGGGTGAACGTGGTCGGCCAGACGGCTTACCTCTCCGGGCATGTTTACGGCCAGATGGCCCGCTCCAACGTGGTCACCCTGACCCGGGCGCAGGTGGCCAACGTGGTGGATATGCTCCAGGTGCGCGATATCATGATCGAAACCGAGGTGATTTTCGCCAAGCTGACCAAATCCGGCGGATCCAACATCGGCATGAACCTCCTCGACGGCAGCGAGGTGCTGAAGATGTCGCTCGGCGGCGAGGGGTCCGTCAGCGACAAGAGCGACCGCAAGACCGGCGGTTCCTGGGGCATGGACTGGTCGCGCTCCCTGGCGCCGGTCGGCGATCTCACCGCCTCGGAAAACGGCAAGCAGACATCGGACGACAGCGACACGCATTCGTCCAGCCTGGGCCTGACCTGGTCGGTGGACTTGATGCCCAAGCTCAACCTGCTGGTGAATGACGGGGAAGCTTCCATCCTGGCCCGGCCGCGCCTGGGCACCAAGAACGGCGAAATCGGCAAATTCCATTCCGGCGGCGAGTATTATTACGAAGTCTCCGGCGTGCAGGC
>CAZYXU010000310.1:0-2909 GCA_964650945.1 uncultured Verrucomicrobiota bacterium | reverse complement strand
CCGATCCAGGATGCCGTGGATGCCGCCGCGGACGGCGACCTGATTCTCGTGCACCCCGGCGTGTATGACGAAAACGTCATCCTCTGGAAACCCGTCCGGCTGCAGGGCGCCGGCGCGCCTGCGACAATCATCAACGCCAATCCGGTGCCGAGCGATCGCGTTTCCGCTTGGCATGCAAAGGTGCAGGAACTGCTCGGCACGCCGGGCGCCGACCCGTTTGGCGCCAGCGAGTGCCCGGGGGTGCTGGTACTGGGCGAGGTCGCCGGACATCCTTTTACGCCCGGCAATCAAGCGCGCATTGACGGGTTCACGATTTACGGCTCGCTGATGGGCGGCGGCATTCATGTCCCCGGCGCCATTCACGGTCTGCGCATCGGCAATAACCGGATTCAGGGCAATCAGGGCCAATTCGCCGGCGGCATCGCGCTGGGCATACCCGATACCGGCCTGCCCGCGGATAATGACGGGATTGTCATCCATGACAACATGGTGTTGAAAAATGGCGGCATCACGGGCGGCGGCGGCATCGCCGTGTTTGCCGGATCGGCTAATTACGTGATCACCAACAACACGGTGGTCGGCAACCTGACGCGCGGCAACGGCGCCGGCATCTGTCATGAAGGGTTGAGCACCAACGGCCTGATTGTCGGGAACCGGATCGTGGCCAACGAAGTGTTTTATGCCGCCAATATTGGCGGCGCGGGCGGCGGCCTCTACCTGGCGGGTGAAGCGCCGCCGGTGGGCCTGGTTACTCCCGGCGCCGGAACCATCACCGTGCGGAACAACCTGATCCAGGGCAATCTTGCGGGCGGCCAGCATGGCGGCGGCATTCGGGCCGCGCATTTCAACGGCCAGGATGTCCAGGCCAGCCCGGGTCAGACGAATCTGTGGCATGCCCTGAATCTCTTCAATAACATCATCGTTAATAATGTCGCCGGCTATGCCGGCGGCGGCGTGTCGCTGCAGGATACGGCGCGGTGCTCGATCATCAATAATACCATCGCCAATAATGACAGCACCGCCACCGCGGAACTGGCCTTTCCGCCGGGCGCGCTGAACTCGGTCCCGCAGGGCGCCGGTCTGGTGGCCCATGTCCACAGCCCCGCGTTGACCAATGCCGCCGGCCAATTCCATGCCGATCCGGTGCTGGAGGATAACATTATCTGGCGCAACCGGTCGTTCTATAACGACGCATCCATGCATGGCGGCGCCGGCGGCCTGGCCACCAATCCCGCGCAGCCTTATTGGGATTTGCACGTGGCCGAAGGTTCGGGATGGAAATTGCATCCGCGTAATTGCCTTCTGACCGACGCCGCGGGATATGACGCCTCCAACCTGGCCGCCGTCCCGCGCTTCGCGGCCGGCTTTGTCAATGCCTTGCAGTCAGCCACGGTCCTGGACGAAGGCGGCAACAGCATCTCGGTGAAAATGCATCCGATCGGCTTGCGCGGCGATTATCACCTGACGGAGTTTTCGCCCGCCATCGGCCGGGCCGGCGGCCGGTTGATCGGGGATTTTCCGGCGCTGGCCCTGGATTATGACGGCGAGCCGCGGCCGATGGACGCGGCCGCCGATATCGGCGCCGACGAGTACGTGGATGCCAACGGCAACCGAGCGCCGGATTACTGGGAAAGAGCGTTCGGGCTTGTAGTGACGGCTGTCTCGGATGCGGATGGCGACGGATTCCTTGACCTGGATGAATATTATGCCGGAACCGATCCGCGCGACGCGGAATCGCTGCTGCGGATTACCGCCGTTGAGCGCGGGGGGGATGGTATCCGGCTCCAATGGCAAAGTGTCTGGGGCAAAGCTTATGATATTACCCGCACCGCGGATATCAAGACCGGCGGCTATGTGCCTGTCATGGAAAATTTGCCGGCCGACCAACCGTTGAACCGGGTGGACAATCTGCCGGATTTGCCGGATCGGATGTTTTATCGGATCGAATTGGATCAATCCGAAAACGCGGAGGTTAATCCATGAACATAGGGATGAATATGCACACGCGCAATGCCGTTAGCGGTATTTTAAAGCATGTCTGGCCGGCGCCTGCTGCCGGCCGCGGGGCAGGGCGGCGGTTCGGACGCGTGTGGCGCGCGCCTGTCCAGGCGCGTGTTTCAGCAACGCCCGCCGCCAGGCTGGCGCGCATGGCCGTAGCGGCCGGAATGCTGGTAACCGCGGCTGGCGCGGATGTGGTCTCGAACTGGAATGTCATCGCGGTGTCGCTGATTGCCGGCAATCAACAGATGGCCATTACGGCGTCCCGGTCGCTGGCCATGACCCATGCCGCCATGTATGATGCGGTCAATTCCATTGACCGGTCGCGCGCGGCCTACATGGTGTCGGTCACCCCCCGGCAGCCCTGTTCCGCGCCGTCCGCCGCCGCCGCCGCCGCGCATGCCGTTCTGACCGCGCTCTATACCAACAACATCGCGGCCCTGGACGCCGCCCTGGCCGCCTCGCTGGCGGCGGAGCCGGATGCCCTGGCCCGCACCAACGGGACGGTCCTGGGAAATTACGTGGGCCGGCAAATGGTGGCCATGCGGGCGGATGACATGTCCGCGATGTCCACCAATATGATGCCCTATGTTCCCGGCACCAATGCCGGGGATTGGCAGCCCACTTTCCCGGACTATCAGCCGGCCATGATGCCCCACTGGGCCATGGTCATGCCGTTTGCCATGACAGGCGGCGGCCAATTCCGTCCGCCGCCGCCGCCGGCGCTGGCGGGCGCCGAGTATGCCGCCGCCTTGGAAGAAGTCCGGCAATATTCGACCAACGTGGTTTGGACCAATGCCGAGCAGCCTAAAATCGCCTGGTTCTGGGTGGATATGCCCGGGACGGCGACGACTGCCGGGCGGTGGAATGAAATCGCCCGGTCGGTTGCCACCAATCTTGGGCTGGCCGAT
>CAZYXU010000309.1:0-2910 GCA_964650945.1 uncultured Verrucomicrobiota bacterium | reverse complement strand
CCTGGGGGATTTTCCACTTGCAATTTTAGCCGGGGTTTTTTACATTGGCACTGGACGCTTAGCTCAGTTGGTAGAGCAGCTGACTCTTAATCAGCGGGTCGCCGGTTCGAGCCCGGCAGCGTCTACTCCCCTTTTTTACCGCCACTCCCAGTGGCAAAAGTATGTGAGTATGTGGGTGAGTTGGTGATGAACTTGTAGTGCGGGCATCTTGCCCGCGCAATCCAATTTTGCGCCTTCAATGCCGACCGGATGGACTTGCGTTATCCTCCCGTGGCGTTCACCAAGCGCTCACCCGGAAGCGTGGGGCTCAACGCAGGCATGTCTTAAACAGACGCTTTAAAAATAAATTCGGCCAAAAAATATCAAGGAACGCTATTATGCAAGATCAAACCAAACGCGCCAAAAATGAACGGACCGCCGGACGGGGAAAGCCCGCCGTCGGCGAATTGTCCGGCATCATCCCGGCGCTGTTTACGCCGTTCACGAAAGACGACAAGCTGAACCTGGAGATTCTGCCGGCCCACCTGCAATTCCTGCTGGATGCCGGCTGCGCCGGGTTCTTCGTCAGCGGCAGCACCGGCGAGGGATTCCTGCAAACCGCCGAGGAGCGCATCCGCTTCGCGCGGGCGGTGATGCGCACGCTGCGCGGCCGCGCGCCGGTGATCCTGCACGTTGGCGCCATGAACCCGGGGGACGCCTGCCGCCTGGCGGCAGCCGCGGGCGAGATGGGCGCGGCCGCCATCTCGTCCGTCATGCCGTTTTATTATAATTATGCCATGGACGAAATCGCGGCGTATTACCGCGAAATCCAGGCGGCATCCGGCTTGCCGATGATCATCTACTACCTGCCGGACAACACCAATCGCGTGGTCACGCTGGACCAATTCTGCGGCAGCCTGCTGACGCTGCCCGGGGTGATCGGCGTCAAATACACGCATGCGGATTTATACCAGATGCAGATGCTGGCGGCGCTGAGTCCGCGCCCGATTACGCTGTTCGGGGGCTTCGACCAGATGGGGATTTGCTTCCTGACCATGGGCGCTCAGGCCTTGATCGGCTCCACTTTTAACGTGATCCCGGACCTGTTCGTGGCGCTGCACCGCGCCTTCCGCGCCGGCCGGCTGGACGAAGCCTGTGCGCTGCAATTGCGGATCAACCGGTTCATGCAGGCGCTGAAGCAATACGGCAACCGGGCCTATTACGCGGCGTTGCAGGCACGCGGCATTGACATCGGCTGGCCGCGCCGCACCGGCCGGGAAATCACACGCAAAGACTTCAAGGCGATTGAGTCGCTGGTCAAGGGCGTGGTGTTGGCGTGAGTCTGATATAAGAAGCTAATACGCATAGCTGCTGCCGCCGATAAATTCGCGCAGGAGGGAGTCGGGCGGCACGCCGGAGTCGTCCGCCACAGCGGTCAGCGGCGCGAGGAATTCATAGATGCGCTTGGCGCGGATGTAGGCATCCTGGCGCGCCGGGTCGGCGCGGTATTTTTCCATCGCCGGGGCGAAGTAATCGAAGAGCCGGTGTTTCAGGAACGGCAACTCGTAAGGCAGGGCGCTGTTCACCAGGAAATCGGCGGCGCCGATGAAGGGGATGATGTGCTGCAATTCGCTGCGGCGCACGTATCGCCAATGCGTGATGGTGGCCTCGGGTTGCGAATTGCGGTGCCAACTGTCGCGGATCATCCGGCGCAGCAGCCGGTTGTCGGCCCAGCGCATAAACTGGCCGTCCGCCGCGCGGAACTGGCCCAGGGTTTCGATGTACAGCCGGAACTTGCGGGCGGGGGGGATGCTGGCGGTCATGCCGTCATACAACCCATGCAGGCTGTCGAGCAGCAGCACCTGGTTGGGCTGCAGGGCGACGGGATGGACATCCAGGCTGCGCCGGCCGGTTTTGAAATCATAGTGCGGGGTCCGGACCGGCCGGCCGTCGAGTAATTGCGCCAGGTGGTTGTTGATCAGCGGCAAATCCAGCGCCTGGGGCGACTCGTAATCGTAATCGCCGAATTCGTCGCGCGGATGCCGGTCGAGGTTGAAGAAATAATTGTCCACGTTGATGGTTTGCAGTTCCACGCCGGCCTGCCCCAGGCGTTCGGCCAGTTTCATCGTGGTGGTGGTCTTGCCGGAAGAGGAGGGCCCGGCCACGATCACCAGCCGCACTTCGCCGCGGCGCTCCAGGATCAGGTCGGCCGCCTGCCCTACCTCGGCGACATACCGCCGGTTGACATCCTTGATCAATCCCGGCAAGCCGCCCCGCCCCAGCAATTCATTCAAGGCGGCCACCGAATCGCAGCCGTGCGCCATATTCCAGCAAAGCACCTCGTAGATTTTCTTGTAGGGAATGTTGTCGGTGACTTCGAAGGAATAGGCGCGGGTGGCGCGCGCCTGGGCGCGCTGCCGGCGGTATTCCATGTAGGCGCGGGCGGTGTCGGCATGCCCGCTTTCCAGGAGGATTTTTTCGACGATGTCCTGGATTTCCTCGATGCTGGGCGTGGCGCCATCGCCATAAACGGCCAGCAGGGCCTGCTCGACCTGCAGGCCCAGCCGCTCCGCCAGCCGGCGGTCCTTGCGGCCGGTGGACACCAGCGCGCGGAAAATGGCCGTGCTGATCCGGTCGCGGTCGTAGGCCACCAGGTTGCCCTGGCGCTTGATGATCCGGGTGATTTTAGCGGTCATGGCGTTGGAAGCGGATGATTCCAAAACTCAGGTTTCGAAAACAATCCTAATGTAAGGGTTTTTCCCGGGTAGTTCAAGCAGCTTCCGCCGGCAGCAGCTTCCGGGGGTGTAGGACAAATTTGTTGGTGATATGTAAAACTTTAATGCCACGGCGGATTTCAGTGTGATTTATGAGCCCGCTATAGATACAATTATGTAAATTCCGATAATTTCGGCCAGGTGGTTCACCATCCTG
>CAZYXU010000308.1:0-2924 GCA_964650945.1 uncultured Verrucomicrobiota bacterium | reverse complement strand
GGATGGCGGGCGCCGCCAGCACCGGGTCCGGGCTTTCCGGGTGGCCGGTCATGGCGACGCGCATTGCGACCGGTGTCTGGCGGGCGGCGGGAATCCGATACGCGCGCACCCCGTAGGCTTCCAACCGGTCCTTAAACCGCCCGCTCCGCACCGGGAATTTGTCCGGCCCAAAAAGCCGCGCCACCTCTCCGTCCGCTTCCAGGCAGGACAAGCTGAATTCCGCGTCCATCGGGTAATTCCGGCAATTCGCCGCCAGCAGGATCAGGCCATCGGCCGGATGGGAAAACAACCTGGCATGGATATCCGGATATTTTTGACTGGCGTAATCCATAACGCCGGGTTGATATTCAACAGTCTGCGGCACTTCCGGCGCGACCGCCGCCGGGCCGAGGATTTGCATCTGCCGCGCCAATTCCGCCAGGGATGCGAACGAACTCTCGTGGGTAAAGGGATAGCAGAAATAAAACAACCCCTTGGCGCCGTGGATCAGGAGCAGGTAAGTCTGGCAGAATTGCTCCGCCGGAACCAGGTAGCGCTGATGCATGCCGCTCCAGCGCTCGCCCACCGGCACATGCACCACCGGCTTGCGCCCGGGGCGGGCGCGCTGCTCGAACATGTAATGCATGTTCACCACGTGCAGCGGGTTGCCGCCTTCGCCGGCCAGGCCGGGAATCCAATAAGGGTCCGGCCCGATCAGATCGCTGAAATCGAATTCCTCCGCGCCGGCGAGCGCATACATCGGGTGATAGCCGTCCGCCGCATGCACCTGCGTCTGCAAATCCAGCCCATGCACCCACTGGTCGAAATACCGCGCGCCGAACGCCTCGTCGAAATTATTGTAAGCCAGCAGGTTTTCGCAATCCTTGACGCCGCGGACGCCCGCGAGCATTTCCGGCAGCGCCCTGGCATATGCGGCGGCGAAAATCGCCGATTTTTCGCCCGGCGAAAATTCGCTCAGCGCGCGCCGCTCATCCGGGGCGGCCGCGATGAAATCCTTGATATACCACGGATAAGGCGGTTTCCCGCCCTGGATCAAGGCCACCTTGATCCTGGTCAGCGGTATCTTTTCGCAAAAATTTTCCACCGGCACCCACATCAACAGCTTGTGTTCGCCGGCCACCGCCATCCAGGCCGGAGCTTGTTCCGGCGCTACCTTGCGCCACCACATCAGCGTATTATGACCGGCCGCGGCGACTTCGCGGAAATCCGCCTGGTTGGTGGCGCTGAAAACCAGTCCGAACGGAAAAAAAGGCGCGCCATTGCGCAAAATCACCCGGTTGACATGGTCAATTTTAACCTCGCGCCCCGGTTGCGGCGGGCGGCAGACGATGGCCGCCTCCCGCGCAAACAAAACCACGCCATCCTTGCGCCCCACCTCCACCCGCAGGTTATGCCGCCCATCCGCCAGGCGCGCGCGCGCCGCGGCCAAACGCGTCAAAGGCGCCACGGTTTCCACGGCCGCCAGCACCGCGCCGGCGCCGTCTTTCAGTTCCGCGCGCAGATTGCCCATGGCCGCCGCCGGCAAACCGAGCTCGCAAATCACCGCCACTTCGCGCTCGTCCGTGAAATAATTACGCTCCGGATACACCGTCAGCAGCGTCAAAACCGAAGTGTCGGCGACGGCGTCGCGCTGCCGCACCTCGCCCGTCGCCGGGTCCTCCAGCAACACCTCCACCGACCGGCTGGCCGGGTTGGAAACCGGCACGGCGATCTCCAGGCGCAGACGCGCCGATGCCGCCAGCTCCACCGGCTTGACGATCCGGTTAACGCCCCCCGATTGCGGCCGGTCCAGCACCGTGACGCACACCGTGCCGCTCACCGCGCTGTGATTGGAAACATCCACGGCCACCGTGTAGCGCAGCCCGCCGCCATCCGCCTCGTAGCGGCTGACGGACGGACGGCCCGTCAGGGCCGGCAGAAACGGCGGCCGTACCGCCATCCCCGCCAGGCCGGGCAAACGCAGGCTGCCAAACGCCTCCGGCTCGTGAAATCCGCCCGACAGCGGCGCCCAGGTCAGCCACTCGCGCCGCAAGTCCACCCGCACCCCCTGCGGGTCCAGCACCGGCTCCAGGACATTCAAGCATACATTCAAGCGCAGCCGCGCCAAATCCCCGTAGGAAGCCAGCAATGCCAGGGGAATAGCCAGTTCCGCCGTCCAGCCGGTGTCCGTCATCCGCGTGGCGGAACGCCATGGCCCGTTCCAGGCGCGGTCGCGTTCCCCGCCGCGTCCGGCGCGCTGCTCGGCCTTGACGTTGGCGGCATTGAGGATGTAATGGAAATAAAGCTTGCCGTCCGTCCCGGGATCGAGGAAAAGCTCCAGCGAATCGTCGTTGGAAAGACTGCCGTCATGCTCCCGGCAATCCACGGTCAAATCCGACGGCCGGGGATGACGGACGTCCAGCGCCAGGTACAGCCAGGTATCGTCATGCGCGAGCCAGACCTGGTGGGCGCGCTTGACTTCCGGCGCTTTCAGCGACACGAATTCCGTGATCGCGGGACCGTTGCTCCAACATGAATCATCCAGGATGCCGTCCAGCACCGGCGGGCGGGCGGCGGGGGCGGCCACGACATCCGCCGCCGCGGTTTGCTCCCCGGCCAAAACACATCCGCAAAAGTACGCCGACAGCCAGATCGTCAGCCATACATTAGCGATCATAAAATGCTTGAGCATGTTCGGCTGCCTTGCCCTTTATTGGACACTGAAAAACGTGCCGCGCATGACGCGTTCGTAACAACCCATGTCCACGCGGCGTGTCAGCCGGTCCAGGCGCGGCCGCCCGTCCAGATCAAAGCCCTGCGCCATCCAGGGGGCGTTGGTCCCGGCATTGACGCAGGGCGAGTCGGCCGCCAGCCGGAAATCCCAGGCCGGTGCGTCCGTAAATTCCGGCGGGGTGGCGATGTTGTTCTGGTTGGCGGTGGACAGA
>CAZYXU010000307.1:0-2956 GCA_964650945.1 uncultured Verrucomicrobiota bacterium | reverse complement strand
CAAGCAAAGAAGCGGTTGTTGTGTCCTGAACGATTGCGGCGTGTTCATCGTCCGTTTGGTTGGGTGGACACACGTTTGATTCGGGAAGACTGGCTGGCCGGGTGCAGTCCGACGGCCTGGGCATTGTATTTGTTTTGGGTGGCGGTTGCCGACGCGCAGGGGTTGAGTTACTACGCCGATGCGAGCGTGGCGCGCCATTTGGGGATCACCCCGGCAGCGGTGTCATCCGGGCGACTGGAGTTGATTCGTTCCGGCTTATTGGTTTATGCAGCGCCATTAGTGCAGGTGTTGTCGCTGGAGCGGCCGGCGGCGGGGCCGCGCGTGACCAGTTACGCGGATCGCCCGGCCGGCGCGGTTTGGATTGGTGATATTTTATCCGCGTTTGCGCAAGGAGGTCGGCAATGATCAATTATGAGCAATACCAGCGTTTGCATTTGTTGAATAAACAGGGGCTGCAACCCGCCCAGATTGCCCGCGAGACTGGATTGAACGTTAAAACGACAAGATATTGGCTGGGGATTGAGACATTTCATGCCCGGAAGAGAGAAGCACAAAACAGCAAGCTGGATCCGTTTAAGGACATGGTCCGGCGCTTGGTGAACCAACACCCATTTTCCGGCATGCAGATTTTGCGGCAGTTGCGGGAACAGGGCTACAACGGCGGTTATACCATCCTGAAAGAGTTTTTACGGCTTGTGCGCCCGACGCGGAAGAAGGCCTATCTCACACTGCATTATGCGCCCGGGGAATGCGCGCAAGTGGACTGGGGGCATGCCGGCCTTCTGGAGGTGGGACAGGCCCGGCGGCGGTTGAGTTTTCTGGTAGTGACGCTTTGTTACAGCCGCCTGATGTATCTGGAATTCACCTTGTCGCAAACGCTCGAACATTTCCTGGGCGCCTTGCAAAACGCCTTCCTGTATTTCAGCGGCGTTCCCACCGAAATCCTCAGCGATAATTTGAAAACCGCTGTTTTGCGCCATCCGTACGGCGAAGCGCCGACTTTCCACGAACGCTACCTGGATTTTGCCGGACATCACGGATTTACCCCCAAAGCCTGCGGCATCCATCAACCTCAAGCGAAAGGGCGTGTGGAAAACAATGTCGGATATGTCAAAAAAAGCCTGCTCAACGGATTAAATCCATCCGGCTTAGCCGCGATCAACGCGGCCGGCCGCCTCTGGCTCGACACGGTGGCTAATATCCGTATGCATGCCGCTACCCGCCAGACGCCGCATGAACGCTTCCAAAACGAAAAGACGGCCTTACGTCCTTTAAATTGCCGCCCTTATGACCTGGGCGTGGTCGCCAGCCTCACTGTCAGCCCCCAGTTCCGCGTAAGGCTTGACGGCAACCGCTATTCGGTGCCGGCCGCCTACGCATCCAGCAGAGTCAACTTGAAACGCACCCCGGATCACCTCTGGCTTTACCATGATGGCAAACTGATCGCCGACCATGTCCGCAGTTATGACAGCGGACAGGACTACCTGAATCCGGATCATGAAAAACCGCTGTTATTGGAGCGCCGGCATATCCGCAATCAGCGTCTGCTGCAGCGCTTCTTGCGGCTATCGCCGCAAGCCGAGATGTTCTACCGCCAACTGGAAGAACGCCACCTCAATGCCCGCCACCATGTGCGCCAGATCATGGCGTTGAGCGAACTCCACCCGTTGGAACAAGTCGCGCGCGCATTGGAGGATGCCGCCGAACTTCAAGTCTTCCGCGCCGAATATATCGCCAATATTCTTGATCAGCGCCGCCGGCAACTCCCGGAACCCGGCGCCTTGCATCTCACCAGACGCCAGGATTTGCTCGAACTGGAACTTCCCGCGCCCAATCTTGAAACATACGAACCAAACCAAGACGATAAAAATGAAAAATAAAAACATCCTGGAAAACCTCCAAAACCAATGCCAAACTCTAAAACTGTCATTCATCGGCGAGCATTACGCCGAGATCATGGAGCAAGCCGCAAAAAATCAATGGCCGCCAGATGAAATCGTTTCCCGCCTCTTTGAGGGTGAAATCGAGCGACGCGCTGATAGATCACTGGCATATCGTGTCAAAAATGCGCGATTCCCTTTCATCAAAACCCTTGATGATTTTGACTGGTCTTGGCCCAAAAAAATAAATCGCGCCCAAATCCAACACATCTTTCATCTTGACTGGGTGCCACAACACGGCAACGTCATTTTCCTCGGCGGCGTCGGCTTAGGCAAGTCCCACCTCGCTGTTGCCCTCGGCTATCAGGCCTGCCAAAAAGGATATTCCACCCGCTGGATCACGGCCGTCAATTTGATCAACACCCTCATCGCCGCCCAAAACGCCAATCGTTTAAAAGCGGAAATCAAGTCTTTCCTCCGCCCAAAACTCCTGGTCATTGATGAACTTGGCTACATGCCAATAGATAAAATCGGCGCCGACCTGCTCTTTCAAGTCATCAGCGGCCGCTACGAAAATAGCGCCATTTGCATCACATCAAACAAGGCGTTTAAACAATGGAGTTCCATCTTCAATAATGATGCAACCCTCACCTCCGCCATCCTCGACCGCCTAATCCATCATGGCGAACCCGTGTTGATCGAGGGTACCAGTTATCGGATGAAAGACCGCATCGATACCAACTGACACCTCCACCAACCAAAAAGGCTGGCGTCCCATACGCCGGCATCTTTACCCCTTTTTAGCATCCGTTTTCAAACCGCCCGTTTTCATCCGTTTTCAGCCGCCGCTAACAACAGGCCGGGCAGACCGATGCGGCTGTCGAGCGACCCGTCGGCATGCCGCGCGCCGAACCATCCCTGCTTTTCATCCCAAAGCGTTGTGTGCAAGGCTGCCAGGGTAGTCTTCATCGAGCGCCGGTACATCCGCGCTTCATGATTGCATCCCAGCAAAACCGCCATCCTGGCCAGCGCATCTTCATAAAAGAATTTTTCACTGCCATACTCCGGCGTATAGA
>CAZYXU010000306.1:0-2964 GCA_964650945.1 uncultured Verrucomicrobiota bacterium | reverse complement strand
CCCATGCCGTCGGCAGCCTGGTCGCCGCCGTGGACGGCAAGCCGGCGCCGGCGCGTTACCGCCGGTTCCGCATCAAAACCGTCATGGCCGCCAATGACGTCGCCATGCTCGGCGAAGTCATCCGCCGGCGCTTCGCGCGGTTGCTGCAGGAAAACGGCGTCCGGCCGGATTTGTTGCTGATTGACGGCGGCCTGCCGCAGTTGCGCGCCGCGCGCGCGGAACTGGCCCGGCTCGGCCTGGCGGAGTTGCCCGCCATCGGCCTGGCCAAACAACACGAGGAAATTTACACCGAAACTGCCGCCGGCGTGAAAGTTCTGGCCCTGCCGGCCGACTCGCCGGCGCTCTTGCTGTTGCGCCGGCTGCGCGATGAAGCGCACCGGTTTGCCTTGACCTACCACCGCCGCCTGCGCGCGCGCCGCCTCCGGGAGTCGCAACTGGACGATATCCCCGGCATCGGACCGCAGCGCAAGCAGTTGCTGATCAAAACCTTCGGGTCATTTGCGCGCCTGGCGCGCGCGCCGGCGGAAGCCATTGCCGCCGTGCCCGGGGTCGGGCCGGTATTGGCGCGGCAGATTTGCAGCCACCTGGAAAAAAACAAAGCGGAAGCATGAAACCGTTGTCAAACCGGTTTTTTGCCGCAAAAAAGGATGATTACATGAAGCAACACGCCACCGCCCGCCGGCGCACCAAAATCGTCTGCACCATCGGCCCGGCCAGCCGGTCGCCGGCCGCCATCGCCGATTTGATCCAGGCCGGCATGAATGTCGCCCGGCTGAACTTCTCCCACGGCACATACGATGAACATGCCGCCACAATCAAGAACATCCGCGCCGCGAGCGATCGGCTCGGGATGCATGTCGCCATCTTGCAGGACCTCTCCGGACCGAAGATGCGCATCGGCCGGTTGAACGCCGGCCGGGTTGACTTGAAACCGGGCCAGCGCTTCACTTTGACCTTGCGGGAGAAGCCCGGGGATCAATCCGCAGTCTCCGTCAACTACCCCGGCCTGGTTAAAGCCGCCGCCATCAAGCAGCGCATCCTGCTCGGCGACGGGATCATCGAATTGCAGGTCGCCGCCAAAACCGCCGACACGCTGGTCTGTAAAGTCGTTGTCGGCGGATCGCTCGCATCGAACCAGGGGATTAATGCGCCGGGCATCGCCCTGAAAGAAGGCGTGCCCACGGCCAAGGACCGCGCCGACCTCGCCTTCGGCCTGCAGCACGGAGTGGACTGGGTGGCCCAGTCGTTTATCAGCACGGCCGGCGAGTTGCGGACTTTGCGCCAGGCGATCCGGGCAGCCGGCCGGGACGTGCCCATCATCGCCAAAATCGAGCGGCGCGACGCCCTGCGCAATCTCGACGCCATCGTGGCCGAAGCCGACGCCGTGATGGTCGCCCGCGGGGACCTGGGATTGGAGATCGGCCTGCAGGAGGTGCCATTCGCCCAGAAGCAAATTATCCGGCAGGCCGGCCGGGCCGGCAAGCCCGAGATCACCGCCACCCAGATGCTTGAATCCATGATCGCCAATCCGCGCCCCACCCGCGCCGAAGTCAACGACATCGCCAACGCCATATTGGACGGCAGCGACGCCCTCATGCTTTCCGGCGAAACTGCCATGGGCGCGTATCCGTTCGCAGCCTGCCGCGCCATGGCGTCAATCGCCGCCGCGGCGGAAGCGCATATTGATTACACCGCCAGCCTGCGCGGCTGGGAAGGCAATGGCCAAGCCGGCAGCGGCGCGGCCATCGCCTATGCCGCCTGCTGGACGGCCGTCGAAATTCAAGCCAAGGCCATCATCTGCTGCACGCGTTCGGGACTGACCGCCCGGCTGATCGCCCGGCACCGCCCGGAAGCCCCGCTCGTCGTCGCCAGCCCGTTTGACGATACGCTCCGGCGCGCGATGCTGTACTGGGGCGCCTGCCCCGTCCGCGTGGAACTGGCTGACAGCACCGACCGGATGATCAAACATGCCCGCCGCGCCGCGCTGGACGCCGGCCTGGCCGCCAAGGGCGACCGCGTGGTGATTGTCGCCGGCATTCCCGTGGACCAGCCCGGCCAAACCAACATGATCAAAGCCGACACTCTTTAGCCGGCGCCCGCACCGGACATCATTCGATATCCGTCAAATCAACATGGCAGTACCCGCCGGGATTTTTGCCGAGGTAATCCTGGTGGTATTCCTCGGCCGGAAAGAACGCGGTGGCGGGCACGATGGCCGTGGTGATTTTCCCTCGGTATTTCCCGGACTTTTCCAGCGCCGCCCGCGATTGCTCCGCCGCCGACTGCTGCGCGGTCGTGTAATAGAAAATAACCGACCGGTACTGCGTGCCGGCGTCGTTGCCCTGGCGGTTGCCCTGGGTCGGGTCATGGATTTTCCAGAAATGGTAAAGCAGCCGTTCGTAGGAGATTTTAGCCGGATCGAATTCCAACTCCACTGCTTCGGCATGTCCCGTGCCGCCGGCGCAAACTTCCGCGTAGGAAGGATCCCGGGTATTGCCCCCGGCGTATCCCGCCCGCGTTCCCGCCACGCCCGGCACCCGCTTGAAATACGCCTCCACGCCCCAGAAACAGCCGGCCGCAAAACAGGCGCGCTCCAGCTTAGGGCCGGATGGCGGCGCCAGCTCCGGAAACAGCTTCAGATACTCGCCATAACCCCGCGCGGCCAATTCGGCCGCGGGAATGAATTCCAGCGCGGCGGAATTGATGCAATAGCGCTGCCCGGCCGGCCCGGGCCCATCGTCGAATACATGCCCCAGGTGCGTATCTGCCGCCGCGGCGCGCACCTCGACCCGCTCCATGCCCAGGCGGTTGTCCGGCCGCAAACTGACATTGCCGGGCTCCAACGGCCGGGTAAAACTCGGCCAGCCGGACCCCGAATCGTACTTGTCCGTGGAACTGAACAGCGGCTTGCCGGAAACCACGTCCACATAAAGGCCTGGCTGTTTGTTATCCCAATACGCGTTC
>CAZYXU010000305.1:0-3013 GCA_964650945.1 uncultured Verrucomicrobiota bacterium | reverse complement strand
CCTATAGTCTACAGCCTTCAGCCTACAGCCTGAGCATCCTGTGGGATGCTAATGAGCCAATTTCAAAACTACTGTTTTGAAAGAATTCAGTATTCAGGAGTTAGAATTCAGAATGATTGCCACCAGCACATTATTAACAAGTTGCGTTGCTGTTAAATTCTGACTGCCGCACACTGAACACCGAACACTGAACACTTTTGAAAGAGACTCGATTATTTAAATACGCCCACGCCCCAATTGAGCGGTTCCGGCCGGCCCTGGCTGTTCCAAAGCAAAGAACCGCGGCAGCCGTCCGCCGCCGAATCGGCGTCCAGCATCTGCGCCTCCAGGCCGATCCACATCCCGGACGCCGGCTTGAATTCCAGGCATTCCAGCGGCAACCGCCCTTCGATAAAATACCCGGTAGCGGTTTTCCGCCAGGCAACGGAACTGCCGTCAATCGGCGCGGCCTGAGTCCGCCAGATTTGCCGTTCGCCGGGTATCAAACGCAATTGATGCGCATTCTTTTCCCGCCATATAGCCGCGGTTTCCCGGATGTCCACGGTGGTAATGTATACGTCAATTTCATCGGCCCAGGGCGAACGCGGACATGGATCCAATTGATCCCGTAACAGGACCGCGTCATCCTGCGCCAGGATGCCGAAGTAAAGATTAGCGCCATCGGCGGCAACTTGGAATCTAAAACTGGCGTCGGAAGCTCCGCGCCAATCCTTGAACTGGCCGGCCTGGGCGGGGGTATTGACAACCTGGGCGGACTTAAAATCCCAGTCGCCGTCTTCTCCGTCAATGATGATTGCCGCGGCGGTCATCACCGGAGCTTTTTTTTTATCCGGATCAATCAGGATGTCCGGCTTGTTTTTTTTTACAGCATCCAGCACGGCCTCGGCCTCGCCGATGTCCATTTCGCCGTAACCGTAATATTTGCTCACCAGCGCCTGCCAGATCCGCCAAACGCCATGGTTTACCGGGCCGCCGAACTTGCGCATGAATGAAGGATATGTCCAATTATTGAAAGCGCTCATGCTGCAGCAGGCATATCCTTCCGTGTCAAGGTCAACTCCGGCGGAAACGAACAGTTCGGCCAGGATGTTTTCCATGGCTGGCATGTCCTGCCGGAGTTGCGCGGCGTATTGCGGCATATCCTGGCCGGGGTCCTTGCTCCGCGATGCCAGCCAGATTTTGCGGAATTCCGGGGGGAAGATCATGTTGGCGTCGAAGAGATTTATGTGTTGTTTGCCGTACTTCCGGGCATGCTTGATCCAGATTTGATAGTAAGGATCGTCTTTGGACTTGGGATATTCCGCGATAAAAAGTTTTATGTGCGGCGAGGCAAACAAGCGTTCCAAATTCACGCCGTGCGGCTGATCGTCAACCGCCACAGAAGCGCCGTCTTCGGCCGCCGCCCCCTTGTAAAAAGGCGAGTTATGAAAGGCATACCAACCGGCTGCAGCCCAGGCAATAAAGAAATCCGTGTGCACCTTGGTGCGCCATTCGAAATATTTTTGCCAATCCGTGGCCGCCGGGGTGTTGAAAGTGCGCTCCGTTTCCGGGATGGTTGCAGCCGTGGGAAATCTGGCTTGGGGATTGCCGCAATATTGGCGATAATTTTCCAGTGCGGTTTTGCTGTAAAAAGGATATTTCAGATAGTTGTATGGTTGGAAAAACCGGGCTTCCGGCTCGCACTCAAAATAGTCCACGTCACGAAACAGGCGTTGCAACACGGCGGCAAATTCCTTTTCCAGAAAGCGCATGGCTTCCGGATTGGCTTCATCCAGCATGCCGCCATAACTGGAAGCTGGGACAAACTCGCCCTTTTCCGTCAGTTTTTCACGCACGTATTGCGGATATTCCTTCTGCAGCATTTCCGGGTGGGGGCGGGCGCCCTCGCAGTTTATTCCAAGAATGACTACGACCCCATACTTGTGCAACACGTCAATGCCTTTTTGGGCCTGGGCGGCCTTTTCTTTCAATTTGTCCACAGCCTGCGGATATTTGTCCCACAATGCCACGGGTACCCATTCGAAATCGGTGGGAAACAACGGGACGAGATTGCCCAGCAAGCTCAATTCGTAGGCGTCAAAGTCGTTGGCGGTATGATAAATATGGCCGGGCCAGATCAGTTTATCGCTTTTTTGGAACACCGGCATATCTTTTTCCTCAACCCGGATGCTGCCGGCGCGCACCCGTAGTTTTTCGGGCTGGGCGCTGACCGCCAGGCCGCCGGCATAGGGCACGATGTCCATGGGAATACGGCCGATCACGCGGCCGCGGCCGCCGCCCGCCTGGACAATGTAGCATGACCGGGTGATGTACCAATCGAAAGGCACGTTCACGTTCAGGAATCCAATCCGGGCGCTGTTGTCAGGATTGCAATATCCCGCATCCAGCCGGAAACTGGCCGCCTGTTCCCGTTCCTTGCCGGCATAAACCAGGCTCAGACACATGCCTTGCTTGACCGCACCCGCCGGAACGTCAAAATAAGTGGCGGGGATCAACGCCATATCCCCGGCCGCCGCGCAATTGGAAAGCGCGAAGAAACCGTCTTGATCCGCATCCAGGGCGCCGCTGTCGAGCAATTGGCTTTCGGTAAATATTTTTATTTCAGCGCCGGATTCGCTTTTCAGGCCGGCGCAGCTGCCGGTGAAATAAGTGTCGGCGGTGACATGCAGACCGGGCAGTTCCAGTTTGTCAATATTCCATCGGTCGCTGCGCACACGGGCTATGCCCAGAATTTCATCGGCCATCCCGGCGGATTTTTGCCAGAGGCTGCCGCCTGCAAACCCGACCTCCCAGTATTCACCGGAGAGATACCACGCGCCGTGCAAGTCCTGTTGTTTAACGACAATAGCGTTATCAGCGCCCCACGTTACCTGCGCCATCAACCCCAAAAGAATTGCGCAGCAAGCGATTTGTTTCATGAAAATCCCCCCCCGTTAGAATTATTAGTGTTCGCGTAATTGAGTCTCTTTCAAAAGTGTTCAGTGTTCGGTGTTCAGTGTTCGGCGCCTGAAAT
>CAZYXU010000304.1:0-3114 GCA_964650945.1 uncultured Verrucomicrobiota bacterium | reverse complement strand
AAATTCCTGTTTTGCTAACTACACAACTTGTCCTGTTTTGCTCGCACCGCGACAGATATTTATGAAGCTTTCCCGCTGCGGGGTGTAAGACAATTTTGTTGGTGAGTTGTAAATACTTCAACGCAAGAGCGGATTTCGGCGTGTTATTTTGAGTCCGCACAAGATACAACTGTATAAATGCCGATAATTTCGGCCGGGTGGTTACACCAACCTGGCCGAAATTGTCGAGACAATTACGAGAACATTAATAACTGCCGCGCGGGAAGGAAAGGTCCGGCGCTGCGGCACGAACCGCGCCTTCGACCGCGGGAAAGGCCATGGTAAACAAACCCGGCCGGTCGCTCCGGAATGCCGCCGGCCCCGCCCGCCGGATTGCCGCGGGTTTACTTGAATCCGAACAGCGTCCCGGACGGCGTCTGTTCATAGCACCCCATGTCCGCCAGGCGGGTGAACCGGTCCAAACGCGGCCGGCCATCCAAGTCCGCGGCGCCTATCATCCAGGTCTGATTCGTCCCGGCGTTAATCCCGGGCGACCCGGCGGCCAAACGGTAATTGCCGTCGGCGTAATCCACAAATACCGGGAGATCGGCAATATTGCCGTTTTCCGCGTTCGTCAGCGCGGGACTGCAGGAATTTGAAAAACGCGCGATATTTTCCGCGTCGCCCCGCAAATCGGGATATAAACCTCCGGCCGTATTCGAAACCACCACGCAATTTAAGACGGAAACACCGTTAGTGGCATTCATGCCGCCATAATCGCGCACCACCGTGTTGTGCGCAAGCGTGCAGGACTCCACGGATGCCGTAAACGGTCTGGCTCCGGACTTGCCCCCGACACCTCCGCTGAAAAATATTCCGCCGCCATCGCCGTAAGCGCCGGCGGCGTTATTGCTTGCGATCAGGCAGTTCCGCACCACCACGCAGGCGCTGCCCGTGCCGATATACAAGCCGGGACCGCTGCTGCCGCTGTATTCCAATTTATTGCCCATGAACCGGCAATTGTGGAATACCGCCGTGCCGTGGGTATAAATCATGGCGCCGCCGCCATTGCGGTCGTTGGTGCCGCCATTGCCGATAAAATCGGTGCCCACCACGGTCAGGGTTCCCGTAGAGGTGGCGCCTATATTATAGCCGTCGCACAATCCGCTGCCATAAAAGGCATTTTCGGTTATATGGTTATAACTGATGACGGAATTGGTGATCAAGGCCCCGCCGGCGGCGGATGTGCGCAAGTGCACGCCGCCGCCGGCATACCTGGCGCTATTACAGGTCACGGTGCAATTCATGATGGCCGGGAATCCGACGCCGCCCACGCCAATGCCGCCGGCAAGCCCTCCGCTGGTGTTGTTGCTGATCACGGAATCGACGATCAGGACGTTGGTCCCGTAAACATGAATCCCGCCGCCATTGCCGCCGGCAAGGTTGGCTTTATTGCCGGCCAGCAGGCAGTTGGATACGATCGTAGACGCCGCGCAAAATATGCCGGCGCCAAGCGTTAACGCGGAATTGCTGATGCATTCGGAGTTAATCACCTTACAGCCGCTATCGACATACATGCCCCCGCCCCAAGCCGCGATGGTCGAGGTAACCGAATTGCCGATCAACAGACAGTTGGCCAGGAGGGCGTTGTTCGTCATATACACGCCGCCGCCGAACCGATCGCAGATGTTGCCGGCGATAATGCAATTAGTGAGTATCCCGCCTTTCATGTACACGCCGCCGCCAAATAAAACATGCGCGCCCCCGATTCCGTTGCCATTGGTGATGGTGAATCCGCTGACCAATCCCTCGGCATGGTTGATGTAAAGCGGCGCGCAAATCCCGCCGCCGTCAATGATCGTGTTTTCACGGTCTTCCAGCCCGCCGGCGCCCTGATTCCAACTGCGCAAGGTAAGATTTTTGGCGACAATCACATTCACGCTGACCGCATACGTCCCCGTGGCCGCCAGCACGGTGTCGCCCGTCGCCGCCTGCGCCACGCCGTTGCTGATCGTCAGCCAGGGATTATCGAGCGAACCGTCACCGTCAATATCGCTGCCGGTGGTTGCCACGTAACGCGTCGTCTGCGCAAAAGCGCCGGCCGCCAACAGTATGCCGGACAAACAGACCGCCGGGAAAACAACATTCCATCCTGCCGTCAATCTATTCATATTTACCTTTCTCCCTGCTGTATTGATCGGAATGACCCGATTCAATAATTCACATTTTGCATGCCGCCTTATCGCGCTTCCCGCAAGTCGAAATCATCCAGCAGCAGCGCCGGCCCATCCGCGCCGCGCCGTAAAGGCAAGCCGGTGACCACCACCTGCGCATAAGCCGTGCCCGGCCACCATTGCCCGGATTCAATTTCTCCTGCGCATGCCATCCATGTCTCGGAAATCTCCGCGGCGGCGGCGCCGGGTAAAAATATTCCATTGCCGCCGGCGCTGTTTTCCGCCACCAGCGTCCCGGCCGGAAAATCCAGGCCGCAGGGTTTGGACAGAACCACCGCCCAATTACCATCGTCTTTGCGAATCTCCGTGATGCCGGCCGGCGCCAGGTCAAAAGTCAGCCGGTTGGCGCCGGCGCCGAATGCCGCGGCGAACGACGGCCCCATCTGCCATTTCGCCGCGTCTTTCAGCCGCAGCACCCGGTCGCCGGCATGGCAGGGCGCCGCCAGTTCCGTCAGCGTCCCCGGCAGCGAAAAAATGTTGATGCGTTTAATCGCCCGCCGCTGTTCATCCGCCATCACCACGCCAAAAATCAAGCCGGTAAAACCCCCGGATTCCGCCCGGAAATGACCGGCCAACTTGTAGGCCTTTTGCGTATCAACCGCCATCCAGTCCGAATTGATGCCGGCTGACTGCCCGCGCCAGCAAAAAGCATATTCACCGGCATGGCCCGCGCCGCGTCGGATCCCGAGTTCGCCGCGGTTCATGTTTTCCAACCCGCTCCAGCCTTCGGCCGAACCGGATTCCGCCCCGGGATTTTGAATCAAATTATCCGGGTCCGAGACTACTTTTTTTTTAAGCGGCAGGGAATCATCCTGGAATTCCGTCGGCTGTCCGCCGGCCTCCAACTGCAAGCCGTTGATCCAGATCACCGCGCCGGCCGAGGGGGCCATCAGAAACTGGC
>CAZYXU010000303.1:0-3144 GCA_964650945.1 uncultured Verrucomicrobiota bacterium | reverse complement strand
AGATGGCGGATGAATCCCACGGTATCGGTCAACATCACCTGGCGCCGGTCGGGCAGGAAGACGGCGCGGCTCTTGGTGTCCAGCGTCGCGAACAGGCGGTCGTCCACGTAGGCGTCCGCCGCGCTGCAGGCATTCAACAGGGTGGATTTTCCGGCATTGGTATACCCCACCAGGCACACCTCCGGCATCCGGCGCTGGCGGCGGGTGAGTTGCCGGCGCCGCTGGATTTCCTTGAGCTTGCGTTTCAGAACGGTAATGCGCGCCAGCATCGGCGCGCGCCGCAATTGCATCGGGCTCTCGCCCGGGCCGCGCACGCCAATCCCGCCCTGGAAACGCTGCTGGGCCTCCAGCACGGGAATCCGGCCGGCGAGGTATTGCAATTGCGCCAGTTCCACCTGGATTTTAGCCTCGGCGGTTTGCGCGCGCCGGGCGAAAATCCGGAGGATCAACTCGGTGCGGTCAATCACCTTAATGCCGACCGCCTGGCGCACGTTGGCGGCCTGCACGGCCGAGAGTTCATTGTCGAAGATCAGGAGATTGGCATCCGCCGCCCGGCCAGCCAGTTGGATTTCCGCCAATTTGCCCTGACCGATCATCAGGGCCGCATCCGGGCGCTCCCGGTGCTGGGTGATGGCGCCCACGACCTTGGCGCCGGCGGTATCCGCCAGCCGCGCCAGTTCCGCGAGCGAGTCTTCCGCCTCGGCGCGGGATTGCCGGCCGATGACTACCTGCGTCAGCAAGGCGCGTTCGGTACTGGATGTGGAATTGGCGTCGGATTGCATAAAGTTACCCGGAGGATTTCACAAATTGCGCGCGCCGGCGCAAGGCCGCCGGCGTCACGCGTTTCCGGCCGGCAGCCTGCCGCAATTGCTTGCGGGTTTTCACATGCGGCGCCGCCTGCCATTCGGTCAATTCATTGTACAAAGCCGGATTTTCAAATCCCGGACAACGCCGGTTGCGCCACTGCCGGCGGGGGTTGGCGTATTCCCAGCAGACTTTGCCCAGGTTCAGCAAACAGGCATGGCATTGACGCACGGGCTTGGAACTGCGTTTCATTGGCCAAGCGTAGCAAAACGCCTGCGAAAACACAAGTTGCGGCGCGCGCACCGGCGGTATGGGCGTAAGACAATTTGTGAATTCCATATTCAGTCAGATTTCGAAACGATTGCACTGAACACCGAACACTGAACACTTTTGAAAGAGGCTCACGCAGCCGGCATTCCAGGATTGCATTCCACGGGACGGGCGGATATTTTACCTTTTATGTTTTACGATACCCATGTCCATTTCGACCTGCTGCTTGATCCGGCTGCGCCCGGCGGCGGCATCCCAGCCCTGCTCCAGCGCGCAAAGGATGCCGGCGTCGTCCGCATGGTGGCCGTCGGGGGCGCCCCGGCCGCCAACCAAAAGGCCCTGGCATTGGCCCGGCAATACCCCGCACATATCCGCGCCGCGGCGGCCCTGGATCGCAGCCAGTCGCCGACACCGGCGGAACTGGCCGAACTGGAAACCCTGCTGGCGGAACCCGAGATTGCGGCCGTCGGCGAAACCGGGCTGGATTTTTTTCACGGCCGGCGGGAAGATCCCGCGCCCCGCCGGCTCTTCCGCCGCATGCTGGAGATGGCGCGGAACCTCGGTTTGCCGGTGATTGTGCACAGCCGCGACGCCGACCTGGATATTCTGGAAGAATTGGCCGCGCATGCCGCCGGCTGGACCGGCGCGCCGGACGCCATCGGCGTGATGCATTGCTTCACCGGCGGCCCGGACTTTGCCCGCCGCCTGCTGGAATTGGGATTCTGCATCAGCTTCAGCGGCATCCTCACCTTTAAAAACGCCGAAGCGATCCGGGAGGCTGCCGCCCTCGTCCCTGACGACCGCCTGCTGCTGGAAACCGACGCGCCGTTCCTGGCGCCGGAACCGTTGCGCGGCCGGCGCAACGAGCCGGCCTTCCTGCCGCATACCGCCGCCGGCCTGGCGCAAATCCGCCGGCAATCACCCGCGGCGGTCGCGCAATCCACGACGGCCAACGCCCTCCGGTTGTTTCAACGCGGGAGGCCCGTATGACCCCGCAATGGCGGCGGCGCATGACGTTTTTTTTGATTTATGCGGCCATTCCGCTGTGCTGGAGTTCCACGTTCCTGGGCACGCAACTGGCAATGCGAGCTTTTACCCCGTTATGGCTGGGCGCCGTCCGCTATATCGGCGCCTCCGCGGTCTATCTGGCCGTACTGCTGGCCTCCCGCCCCTTACGCGCCATCGTGCAAGACGCGCGTCGGGAATGGCTGGGCATGATCCTGATCGGCGCCAGCGGCATCTGGCTGGCAATTGCCTTCCAAAATCTCGGCTTGCGTTATACGACTTCCTCGCACGCCGCGCTGCTGAGCATCGCCGAGCCGATGCTCACCGTGTTGTTTGCCGTGCTGTTCCTGCGTGAACGTTTGCGCCGCGGCGCCTGGCTGGGCATGGCAGTGGCGCTGGCCGGCGCGCTGCTGATCGCCACCGAGGGACGCCTGCCCGGCCGTGACACCTGGGCCGGGGCCATGCGGGGCAATCTCATGATCCTGGGTTCGCTCACCGCTTATGCCGCTTACACGATTTTTTCCAAGCGCGTGCTGCGGCATGTGGCCGCGTTGACGGTGGTGACAATTTCCGGCCTGTGGGGCACGGCATTTTTAACCATCACCGCCGGCCTGTTTGAACCGCTGCCGCGGCTCGCGGACATCCCCCCGGCAGGCTGGACGGCATTGCTTTATCTGGTGCTTTTCCCGACCTGCCTGACGTATTTCCTGTACAACTGGCTGTTGCAGCAGGTGCTGGCCACCCGGCTGACGGTGGTGCTTTTTCTGATCCCGGTGTATGGCGTCGTTTTAGGCGCGTTGGTCATGGGCGACCGCCCGCCGCTGCTGGTCTATGCCGGCGGCCTGATCGCCATCCTGGGCGTCATGGCGATGGAACACGCCATGGCTCCGGGCCGCCCGCCCGGGGGCGGCCTGTCCGGGGCTTCATCTAACTGAGCCAATTTCAGTAGCATCCCATAGAAAAACGCTTTATTTTCTCACAAAGACGCAAAGCCACAAAGAAGAGTTAATTTCACTGGCGTCCCATAAGTGACGCCAAGGCTGAAGGTTATTAGACTGTAGGCTG
>CAZYXU010000302.1:0-3171 GCA_964650945.1 uncultured Verrucomicrobiota bacterium | reverse complement strand
CGGCATTGGAGTGGTCAATGTAAAAACAGCGGTTGGTCAGCGGTTCGCCGGCGACATAGCCGCCGTCAACGATCGTGCCATCCCGATCCGTTGCGCCGTCCTTCCAACTGCGGACGTAGAGCGCGTTGGTGATGGCGACTTGATTGGTAAGCAGATATGTGCCGTTGGATATTAGCAGGTTGGTCCACCCATTGGTATAGGCGGCCTGGACAGCCTCCTGAATATTGGTGGCCGCGTCCGCCCAGGATGCGAACGGCGAGGCGGGAGCGGCGCCGGGGGTGCCCGGCGGAACGACGTGGCAAACCTGCGCTGCCAGCATGCAGGCCGGCAACAAACCAAGCAGAAATATTTTAGTTTTCATGGATATTATTCTCCAGTTTTAAACGGCATTGTCAAGATTTAAAGGGCGGCAGGCATTCCCCGCTACCCCACCGTCACCATCCCATACGCCTGCAACCGGTCCGCGGGCACGGTCAAACGCAAAACCCGCCCGCCGGCTTGCGGCAGTTCCTCCACCGCGAGCGGCGCCGGTTCCGGGCTTCCCGGGTTATGATACAGCGCACCGGGCGCGGCCGGCAGGCAGGCATCCGCCGGCAAACGCAAGGTCAGCACAAACGGCGGCCGGCCGGCATGTGAAGGGAATCCAATCGCATTAACGTCATCGAACCCCGCCGGGGCGCCATCCGGCTTGTCCAGGATGCCCGCGGCATTGACGAGGTGCACGACCGCGGCGGCGGCGGATTCCGTCAGAAAAGCCGTGGCCAACACCCCTTCGGGTAAATTTTCCGCCGTCAACGCCAGGCCGCCGGACAGCAGTTCCGTCAAATATCCCACCAGCTTTTTGCGGATGATTTTGTCTTGATCCGCCAGGCGCCGGAACGGTACGGTCGGTTTGGCATGCAAATCGTTGTTCCACCAGTTTAACTGGTGTTCGCGCTCATAATCCGGCATCAGGCAAGCCTCGCCGCAGACCGCCAACCTGCCCCGGCCGACCGAGTGGAGCGCCGGCGGGGCATCCCGGGCGGGAAACCGGAAATCCGGCGCGCCCAGGGCGGCGGCGAGTTCCGCCGCCGGCCGTTCGGTCCAATCCGGGCGCCGGGCGGCGGCATCCCCCGCCCAGAGCACCGTGCCGCCGTTCTCCATGAATTGCCGGAAAGCGGATATTTCCCAATCCGCCATGAACCGGATTTCGCGGACAACCACCACCTGGTAGCATCCCAGGCGCGCGCGCAGTTCTTCGGTCTCCAGGATGTCAAACGGCAGATTGGCCATGTAACAGGCCAGGGCCCAGCCCAGCAGGCGGTTACGCGGTTCCTTTTCATATTCAAAAGTGTGGTTGCGGCTCAGGCGCGAATCATAAAACGCCAGCGTCGCGAATTTCAGGACGCGCCGCAAGTATTTTGCATGCTTGATCTCAAAAGCGCGCAATAGCCCCTCACCACATCCGGCAACATACCCTTCGCCGGTGCCGGTAAATCCCTGCCCCCAACTCATGGCCAGCGCCCAGGCCAGGATTAATTGGTTTTTACGGGTGGGATAGGCAAACAGCGCGGAAGGGATGCCGCGGCAGCGGCCGATGGCGAACCTTTGTGCCGCCTCCACCGCCCAGGGCGGCCAGGAATAGTCGAGGATATGCGCGCCGCCAGCCTCCTGCCAGATCAGATCCAATGCCGGCAGATGCTGCAGGCAATAGGCATCGCGGTGCTGTTGCAAGCCGATGCGCTCGTAATTAGGCCGGTAGAGTTGGAGACCGAGCGATTCATAATGGCGTTTCACCGCCTGGTGGAATTTTTCCACCGCCGCCCGGCGGAAATCAATCCAGGCCCGGAATACGGGATCGTCCCAGTTACCGTGCCATTTTGCAAATTCCGGCCCGGCGGGCGGAATTTTCCGCCCCGTCAGTTCGGTGAAATCGCGCCGGCAGAATTCGCACGCGCAGGCGTAAAAGCTGTAGCTGACGTCATCGGTCATGATGCCGTCCACCCCGGTGGCATAGACCGTCTCCAGGTATTGCAGGTACGCCCGGCGGTAGAACGGATTGTTCGGGCAGATGGCGTAGCCATGATAGCCGCTGTACAACGGCGCACCGGACCGGCCGTCAATGTAATAGAAATCCGTCAGCTTTTTGCCGTCAATCAACGCCGGATCCCGGTCGTAGCCGCCGATCATATCCGGCCAGGTTTTGACCGAGGATTTGCGGATATTCAGGCAACGCTCCAGCCAGGCCAGCCCCTGCTCATCCCGGGGCGCATGCGTCAATACCGCCGAATGGTGCTCGATCACCCGGATGCCCTGGTCGTGGCAGGCCGCGACAATGCGCCGCAACGCGGCGTTGATCAAGTCCCAGTAATGATAGAACGACCAGCGGAAATGCGTGCAACTGAAGGTCAGCACCCAGTTGCAGCCGTTTTCCCGGAAGGCGGCGGCCTTGCGGGCCAGGTCCGCGTCGGAATCGCGCAGCAGTTCCTGGTCGTTCATCCAAAATACGCCGCAACGTACGTCCCAATTGTCACGCGCCAACGCGGGCCGATTGAATTGAATATGCATCATCTTCCTTCCTGATTCCGGCTGCCGGCCACCGCGGCGCGCCAATGAAATTCCGCGGCGGCTTCCGGGGCGGACGCCGCGTTGACGGTAAAGCTTCGGCCGTCTATGCCGTCCACCCAGAGCCGCGCGGCCGCGCCCAGGCGGTTGGCAGGCGTGAGTTGCACGGCGGCCGGCGGAGCGGACAGGCCATGCTCGACGGTGACCGCGGTCTGGCCGGCGGGAATGGCGGCCAGGCCGGCATTCGCGGTAGCGTAGCCGGGATTCATACCCCAGACGACGTGGCCGTCCACATGCTTGACGCTGGAATTGAAGAACTGGTTGCCGTTGATGTAAATCCGGCATTCATCGCCGCGGAGCGGGCAATTGATTTCCAGCGGGCTGTTGATCAGCAGGTTATGTTCGAAGGTCACCCCGCCGCCGCCCTTGGCGCTGCCGATCACCACCGGCACACCGCGGAAGATGTTGTTGTTGACCATGTCCATGTAGCCGTCAATCAACACCGAGCGGGTCGTGCCGTTATTGACCACGATATTGCCGGCAATGATCCCGTGATAGAGGTTGGTGACATTGCCGCCGCCATAGGCGATCGAGGGCCAGTTATTGATCGGATGCGCGCTGATCGTC
>CAZYXU010000301.1:0-3181 GCA_964650945.1 uncultured Verrucomicrobiota bacterium | reverse complement strand
TTCCGCTGATGCAACGCATTTTAGGCGCCGGCAAGCTGTTATACTGCGGATGCGCAGCGCGTGAAGTGGAACCGATCCTGACCGCCGTGCCGTCGCGCGGCCTGCGCCTGGGGGTCAATGCGCGCGACGAGGAGGAAGGCCGTAAAATCCTGGACCTGGCCGCCCGGTTGACGCATTGAGCCGGGAAAGTCAAATGAAAACCGGCTTGGCATCGGTGACATTCAGAAAACTCGCGCCGGCGGATTGGCCGACCTTGATTTCACCACCACCGTCATCGGTTCACCCGTAACGATCCGGGTGGATGCCGTGCAGTTGGAAGAAGGACAACAAGCAACCGAATATGAGGAGTAACATGCGGGAAAAACTGGCGATCAACGGCGGAAACCCGGTCTTTGCGCAACCGCCCGATTACGGCCAATGGCCGATGCTGAACAAGGAAGACGAGGAGGCCGTGCTGGAGGTGCTGCGCGGACGCAAAATGTCCGGCACCGACATCACCGCGCAATTCGAGGCGGAATATGCCCAATGGCAGGGCGCCCGATTCGCGCTGGGATGCAACAACGGCACGGCCGCCCTGCATTGCGCGATGTTTGGCCTGGGGCTGCGCCGCGGCGACGAGGTGATCACCACCACCTGGACCTATTGGGCCAGCCACGTGGCGCTCTCCAACCTCGGGTTGACGGTGATTTTCGGCGATATCGACCCGCATTCGCTGTGCCTGGACCCCCGCGATGCCGCGCGGCGGATCACGCCGCGCACCCGGGCGATCATCGTGCCGCACATTTACGGGTATGCCGCGGATATGGATGCCTTCATGCAATTGGCCGAACGCCACAACCTGAAAATCCTGGAGGATTATTCCCACTCCCACGGCTCCACCTGGCGCGGACGCAAGGTCGGCGGCATCGGCCACGTCGGCGCGGCCTCGATCATGACCGGCAAGCCGCTGGCGGCCGGCGAGGGCGGGGTGCTGAACACCGACGACCGGGAAATTTACGAGCGCGCGGTCATGTTCGGCCATTACGAGCGCATCAAAAGCTGCGTGAAGCATCCCGACCGGCTGCGCTATGCCGGGCTGCCGCTGGGCGGGTTCAAGTATCGCATGCACCAGATGACCAGCGCCCTGGCGCGCGTCCGGCTGAAATATTACGACCAGGACCGCGCGCCCGGCGTGCAGGCGTTGCAACGCTTGTTCAGCCAGTGCGCCGACATTCCCGGCGTGGATTGCAATTTTCCGTTGCATGATCCGCAGGTGCAGGTGGGCGCATCCTACTGCCAGCGGTTCATTTTGGGCGATGAAATCATCCGCCGCGTGCCGAACACCGTGATCGCCGAGGCCGTGCGCGCCGAGGGCGTGTCCTGTTCCGCCGGCGGCTATTATTGCCATCATCTGCACCCGTTCTGGAATGAGTGCGATGTTTACGGCGACGGCAAACCCACCCGCCTGGCGTTTGCCGGGCGCGATGTCCGGCAGGGCCCGGGCGATTGCCCGGTGGCGGAACGTATCAACCACCGCCTGATCAGCGTGCCGCGGTTTGCGGCATTTCGGCCGGAGCAGGTGGACCAGGTCGCCGCCGCTTACCGCAAGGTTTTGACCAGCCTGGACCAGTTGGCCGGCCGCGCCGGGACGGGCAACGTGGAGCGGTTCACTTCGGTGGGGTGACCGGGGCGCCGGCTGGCGCTGGTTGCCGGCGGCAAGCATTTGCTTGGCGCTATGGCATGGCCTCTTATGCAACCGGCATCCATCCAAATGTCCGGGGTTGCGCACATCGGCCGCACGGCGCGTTGTTCGGGCCGCGGTGTGGTGTTCGCCCTCTGCTTTCGGGACAGCGACAGGGTAAACTAAAATGCGCAAGACCGCCCTGATAGATCTGGCCGCGGCCGCCATGTGGGTCGGTTGCATTTATGCCGCCATCCCCTGGGCGCGTCTCATCCAGCAATATATCCGGGACACGTTCGGCGATGGCTTTTTCGTTTGGGCGGCGTTGACGTTGGCCGGGGCGGGCTTGACCGCGGCGCTGATCCGCTTGCGCCGGTCCGGCCGCCGGGAAAAGATTTCCGTGGCCGCGGCGGCGCTGATTTATGGCGCGGCTGCCTGGCATCTGCGCGCCCGGCCGGAGGAGGCGCTGCACCTGGCGGAATACGGCATCCTCGCGCTGCTGCTGGTGCGCGCGTTACGGCATGGCGGCCAGGACCGCCGGTTGTTTCCGGCCGCCGCCGCGCTGGCGGCGTTCTTCGGGGTGCTGGATGAAATCATTCAGTGGTACATCCCGCGCCGCTTTTTTGACTTCCGCGACTTGTGCATCAACTTCGCCGGCGCCATGCTGATGCTGCTTGCCATAGCCTGGGGTCTGCGCTGGCCCCCGGCCGGCGCGCCGGCGACGCAACGCTCCCGGCGCCGGTTTTATGGCAGCCTGGCGCTGGCCTGGGCGGCGCTCGCATTCTGTTTGCTGAACACGCCGGCCCGCCAGGCGCGGCTGGCGCGCTGGATTCCGGCCATCGGCGCGGTGGATGACGTGATGATCGAATACGGATTCATGCACCGGACGCCCGCCGGCGCGCGTTTCCCGTCGCGCCTGACCCGGGCGGAACTGGAGCGGGTGGACGCCGCCGATGCCGCCGCCCATGCCGCGCTGATTGCGCCCTTTAACAGCCCGCGCGACTACGAGGAATTCCTCGCGCGCCATCCCGGTTGGTCCCAGCCGTTCATCCATGAAATGCGCGTGCGGCTCTTCCGGCGCGACCGTTATCTCCGGCAAGCCGCCCGGTTGCCCGACGCCGCGCGCGCCGCCGGCGATGCCCTGACCATCGTCTGGCACGAAAACCGCATCCTGGAAACATGCTTTTCCAACACATTACGCGCCGCCGGCAAAATGCTCGAAAGCGGCGATCGCGCTCGCGCGCGGCGGCTGGCCGATCACAGCCCCGGCTATATCAGCCCGGTCGGCGCGCACCTGGTGACCGCCGTGAGCGAGCGGCAGGTGCAAGCCCTGGTGGCCCTGTCCGGACTGGCCATCCTGGCGGCCGGCCTCTGGCAATGCCGCCTGCGTTCCGATCCATCCTCACACAAAGCCGCCAAGGCACCACATGCCGCGGTTACGGACAAGCCGCGCCGTGGATGTGCACGATGACCTCAACCCTTGCGGTATTGGCTGGGTGTTTGGCCGGTCAGAATTTTAAA
>CAZYXU010000300.1:0-3263 GCA_964650945.1 uncultured Verrucomicrobiota bacterium | reverse complement strand
ACGCCGGCCTGCGCGGATTACGACGGTGATGGGCTGGCCGATCCGGGCGTGTATAACACCCAGACGGGCGTCTGGACGGTCTGGGTGTCCGGCCAAGGCTATGCGCAAGTGACGCAGACCTTCGGTGGCGAAGGCTGGGAAGCGGCGCCGGGCGACTACGATGGCGACGGTCTGGCTGATCTGGCGGTGCGCAATGCCGATGGCGGCGGCGTCTGGCAGGTGATGCTGTCGGCCGGCGGTTACGTTGCCCGTACGCTGCAAATCGGAATATAATATCCGGTTTTGCGGATATCAAACAGACGGCCATGTTAACCACACATGGCCGTTCTGTTTGATACCAGGCATAACCGATGCGGTACTGGAGGCGAGATTGAAAGCTGCCGGCAAAATTTCAAGCAACCTAATGCGCTTGAAATGTATTTTATTGATGATTTCCGCGGTTTTATTTTTCGTGCCGCCGGCGTTGCCGCAGGCGGTGACGGCCTTGCATTCCGCGGTGGGGTATATAACGGGCGATCCGGGGGTTACGCCGCTGATTGTCACGAATATTTTCACCTATCCGACCAACGAGACGTTGACGGCGCTGTATCTGACGAACATGCTGCCGGCGGGTTGGAAGCTGTCTTCGAACACATGGGGGCCGGGGACGCGCGAGGTGCACACCAACTATAATGAGATTACCTTCGTTGGGACGTTGCCGACGAATAATCCTTTGGTGTTCTCGTACCAGGTGGATGTTCCGCCCAACCAGACCGGGCTGCAATACATCAGTTCCATCATGGGCTACCGGTTTGTGGGCGAGCATGATGCGACGGAAATTCCGATCGATCCGTGGCTGCTGGAGCTGAAGATGCGGGTGTGCGTGGATGCGAACCCCACGGGCAAGGTTTACGGTGCGATTGATCCGCCGTTGACTTATACGGTCACGGCCGGCACGCCGATGGCCGGCGACTCGATCACCGGGGCGTTGGCGCGGGCAGCGGGAGAAAATGTCGGGGTGTATGAAATACAGCGCGGCAGTCTTGGGATTAACGGCAATTATGTGATTACCTATACGCCGGCTGATTTTACCATAACGGCGCGCCCGGTTTTGGCGGGCGGGACCCGCGCGTATGACGGGACGGCGGCAGCGAATCACACGATCCTGGATGTGACCAACAAGGTTGGGTCGGACGCGGTTGACTTCGTGAGCGGTAGCGGGACGCTGGCGGGCGCGGAGGTGGGAGTTTGGGCGATCACCAGTTTCGGCACGCTGGCGCTGGGCGGGGCGCAGGCGGCCAACTATACGCTCACCGGCGCCAGTGGCGCGGTGGAGATCACGCAGGCGCCGGCAACAGTCACCCTGTCCAACCTGGCGCAGGTGTATAATGGCGCGGCGCGGGTGGTGGGGGTGACGACGGTGCCGGCGGGCTTGTCATACAGTTTGACTTATGCCGGGAATGCCTGGGCGCCGACGAATGCGGGCAGCTACCAGGTGATCGCGTTGGTTACGGATGGCAACTACGCGGGGGGTGCGACCGGGACGCTGGTGGTCAGCCGCTTGCCGGTGAAAGCGGGCGGGACCCGTGTGTATGACGGGACGGCGGCGGCAAATTACACGATCCTGGACGTGACCAACAAGGTTGGGGCGGACGCGGTTGACTTCGTGAGCGGGAGCGGCACGCTGGCCAGTGCGAATGTGGGCTTGCGCGCGATTACCAGTTTTGGGACGCTGGCCCTTGGGGGGGCCAAGGCGTTGAACTACACTTTGACGGGGGCGAGCGGGGCGGTGAGCATCACGGCGCCGCCCGGGACGCCGCCGGTGATTACGGTGCATCCGCAATCGGTTACCGTGTATGTGGGGTCGGCGGTGGGATTTATCGTGCGCGCCACGGGCACGGCGCCGTTGACATACCAGTGGCAGAAAGGCGGCGTCAACATCGCCGGCGCCATATCCAGCAATTACAATATCGGCGCGGCGGCGTTCAGCCATGCCGGCCAATATCGTTGCCGGGTGGCGAATGCCTATGGCGCCGTTACCAGCCGGGTGGCGGTTTTGACGGTGCTGGTCAAGCCGTCTGGCCGGGTGATCAACGATTATGATGGGGACGGTCTGTCGGACGGCTGCATTATCAATACCGCCGGTGTGTGGAAGGTGGTGTTTTCGAGCATGTCGTACACGCCGGAATACACGGTGTGGAATTCCGGGTTTGGCGGGTGGATTCCGGTGGCGGGCGATTATGATGGTGATTTCCGGACGGATGCGGGCATGTATGACCCGGTGAACGGTTTCTGGAATATTTATTTAAACACCACGCCGCCGTCAACGATGCAGACGCAGTATGGCAACTCCAAGTGGAAGCCGGTGCAGGCGGATTACGATGGGGATGGTAAAACCGATCCATGGATTTACAATCCGCAGACGACGGTTTGGGCGGGGTTATTGTCGGGCAACAACTACGCGTTTTACACGATTCCGGCGCTGCTGGGTGGCGCGGGGTACAAGCCGGTGGTGGATGATTACGATGGGGATGGCCAGGCCGACCCCGCGGTCTATGCCGAGACTACGGGCGAGTGGGTGGTGGCGCTGAGCAGCCTGGGTTATCAAAAAGACAATATGCTTTACGGCGGGCCGGACCAGATGCCGGTGCCGATGGATTATGACGGCGATGGTCTGGCGGACCCGGCCTTGTATGGCCGGTATTCCGGGATTTGGCAGGTGGCGATGTCGGGGCAGGGGTATGCCATTGTCAGCGCGGTTTTGGGCGAACCGCGCTGCCTGCCGATTCCGGCGGATTATGATGGTGATGGCAAGGCCGACCCGGGGCTTTACCAGATGGTTACGGGCTTCTGGCGGGTTTATCTCTCCTCGCAGAACTATGCGCTGGTGTCAGGCTATTTCGGCAACTGGCAGTATGTTCCCGTATCCGAATCCATCGCCAGCCGCCCGTAGATGGTGTAAAAGGAGTGTGTGGGGCTGTGAGTGTGGGAGTGTGGGTGCGGCGTTACACGCCGTGATCCACATCCCGCATCCCGCATCCGCCCGGCTCGCATCCCGCCCCCCATATCCCGTATCCCATCCCGCCCCGCATCCCGTATCCTTCCAACTCGCACACTCACACACCCACACACCCACACACTCACACACCCACACACTCACAAACTCCTCTCCCCCCACTCCTCAATCCGCCGCCGGCTCGCAAGGCATCTCCATCCACGTTCACCGGCCCTGCGGATTTCGGAGGAAAATGACCAGCCATTTCGGAAATAATTGACCAGTGAAT
>CAZYXU010000299.1:0-3267 GCA_964650945.1 uncultured Verrucomicrobiota bacterium | reverse complement strand
CTGCCCGCGGTCATGGCGGCTTACGATTCCGGGGCGCTCGGCGCTCCCGCCAATCTGGCGGCGCTCAGGACTTGTTATCAAAAGGCATGGTTGGACGGCACAGGTCTGACCCGGGATGATTTCGCCGGCATTACCGTTGACCGCATGCTGCTTGTCAAAATTCTGCTGGCATTGCTGGCGCCGCTGATTCGGGCGCGGCATGCGGAACTTGGTTTACCGTCGGATGTAACCGGCGAATCTTGCCGCGCCCTCGGCAATTCATCAAGAGCCATGGCGGAATTCCCCGATGCCTATATCAAAAGCTTGTATTGGGCCGGCAAATATTATCGCGAAACAATGTTTAAAACAGGCATATTTGTCTACCTGCTGGCAAATATGTCGGAAAAACTGCCCGCCTGGGGCTTTTGCAACCGGAATACCGGCGAGGTTGCGGCGCTGGCGTCCGATGGCGTAGCGGTGGACGATGCGGGCTTGGTCTGCGGGGATAATGCCGCGCCCGCTTTCATTACGCGCATGGAGCAATCTTCCGGCAAAATCTCCGGCAATCGGATTGCCCCGGCCGGGCGGATTTTAAGAGAACGCGCGGAGCTGAATGCGGCGGAATGGGAGACGGTCATGGCGCCGCGCATGTGTGCGGCGACGGTGCATATCCCGCCCGGGCGGCCCATGCTGCCCGATGATTGCGACGCTTCCCTGCGCGCTGCCGCCCAAATAATCCGCCGGCATCTGCCGGGGCATGGCGTTAAAAGTTTCACCTGCACTTCGTGGATTCTTAATCCCGACTGGCTGACGCTTTTGCCGGACTCCAACATGGCCCAGTTCATGCGCAAGGTTTTCCTGTTTCCGATCAAGTCGACGCCGACCGCCGGCATTGATTTTGTTTTCCGCCAAGCGGCGGGGGAGTTGGATTTAAAAACCGCGCCGCGCAAGAGCCGCCTGCAGCGGATCATGCTGGAACACCTGGAACAAAATAAACCGCTGCATGCCGGCGGCATGTTCCTGCCGCTGGCTGGCAAAAGGGGATAAAATTATGACACGCACCCATAAATTCGAGGAGATGCGGCCGCGGGAATTCCGCGCGGAGTTCGAACGCGCGCCGGTGATCTACTGTCCGTTCGGCGGCGTGGAGTACCATGGGACGCATCAATCCATGGCGATTGATTTCAGCAAAGGCCATGTCATCTGCCGGCGCGCCGCCGCCATCTCCGGCGGGGTTGTCCATCCGACCATTCCGATCGTGCCGGCCGGCAATCCGCCCTCGAAAACCTTGGATGAGTTAAAGGCGTTCGATTTTCAGGCATACCCCGGCGTGTTCGGCGGCCGGGATTTATGCTGGAACATTATCGCCGGGTTGACGGAATTTTTTGCCGATTGTCTGAAATTCAAAATATGCGTCTTGTTTGGCGCGCATGGGCCGGCCGTACATATGCTGAAGGCGTTCTCCGAGGAACGCGGCGGCAAGATTGGCGGCATGCGCTTGCTGGCGGCCGGCACAGGCGATTACATCAAGGACGAACTTTTAAAGGCCAAGGAGAAATACGGATTGAAGAATTCCGGCGCGCACGGGGGATTGTGGGAGACTTCCATTAACATGGCCATCGATCCGGCCGGAGTGGATTTGTCGGAATTGGACAAGCCCTTTGACGGATTTTACGACATGCAGTCCGAGGTGGTGGCGGAAAACCGGCACGCCACGGCGGAGTTCGGCGAGTTTTTGATTAACACTGGCGCAAAAAGCCTGGCGGAAGCGGTGCGCAAGATGCTGGTGGAATTGGCGGTTTAACAACGGAGATTGGATATGATAAACATGTCAAAGCTGTCGGTGGCGTTGGCGATAACATGCGCATTTTCAGCCGCAGCCGCGCCAATCAATGTGGGCATCTTGAAATTCGGCGACCAGCCCAGCTATGCCGACGGCATCCGCGAGGCCCTGGCGCAATGCCAGCGCGAATTCGCCCCGGAAGTGATACGGGACGCTGCCCCGGAGATTCTGGCAAAATACCAGGCGCTGATCTGGCCGCAGATGCCTTTAGGCGTGGTTAAGGAAACACCTGCCTACCAGGCCTATGAAAGCTGGTTCTCCATCGTCAAGCAATGGGTGGAAAATGGCGGCGGATTAATGGTGACGCACGACGCTGTCGGTTACAAGTGCCATGTGCCGATGTTTCCGGAAATAGCCAAAGGCGTTTACCATGACGTCATCAGCCGCGATCCGTTTACCGCCGAACTGGTTGTTTCCCGGGCCCAGCCTTTTACGCCGTCCCTGCGGCAGGGCGATCGGATTCCCCTGAGTTATTTCGATTATGTCGTTTCCGAGCCGGGACCGGCCGGCAGAATCCTGGCGCGCGGCATTGAAAAGACCGGCGACAACGCCAAGAGTTCCGGCGCGGTGGTGGTTTACGGGCAAGCCGGCAAAGGGCGTTACATTGCCAATGGGGCGCTGCCCGGATTGCTGGCCGACGGTTCCGTGGTCCCGCCATCCGGAGCGGAAAAAATGCTTTTGCTGGATTGCGTCCGGTACCTTGCCGGCTTGATTGAGGATCCGGCGCCGGCCAGCGGGGATTTGGGCGCGGAATATGACCTGGGGGCGAAACCGGCCAACCTGCTTTATAACGGCGGATTTGAAAAGACCGATGCGGCCGGCAAGCCGCCCGAGATATCCGTTTACAATGCGGGCGCCATGCTGCCCGATTTTGCGTTATCCACGAACGACTGCCATTCCGGCCAATATTGCGGGCGCCTGTCGGTCCGCGAATTCCGGTCCGCCGAAAAAGGCATCGGGAAGGGCACGGTGGGCGTCATCTTCAGCGATGCGCTGCATGGTTCATACGGCGTGGAGGGCCAGGTCATACCCGCGGCCGGCAGCGAGTATGAATTCTCCGTATGGATCAAGGGCGATGTCGATAATGCGCGCCAGCCTGATGCGCGCGTTCTGGTTTACGTCTGGAATCTCGATGAAACCGGCGGCAAGCTCAAACGCGAGACCTTCGTCCCGAAAAACGAGACCGTTACCGCCGGGACCGCGTGGCAAAAACACACCGTCCGGTTTTTCCTGGAGGGCTATACGCGGATGGCGCCGATGGTTTCCATGACCGGCACGGAAACCAACATCCCGCGCAAGACCCTTACCGGCGCGTTGCGGGCGCCGACGGATTTGCCGGCCGGCACGGCGATCTACCTGGATGACGCCGTCCTGATGTGCCTGGGCCGGGTGGATCATTCCGGGCTGAGTGTGGAGCAGGTGCGCGCCCTGGGTGAAAAACATGT
>CAZYXU010000298.1:0-3316 GCA_964650945.1 uncultured Verrucomicrobiota bacterium | reverse complement strand
GGACAGCGCGGCATCTTTCAATATCCCCTGCATTTACATTACATCCCTGCTTTTATAGTCCATGCGCTTGCCCGCTGTAGCTTCAGCGAAGGCGGGTGTGCCCACCGTAGCTTTGGCGAAGGCGGGTGTGCCCACCGTAGCTTTGGCGAAGGCGGGTGGCTAACTGTTTATCCGGTTCCGTAATAAATAATCCCCATCTTCTTTGTGGCTTGGTGTCTTTGTGAGAAAACAAAGTGGTTTTCTATGGGATGCTACTGAATTTTGCTCACATCTCTCGGCCGCGCGCGCTATGGCAAGGGGATGCCCGCTACACCGGAGAAAAACGGACCGGCTTTACGGTAACTGTCGCCGGAAAGCCAGACATACCAGCCGTTGTTGAATACCGCCGGATCAGCCAATCCGTCGCCATCGTAATCACCGGGACATGGCGCGCCGGATGTTTCGAGCGTGAGGCTATTCACGGTATAACCGCTGCCGGAGAGCGCTGTGGTCCAGACGGCGCCGTTGACCATGGCCGGATCGGCTTTGCCGTCGCCGTCAAAATCGGCGGCCGCCGGCATGCCGGCGCCCAGGCCGAAATCGAACGAGTAGGGGACGGCATAATTTTCCGTCGAAAGGGCGACATACCAGCGTCCCGGCAGCACCAGCAGCGGATCGGCCTTGCCGTCGCCGTCGCAATCGGCCAGAAGCGGCGTGCCGGCGGTTGTGCCCAATGCCATGGTAATTGGGGCGTAGTTGCGGGTGGAAAACCAGATTTTCCAGGCGCCATCCGTCTGCACTACGACCGGATCGGCTTTGCCGTCGCCGTCAGCGTCGGCGGCCAGCATGGCGCGTCCGGGATCGCCCAGGTTCATGGAAAATGGGGCATAGTTTGCGCCAGACAGCCAGGCGGTTAACTCCGCGCCCTGGGCAAGCGCGGGATCGGCCTTGCCGTCGCCGTCAAAATCATGCCCGCCATGGCTGGCGATGGTCAAATTCAGAACATAACTGCCGGCGCTACGGCCATCGCCATAAATGCCAATATACGCGGTGCCGTTGGTATCGGCGCGCCAGCAGGCGCCGGTTGCGGGATAGGCCCACACCTTAAGCGCGGCGGCCGGGTCGCAGAAAACCGCGGTGCAGCCGTCGCTGGATTGCAATCGCACGAGGTAATCCAATCCCGACTTGACCGCGGTGCGATACCAGGCCGTCCGGCCGGCGTTGGGCAACGTGCCCGCGGAAACGCTGCCTGGCGATATGAGTGGCCGGCTGGTTGCGTCAATAAAATGGTAGCCGCCGCATTGCAGGCGCTCTGCGCCATTGATGTGCGCCACCAGCACTGCCGCTGGGCCGCGATTTTGCAATCCAAGCACGAAGGCTGTATCATCGTCCCGGGGATCAAGCCAGCCGTTGCTGATTCCCGAGGCATGATGCAGGATGCCGAATTGCTTCGAAAAATGCATGGCAAAATCAGTGATGATCAGCAGCATGTAGTCCAACGGATGAATATCGTCTATCAGGAACAAGGTTTCCAACCGGTTGCTCCATGCGGCGGGAATAGCGGCCGGCGTATAACGTTGGCCTTTGAGCAGGGTATGCTGGTAAGCCTCCTTGGCTGCGCGCGATAAAAGCACGGTTTCCCCGGTTACGTTGGTAACCGTTATTTCCTGGGTTTGTGAGTCCGGCGCGGAGAACCAGCCATTGGCGCGCGGCGCCATGTTGGCATGCACGGTAGGCGCGGCGGTATCGATTCCAGCGGTCCAGGTCAAAACGCCTTCCCCGGCGGTGACCCGGTCCAAGCCGTCGCCCGTAACATAGATGCCGGCCATGGCATTCAATTCATCCTGAGCGCGATTGGTTATGGGCGAGTAGGGCGGGATAAAGGTATTGGTCGGCCAGTGCAACGCTCCGCCGGTTTTGTCCAGCACCGCCCAGCGCAGCGCATTGACGGCGATATCGAATAAAGAACAACTCGAGTTGGCGGCCACGGCCACGCCCAGTTGCTGGTCCGGCAGGGCAATGATGTAGGCGGTGTAAGCGAACGTGCCGCCGCTTTTGATCCAGACCCGTCCGGCGTAATCCAGTTGATACCAGCGTATAAAATCCCACCCCAATCCGCACAGTCCGTCCGACATCAGATTCAAGGGGCAGTTGACGCTGGTGTCGGCGGTCATTTCCGCCAGCGCGTTCGTGGTCAGGTAAGTGACGCCTTCCAGCATGCCGCCGGCATTCACCATCCGCAAATAGCGCAGCAAATCCGGCATGGACGACAACATGCTGCCCGTGGCATAACTGCCGACGTATTCGTCGGGCGCGCGCATCCCGCCGATATACGGCCGGGCCAGGTTGTTCGAGATTGCCGGCCGGTCAACCAGGTATGATGAATGTTGCATGCCCAGCGGGCCGAATACCGCCGCCTGGGCGTAGTCGGTAAAATCCATCCCGCTGGCCGCGCGCACGATGCCCTCGGAGATGGTAAATCCGGAATTGCAATAAACACTGACAAAATACGGACGGTAGGCCGGGTAATCCGTGCGCAAATAAGGTTGCAGCCATTCCAAATAGCCGGTGGCGGAGGGCTCCACGGTGAACATTCCCGCCAGGATGTCGCCCGGCAAACCTGATTGGTGCGCCAGCAGCATGCGCGCGGTTATGGGCGCCGCACCGCTAAAACGGGGGAGGGTGGCGAAATCGGGGATGTAGTTGGTTATCGGCGCATCCAGGTCCACGTGGCCTTGTTCCCAAAGTTTCAGTATGGCCGTGGTGCCAAAAACCTTGGAGACCGAACCGATGCGGAACACCGTGCCGGTACCGGCGGGAATGCCCGCTTCGCGGTCAGCCCAGCCGAAGCCGCGGGCCCAGACCGTGGTGTTGCTTTCCAGGAGGGCGATGCCCATCCCCACGATCCCTTGCTCCGCCATTTGATTGGTGATGAAAGCCGTCATCTGGGCGGCCGTGTTGGTATAACGCGGATCGGGAGTTTGCGCGGATGCGGCGGCTGTCAGGATAGATGTAAGGGATAGCAGAATAAATTTTGGTTTCATAAACGGAATTCCATGTTTTTTGCATTGCGGTCGTAAAAAGCATGGCAGGTTTTAAAGCAAAGTCAAGCGGAGACCGTTTGTGGACTTGCGGCTAAACTCGTTCTACTCCGTACCCAGATGGGACGATGCCAATACCGAAATAAATCAGAACTGAAAATTCAACGCCAAACTCCAATTTTCTCGAAAATAACGTTGTTTACAGTAGATTCATTATATCAATGGGACGATAGTAATTGACTGTCGTGACTCTTTAATAATGTCCCCTTGTGGACTCAATTAAAATGTCCCCATAA
>CAZYXU010000297.1:0-3322 GCA_964650945.1 uncultured Verrucomicrobiota bacterium | reverse complement strand
TCCTTCGATATTCTGCGGTTCGTCAATCTGCGGTTCTGCGGTTCGCCTGGAACAGGATGAAGAAAATGGCCGTTTTCAAACCGGCGCAATAAGAGTTATTTCAAACCGGCGTTGACAGTAGCGGACGAACCGCGGACCGCGCCGAACCCTGGCGAAGGCTGGAAGCCTTCACTACAAGCGGAACCGGGACACCGCTACAGTTTGGAGCCAAATTGGTTAAACGCGGAGGGGGCGGAAACCGGTGGACGCGTTGTACCAGAATTTCAGCTCCAAATCTTCAAATTTTTGGCCGGCGCCCGATCAGGGATCGAACACCATCCGCCCCGGGATTTTCAGATCGAGCCGCGCGCGGATATCGGCGGAGGAAGCGCCGGCTTCCAGCGCCAAGGTTCCCGGCTCCAGCACAAACTTATTTTCCGCTTCGCTGTAATACGCCAGGTCGCGCCAGGCGATTTGAGCGTTTACCAGCCGGGAAGCGCCGCATGGAATTCGGACGCGTTTGAAAGCCTTCAACATCCGGCGCGCCCGCGGCGCCGGGGCTGCCGGCGTCTGCACGTAAAACTGCACTACCTCCTCGCCATCACGCTTGCCGATGTTGCGGACATCAACGCTGAGCGTTACCGGGTTGTCCAGCGTCAACCCGGCGGGCCTGACGCACAGATTGGCATATCTAAAACTGGTGTAGCTGAGCCCATGACCGAAGGGATAGAGCGGTTTCCGGCGCAGGTACATATAGGTCCGGCCGCGGGCGGGCTCGTAATCGTCAAAAGGCGGCAACTGCGCAAGCGAGCGGTAAAATGTCAGCGGCAGCCGGCCGGCCGGATTATGCCGGCCAAAGAGCACATCGGCAAGGGCGCGGCCGCCGCTCTCCCCCGGATACCAGGCCACCATGATCGCCGGAACGCGCGCGGCCAGCGCGCGGATATCCAGCACACTGCCGGTTTCCAGGACCACCACCGTACGGGGATTGACCCGCAGCACCCGGCGCAGCATCTCAACTTGTTCGGACGGCAACCGGATATCCGGGCGGTCCAGCCCTTCGCTTTCGTAGCGCGTGCTGATTCCCAGAACCGCCACCACCGCGTCGCACGCGCGCGCGGCCTGCGTCTCCGGGGCAAAGGATTTTATTTCCGGCGGCAGCGGCACGTTCCATTCCAGTTGCACCGACTTGCGTGAGGGATATTTTTCTGTGGCAAAATGTTCGATCCGGATCTGGTATTCCCTGCCCGCTTCCAGCGGCACGCTGATGATTTTGCGATCCCACCCATGGATTATGTCGCGCCAGAGGTCTTCCACAAGCCGGTCGTTGACATAAAAGCGGAGGCCGGAACTGAAACCCTGCTTGAATTTGTAGGTGCCCGTAACCGGCGGGCGCAGGATGGCTGTCCACCGCGCCGAATAGTTGTCCGTCCGGACAAACGGATCGGACACCCAGATCCAGTTGAAATTTATCGCGGCATCCACCCTCGTCCCCACCGGTCTGCCGCGTAAATGGGAATTATCGAAATATTCCGCGTAAAACCCGGATTGTTTCTGATCTCCGGCGCAAGGGGTCAAAAGCTCACCGGCAAACGGCATAAACTCGTCGGGACGGCAGTAACGCCATTTGACCGGACGGATCAAAACGCCCCGGGGATGATATTTCAGCATGCCGGCGGCCGGTGAAATCGCCGGGTGGACGGGCGTGCCGCTGTAATGACCGAACAGGCATTCGTGGGCGTTATTGCCGATCACGGCGACGGAGCGGACGCTTTTGGGATCAAACGGCAACAGGGGCCGGCCCCTAACCGGCGCGTTTTTCAGAAGCACGATGGACTCGCGCGCGGCGCGCAATGCCAGCGACGCATGCCGGCGGCAGCCGATGCGCTCGCCCGGGATTTTGGAATAGGGCACGCGCGCGGGCGGATCGAACACTCCCAGGCGAAACATCACGCGCAGTATCCGGGCGCAGGCTTCGTCCAGGCGTTTTTGCGCAACCTTGCCGCTTTTTACATTGTCCCCTTGATTTTCAGGGAACAACATGTCATGGCCAACCTCCACATCCAGGCCGGCGTTAATGGCCGCGGCCGCGGCCGCCGCATCGGACTTGACATAATGATGACGATCGAACATGCGCTTGACGCCGCCGGAATCGGAAACAATGTAGCCGTCAAATCCCCATTCCCTGCGCGCGATTTCAGCCAGCAGCCTGCGGCTGGCATGGCACGGCGTGCCGTTAATGGCGTTATAGGCAGCCATGATTGATTTAGCCCCGGCCTCCGCCACGCAAGCGCGGAAGCCCGGCAGGTAATACTCCCGCAAGGCGCGTTCGGAAATGCGCGCGTTGCATTCAAACCGGTTGTGCTCCTCGTTGTTCATGGCAAAATGCTTCGGCGTGGCCACCGCCTTGAGATAAAACGGATCATCGCCCTGCAGGCCGCGGACAAACGCCACGCCCAGCCGCGCGGTCAGGCATGGGTCCTCGCCGTAAGTTTCCTGGGTGCGTCCCCAGCGCGGATCGCGCGCCATATTAACCACCGGCGAGAAAAAGGCGTAGCAATGCCCCAGCTTGTATTTAGTCGCTTCATCCAGTGAATTGACCATGGCGCGCGCCTCATCCGAGATAGCCGTTGCTATCTTCAACATTAAATCATCGTTAAACATGGCGGCCAAGGCGATTGCCTGGGGAAATACCGTGGCCGGGCCGGGGCGTAGAATGCCGTGTAAGGCCTCGTTTTCCATGTGAATCGGCGGAATGCCCAAGCGGGGCACTCCGGCGGTTTTGACGTTCAAGAAGCCTAGCTTGTCACGCAGCGTTAACCGCCGCATCAAGTCGGCCAGTCGCTGCTCACGGGGCAAACTGTGGTTCTGGAAGGGATATTGACTGGAAAAGGCCGGCGGTTGTCGTTTGGGCATGATAATCCTTGTTTGTTTACCGCGATCGCGTTGGGCGTTGCGCATTACGCATTGCTGCTCCACGGGTAAACAATCCTCACCAGTTCCCCGCCCCTGCGCGCCGACTCCGCGGCGTAAATTCCGGGCAGAGTCATCCGCAATCCCTCGCGCAGGCTGACCGGGGACGGTCCACCCGCCCGGACGGCCTGGATGAAGGCATCCCACATGGCGTAGTCCAGCCCGCCATGACCGAGTGTCTTTTTACCGGCATATTCCGGACGGGTATAACCGTCAATCGGCAATTCCATCCAGTTTTTGTAACCATAAAGCTCTTTGGAATAAAACAAAGTCCGCTGCTGGGCCGCGTGCTCGGTGCTTTGGAATGTCGGATAGGCCAGTGTCCGCTCAAAAGCGCCCTTATCCGTGAAAAACCGGTAGTTATGCTGGT
>CAZYXU010000296.1:0-3332 GCA_964650945.1 uncultured Verrucomicrobiota bacterium | reverse complement strand
GATCATCGCCGTGGGCATCCTGGCCAAGGCTTACGGGCATCTATCCGGCCTGCATTCCGACCAGTTGATCGCCTGGCTGTACCGCTGGTTCACTTTCGAACGCGCCTGCCTGATCGCCGCCGCCGTTTTTCTCGCCGGGCTCCTGATCGTGCTGCTGGTAGTCGGCCAATGGGTGGCCAGCGGCTTCGGCGACCTCAACCAGCAGCGCCTGCTGTTCCTGGGCGTCATTTTTCTGGTGAATGGCGTGCAACTGGGCACCGCTTTCTACCTGCTGAGCATCATGGCGCTGCCGCGACATCTCGACCAGATTCCACCCCAAGCCGCCGAAACCGGCATCCCGGACGCCTGAACTCCGCCCGCGGGCAGCGTTCAGTCCACCGGGCCGTCTTGACAAGGCAACATATTTAAAAATCATTCCCGTAATGGCAGAGAATTCCATGCAACCTGCTGATGCCGCGCCTGATTTGCCCGTCGTGGCCATCGTCGGCCGGCCGAATGTCGGCAAATCCGCCCTGTTCAACCGGCTGGCCGGCCGGCGGGTCGCCATCGTCCACCACTCCAGCGGCGTCACGCGCGACCGCCTGACGCATCCGGTGCGCCAGGCGGGGCGCGATTTCACCCTGGTTGACACCGGCGGGCTGGAGCCGCCCGAGACATCCGACGATCACGCCGTCCGGACGCAGCAGCGTGCGATCGCCTCCTCCATCCGCCGGCAGGCCGAAGCGGCGCTGCAAACCGCCCACCTGGCGATCATGGTGGCGGATTTGCAAGCGGGTGTCGTGCCGCTGGACGAGGAAGCCGCCGCTTTCTTGCGGCGGACAGGTTTGCCGGTACTGCTGGCGGTCAACAAATCCGACTCGCCCGCGCACGACCAGACCGCCGGCGAATTTCACCGGCTGGGCTTTCCGGTTTTCCCGATCTCGGCCCTGCACAACCGCGGCATCGCCGAATTGATGCAAACGGCGGTCGAGGCGCTGCCGCCCGCCGCCCCGCCGCCCCAGTCGGCAGACCGGTTGAAAATCACCATCGTCGGCCGTCCCAATGTGGGAAAATCGTCCTTCATCAATGCGTTGCTGCGGGACGAGCGCCTGATCGTTTCCGACCTGCCGGGCACTACGCGGGACTGCGTAGATGTGCCCTTTGCGCTGACGCATGGCGGGGAGCGCCGGGAATATCTCCTGACCGACACCGCCGGCATCCGCAAGGTCAACCGCCTGCGCGAGGCGCCGGACCATATCGGACTGCGCCAGGCGGAGCGCCAGATACAACGGGCGGACGTCGTCATCCTCATGCTGGACGCCAGCCAGGGACCCACCGCGCAGGACAAGACCATCGCCCAACTGATCATGGATAACGCCCGGGGCCTGGTCCTGGCCTTGAACAAGTGGGATTTGCTGCGCCCGAGCGGCCGGCCGGAGGATGGCATCGCCGCCATCAAGGCCGACTTGCCGTTCCTGGCATTCGCCCCGGCGATTTGCGTTTCCGCCCGGACGGGATTCAACCTGCCCAAGGTCCTGGCGGCGGCCGCCGCCGTGGCGGAGGAAACCCGCCTTAAAATCGCCACCGGCCCGTTGAACCGGACGATTACGCGCGCGACGATGCAAGTGCAGCCGCCGATGATCAAGGGGCGGCGGCTGAAAATATTTTATGCCACGCAGACCGGCACCCAGCCCCAGACCATCACGCTCTTTGTCAACACCCCGGGCCGGCTGACGGATGCCTACGAGGCGTTTTTAATCAAGCGCCTGCGCCAGGAATTCGGGCTGGAGGGCGCGCCGGTGATTTTGAAATTAAAGACCTGCCACACCAACCCCCACCCGCACGACCAAGCGCCGGGCGGCCGGCCGGAACCGTCCAAGGCAACCGGCAAAAGCCATTTTAAACGATAAGCGGGGGAGTGTGCTCATTCCGGCCAGAGCCGGGCGGCGCGGGCGGCCAATTGCGCGGGGTAGTCATCGAGCTTGGCCACACCCGCCACGCCGCTGGCAAGCGCGGCCTGAGCCACGGCATTGGACACCTTCACGAACAGGCGGCGGTCAAACGGCTTGGGCACTATGTAACCCGGCCCGAATTCCAGGTCCGGCGCATGGTAAATGCGCTTGACCGATTCCGGCGCCGGCGCGCGCGCCAGTTCGGCCAGGGCGCGCGCGGCGGCCTTTTTCATTTCCATGTTGATGGTGCGGGCGCGCGTGTCCAGCGCGCCGCGGAACAGGAACGGGAATCCCAGCACGTTGTTAATCTGGTTGGGATAATCCGACCGCCCGGTGGCCATGATATACGGGCGCGCGCCAAACGCCGCCGCCACGGCTTCCGGCCGGATTTCCGGATTGGGATTGGCCATGGCGAAGATGGCCGGAAAATCCGCCATCGCCAGAACTTCGCCGGGTTTGACGCAGTCAGCGGCGGACACGCCGATGAACACGTGCGCGCCGCGCATGGCTTCCGGCAGTTTGCGCGCCGTGACGCCGGCAACGGCGTGCCGGCGCTTCATTTCATTCAAATCGGTGCGGTCCGCGTGCAGCACGCCCTTTGAATCGCACATGATTACCTGCTGCGCGCCGGCATCCTTCAGCATGTCGGCGATACGGATGCCGGCGGCGCCGGCGCCGTTGATCACGATGCGCAGGTCCGCCATTTTGCGGTCGGCCAGCCGGCAGTAATTAAAAACTCCGGCCAGGGTAATCACCGCCGTGCCCCACTGATCGTCATGGAAGACGGGAATATCCAGCATCTCGTCCAGGCGCCGTTCGATTTCAAAGCAGGCGGGCGCGGCGATGTCCTCGAGATTGATGCCGCCGTACATGCAGGCCAGGCGCGCTGTGGTGTCAATCACGCGTTCCGGGTCGGTGCGGCCGTCGGACTGGCCGTTCCGCCGGCAAAAATCCAGCGGCACGGGCCAGCCGTCCACGTCGCCGAACGCCTTGAACAAAACCGCCTTGCCCTCCATGACCGGAATACTGGCCGCCGCGCCCAGGTCGCCCAACCCGAGAATGGCCGTGCCGTCCGACACCACCGCCACCAGGTTGCGGCGCGCGGTGATGTCATGCGCGGCGGCGGGCCGGGCGGCGATTTCCTTGACCGCCTCGCCGACGCCGGGGGTGTAAGCCATGCTCAGGTCTTCCGGTCCGTCAAGGGGCTTGGTCAGCAGCGTGCCGACCTTGCCGCCCTGGTGATATGCTAAAATTTTTTCTCGACAGATGCTCATGGGGGCCATAGTATAGGCGCGGTTTGTCAAATTGCAACGCAATTGCAAATTCACAAGCCGCACCCGCCCCCTTCGTCTATCGGCTAGGACATCAGGTTCTCATCCTGGAAAGAGGGGTTCGATTCCC
>CAZYXU010000295.1:0-3338 GCA_964650945.1 uncultured Verrucomicrobiota bacterium | reverse complement strand
TGGCATGAAAACCATGGAGGAAACCATGCGCGCGTCCAATCGAAAAGTCAGTTTGACCGACGCCATCCCGGGCTCGGTCGCCATCAGCTCTTTAAAACCGCTGGTTTGGTCCGTGCGCCAGCGGATTTTGCGCGGCCTGGGGCAGGATAACGCCCAAAATCCGGCCTGGCTGCGCATTGACAACCCGGGCGCGCGGGTTGGCGTGGATATCCGGCTGTCCTGGGCCGACACAAAATGGCCGCATTACCGGCGGTATGGCTATCAAAAAATCGGCGGCCGTTATACAGTCCTGCGCGGCGAGGCGGCGGCGGCGCATACCCGGTATCATTTTGAAATTCCCCATGGCGTTTCCTGGTTCGGCGCCTTCCCCTGGTATTCCAATGAAGATGCCGGACGGTTCCTGGCGGCCGCGTCCGGGCATCCGTTATGCCAGGTGCGCTGCCTTGGCCAGACCGCCCAAGGGCGGGATTTGCGGTGTCTGACCATTGCGCCGGCGCGCCGCGGCCGCCGCAAGCCGAATATTGCGGTGCTGGCGCGGACCCATGCGAATGAATCCAGCGGCTCGTTTGCCGTGGAAGGCATCGCCGATTACCTGCTGCATGCCTCCGCCGCCCGGGAAATTTTACGCAAATACACCGTGCATCTATTCCCAAACGTCAATCCGGATGGCATTGCCGCCGGCATCAAGCTGACGCGCATTGCGCCGGACCAATACCAAGATTTCAACATGGCTGTTTCCGGAATGAGTTCGCCGGATTTGACCATGCTGGCGTTGCGTGAGGAAATCCGGGCGTTGCGGCCTGCCTGCCTCTTGGATTACCACAGTTACCTGTCCAACATCCCTATGCTCGGATTCCTGGACAAGCGCGTGGGCGCCCGGCTGTACGAGGCGGTGTTCGACGCCGGCGATCCGGCAGGCTGCCGTTATTACGTGGTGTTATGGCGGGAAATGTATCCGGGCACGTCCATCGTTGATTATTGCCAAAAACATTTCAACTCCACGATTGTGCTGCCGGAACTGCCATGGAATTTCGGCCGTCTGCCCGCGGAAATCCGGACCGCGGGTTTAAAAATCTTTTTGGGAGCCCTCCATGCCCATGAAAAACGCTGACCTGCCCGCTGACCTGCATGATTTTTTGCCGCCGCGATTGTTTGACGCGCATGCGCACCTCTATCGCGAAGCCGATCTGCGGCTTGAGCGGCCGCTGACATGTTCCGTGGGGCCGGAGGCTACGCCGGCTGTCTGGCGGGAACGCGTTGGCCGGCTGGCGGGGGCGGAGCGGCTGGCCGGCGGACTGTTTTTTCCCTTCCCAACGCCCGGCGGCGATCTGGCCGCCGCCAATGCCTGGATGTTGCGGCAGATGGCAGGCGAACCTGATTCCCGCGCCCTGTTTTTGATTGCGCCGGATGTCCCGCCCGCGGAGGAATTGTGCCGGCATCCGGCCTTTGCGGGATTCAAAACCTATCATCATTTTGCCGCCGGCAAACCTACCTGGAGTGCCGTGCCGGATCAATTCGTCCCCGCCTGGGCCTGGCCGGCGGCGGATGCGCGCGGCGCCGTCATCATGCTGCACCTGGTGCGCGGCCGGGCCCTGGCCGATCCGGAGAACCAGCGCTACATCCGCGAACATACCGCGCGCTATCCGCGGGCGCAGTTGGTCCTGGCCCATGCCGGCCGCGGCTTTAACTACCGCCATACCCGGCAGGGACTGGCGGCGCTGCGCGGGCTGGAGAATATCTGGTTCGACACCTCCGGCATTTGCGAGGCGCCGGCGCTGACCGCCATCCTGGATCAGTTCGGTCCGCGCAAATTGCTCTGGGGCACGGATTTCCCCGTCAGCGAAATCGAGGGGCGCGCCGTGGCGCTGGGCGAAGGCTTTCTATGGGCGGATCGCAGCGTGATTGATTTTGAAAAGCTGCCGGCGGATTGCCGTCCCGCAACCGTGGGTGTGGAAGCATTGCGCGCCCTGCGCCAGGCGGCGGAAGATTTCGGCTTGAACGCCGCCGATCTGGAAGACGTGTTTTACAACAATGCCCGGCGCTTGTTGGGCCTGGCGCCCGCCGCCGGCCAGCAGACGGCGGAAATGTATCGGCGCGCCAAGCGGCTGATTCCGGCCGGCACGCAATTGCTCAGCAAGCGGCCGGAGATGTTTGCGCCGGATCAATGGCCGGCTTATTTCCGTGAAGCCCGCGGCTGCGAGACCTGGGACCTGGACGGCCGGCATTATTACGACCTGTCCAGCAACGGCATCGGCTCCTGCCTGTTGGGATTCCGCGACCCGGAAGTCACACGCGCGGTCCGCCGCCGGCTGAACCTGGGCGCCATGTCCAGTTTGAATCCGCCGGAAGAAGTTGAACTGGCGCAAACCCTGCTACGGCTGCATCCCTGGGCCGAGTCGGCGCGGTTCGCGCGTTCCGGGGGCGAAATCGCCGCTGTGGCCGTGCGCATCGCGCGCGCCACCACGCGCCGTTCGCTGGTGGCGGTCTGCGGATATCACGGCTGGCATGACTGGTACCTGGCCGCCAACCTGGGCGCCTCCAGCGCCCTGGACGGACATCTGCTCCCCGGCCTTGACCCCCTGGGCGTCCCCCGCGAACTGCAGGGCACAACCCTGGCGTTTCGCTATGGCGACGCCGCGGCCCTGGAAAAAATCGCCGCGGAACATGGCGGGCGGCTGGCGGCGGTGGTCATGGAGCCCTGCCGCTATCACCCGCCGGCGCCGGGCTTTCTGGAAGCGGTCCGGCAGACGGCGCAACGCTGCGGCGCGCTTTTGATTTTCGATGAAATCACCATCGGCTGGCGCCTGGCGTCCGGCGGCGCGCACCTGCGTTTCGGGGTCAATCCCGACATGGCCATCTTCGCCAAGGCGCTCGGCAACGGCCATCCCATCGCCGCCGTCATCGGCACGGACGCCGCCATGGCCGGCGCGCATACTTCGTTCATCAGCAGCACCTACTGGACGGAAAGCATCGGACCGGCGGCGGCGCTGGCCACCATCGCCCGGTTGGAAGCCTTGCCGGTGCGCGAACATGTGGAACGCATCGGCGCCCGGATTGTGAAAATCTGGCAGGATGCCGGCGCGGCGCATAACCTGCCCGTGCATACCGGCAATGGATTCAATTGCATCCTGCATCTGCGTTTTGAACATGCGGAATCCGAGGTCTTGCGGACCTTGTACACCCAGGAAATGCTCAAACGGGGGTTCCTGGCCGGCGCCGGCGTGTTCCCAACCTGGGCGCACACGGATGCGATTATCGATCGCTTCGCCCTGGCGGTGGACGAAGTGTTCGCGGAGCTTTCCCGCAGCCTGCGCGCCGGCAAAGTCCGCGAAAGTTTG
>CAZYXU010000294.1:0-3390 GCA_964650945.1 uncultured Verrucomicrobiota bacterium | reverse complement strand
TCCGCGGTTTTCCTATAGTCTACAGCCTTCAGCCTACAGTCTGAGCATCCTGTGGTATGCTAATGAATCAGGTTCAACGGTTGTTTGAGGTCGGAATTGGTTGAAAAGTGTTCAGTGTTTTTGCGTAAAACCTTAAAACCGCGTTGCTTTCAGTTAGTTTTAAAAATTTGCTCTCACAGTATTACGCGGCGCATGTTAGATAAACGCCCAGTGATTATCAAGCGGTTTTTTCCAAATCCACCAGCAGATTAATCGCCTGGTAGGCCGCCCACAACCCAAACATGCCGGTGACATATGACAGACTGCCCAGTGGCCGGCGCGGTCGGCCCCGGGCGAAGGTTTCCGCTTCCGCGGCGGCCGGCACAGATGGCCCCGGCCGGCGCACGGGCTCCTCGGAATAAACGCACCAGACGCCGGAAGTCACGCCGCGCTGCCGGAGCTTTTTACGGACAAACCGGGCCAGGGGGCAATGCCGGGTGGCGGCAATGTCCGCCAGCCGGATGAATTGCGGGCGCAGCCGGCTGGCGGCGCCCATGCTGGAGACCACCGGCAGACCTGCGCGCACGGCGGCGGCCAGCAGCGTGACCTTCGGGGTCAGGCTGTCAATGGCGTCAATCACCACATCCCAACCGCCGGCGAGCAGGAGTTCCACGTTGGTATGATCCACAAACACCGCCTGCGCATCCACCGCGCAGGCGGGGTTGATATCAAGAACGCGCGTGCGGGCGACTTCCGCCTTGGGGCGGTCGCGGGTGGATTCCAGCGCATAAAGCTGCCGGTTGAAATTACTGGGACGGATAACGTCGCAATCCACCAGGCGCATGGTCCCCACCCCGGCGCGCGCCAGCGCCTCGACCGCATACGAGCCCACCGCGCCCAGACCGAACACCGCCACGCGCGACCGCCGCAGACGCCCGAGCGCATCCGCGCCGATCAATTGTTCAATGCGGCAGAACCGTTCCATATTTCGCCTTCAGGCAGGCAGCGCCCGCCATCCTAAATTTAACATGGTCTTTTGCCGATCCCTGCGCGCAGAATATTGAAAAAATCACCTTAAAACAATAACTTCTTGCAAAAACAGCAATATCCCGTAGCATCTTGAGTTGCTTCTAAAAGCCAGCTATGCAAGCAACTCAACCCATGAATGAATTCAAAGACTGTTACGCGCGGCTGGATGGCACCCGGCTGATCATCGGCAATGCCGGCATTGAACGCATTTGGGATTTGCAGGAGGGCGCGCCGGCGGCAATTTCCATCCGCGACAAGCAACGCGGACGCGAATGGGTCTGGGCGGCGCCCTACAAGGACGCCTTCCGCCGGTCAGCCCTGCCGCTGGCCGGAGCGCCTCGCGTGGAACTGCAAGCCGGCGAAAGCGATGAAGGCGGCGCGGCGGAACCGCACCTGCTGGTCCGCGCGGCCTTGACTTATCCGGCGGCGGAGCTCACCTGGACGCAGCGCATCTGGCCCGCTTTGCCGGTCATTTGCGCGCAATACACCCTGCGCCAGACCGCGCCGGCGCTGGCAGCCGAAGTGGAGCCGTATTTCGATAATGGCACGGGCGGCCTGCACATCGTGATGGTGGACGACCGGCTGGACTTCTTCGGGCTGGCGCCGCTGCACCTGGCCTATACCGCCGCCAAATTCACCGCGCGGTCGGATTACAACGATAACCTGGTGCAGGAAAAGCGCGCCTACACCTACAACAAGGAGCGCATCCGCGAATCGGGTCATTACCTGCACTGCCGCGACCGCGACCGCGCCGGCGGGTTGCTGGCGCTGAAAATCAGCCCGCCGCCCAACGAGCAGCTCAACTATCCCGGGTTCGATTTCGCCTATTGCGGCAAAACCCTGGCCATTGCCGGTTCGGGCATCACCGACGAAGAAATCCGGTCCGGCAAGAGCTTTGACGCTTATGCTTCCGCCGTCGGGGTCACCGACGGCGCGGAAGATTCCGGGGTGGAGTTGTTTTATCAACTCGACCGCCGGCGGCACGCCCCGGCGCCGGCGCGCAACTTCAACATCCTCGCCAACAACTGGGGCGCCGGCAGCGGCAGTAAAAACATTTGCGAAGCGTTGATCCTGAAGGAAATTGACACCGCAGCGGCACTGGGGTTGACGCATGTGCAGTTGGACGCCGGTTGGCAAGAGGGCATCCGGCACGGCTGGCTGAATGTTGAAGACGCCATTCCGAAAAGCCCCTATGCCATCAGCCCGGATTACTGGCGCATCCATCCCGAGCGTTTCCCGCGCGGATTCCAACCGCTGGCGGAACGCGCGCGGGAAAAAGGCGTGCGCCTGGGATTCTGGTTCGCTCCGGACGCCAGCAACGATTACGCCAACTGGGAGAAGGACCGCGATACCGTCCTGGCCCTTGCCCGGGATTACGGCTTTGACGCCGTCAAAATCGACGGGGTGGCGATAAAATCCAAAACCGGCGAGCGCAATTTCCTGGCATTCCTGGACGGCGTCTTCCAGGGCGCCAACCGGAAAATCTGTATCAACTACGACATCACCGGCGGCCGCGCCCGCCGCACTGGCCATTTTTACGGCACCGCCGCCACCGGCAATCTGTTTATCGAAAACCGCTACGGGCTGGACAAGACATATTTTCCCTACCGCACCATGCGCAACCTCTGGTGGCTGAGCAAATACGTACCCAGCTACCGCCTGCACATGGAATGCGTGGATCCCGGCAACCGCCGGGAAAATTACGGGGACGATCCGTTCCGCCCGGAGGTTTTTGGCGCGGCATACTGTTGCGCCGGCGTGTTGTTCAGCAATCCGCTGTATTGGATGGAAACCCACCGGCTGGCGCCCCGCGACCGGAAAACACTTGCCGCGCTGATCCACGCCTACCGGCCGCACCAGGCGGCATTGCTCGCCGGCCGGGTTTACCCCATCGGCGAGGAGCCGTCCGGCCGCGCCTGGACCGGCTTCCAGTCGGTCACCGGCCCGCAAACCGGCTATTTGATCTTCTTCCGCGAACTGACCGACCGGCCGCAGGCGCAATTCGCTTTACGCGGCGCGGCGCCCGGCGCAAAACTGCGCATGGAAAGCATCGCCGGGGCTTTGCGTGTAAAAACTCTCAAAGTTGACCGCGCCGGGCAGGTGCGGGTGGCCCTGCCCAAGCCGGCCAGCTTCGGCCTGGTAAAATACGAGCTGACCGGGCCTTGATCGCCGGATAATAATCATTGAGGCGCGCACACTGGCGTCCCATAAAGGACGCCAAGGCTGAAGGTTATTAGACTGTAGGCTGTAGGTTAAAACCCCGAAAAACATCGGCAAAAAAACCGGAACTGTGTTTTCCGATCCGATGCTTGAAATCCGCGGTTTTCCTATAGTCTACAGCCTTCAGCCTACAGTCTGAGCATCCTGTGGGATGCTAATGAA
>CAZYXU010000293.1:0-3429 GCA_964650945.1 uncultured Verrucomicrobiota bacterium | reverse complement strand
GCGAAGGGGATGGAAAACAGGATCAGGAACGGGTCCAGCAGGCTTTCGAATTGCGCCGCCATGACCATGTACACCAAAACGATGCCGAGAATCAGCATCAAGCGCATGTCGGCGAAGGTTTCGGCCTGATCCTCAGCGGTGCCGCCGAAATTGATCCCCACTCCCGACGGCAGCGCCACCTGGCGGGTGATTGTCCGGCGCAGTTCGGCCACCACGTCGCCGCTGCTGCGGCCGAAAACATCGGCTTCCACCGCAATCATGCGCTCCTGGTTCTTGCGGTCAATCTTCAGCGGGCCTGTCCGTTCGGCAATGACGGCGACGCTGTCCAGCCGGATGCGCCGGCCGTCTTCGGCGGTGAGTTCGGCGCGCGCGAGATCGGCCAGCGAAGCCCGATGCGGCTCGTCCAGGCGCAGCAGAATGTCGTACTCGTCGTCCTCATCATGGAACTTGGTGGCCGCCGTGCCGTAAAACAGGGTCCGCAGCCCCCGGGCAACCTGCGACACGTTCAAGCCGTGGGCGGCCGCCTTGACGCGGTCAATTTCGACATGCAGCTCCGGCCGGCCCATGTCCCGGGCGATATTCACCTCCACCGCGCCGGGGGTGGCGCGGACAATGCCGGCGACTTGCTCGGCAATCCCCTGTAGAATATCGAAATCGAACCCGGTCACCTCGATCTTGATGGGTTTGGCGCCGCGCCCCGGTCCCATGCCGCCGCCAGCGGTGGTGACCTTCACCACCTCCGGCCAGCGCGCCACCCGGTCCGCCGCCTCGCGTCCGATGGCCTTGGCGGTTTTCGTGCGCTCGCGGGTGCCAACCAAGCGCAACTGCACCTGGCCGATGTGCGTCCCGGAACTGGAATCCATGCCCCGCCCCTCGCCGCAACGCATGGAATAAGTTCTGACGTTTCCCCGTCCGGCCGCCGCCAGGGCGACCGGGATTATACGGCGGCAGACTTCCGCCGTCTCTTCCACCCGGGTGCCGATATCCAATTCCACCCGGATGGTCAGCCGGTCGGAATCGTCTTCCGGCGAGTATTCCGACCCCACCGTCCGGAAAAGCAAGATCCCGCCGCCCAGCAGCGCCAGGGCCAGCACAATCACCAGCCAGCGCGCGCGCAAGGCCAGGCGCAGCAGCCGGCCATAAGCGGCATCCACGGCCTGAAATCCCCGGTCGGCGCGGGCGTGGAAGGCGGCCAGGCGCGCGCCCATCCGCGCCTGCTGGTCCTTGGCGGTCCGCAGCAGCTTGCTGCCCAGCATTGGGGTCAACCACAGGGCGCAAACCATACTCGCCACCAGGGTGGCCGTCAACAATCCGCCCAACTGCTTGAACATCACCCCGGACTCGCCTTCCAGGAAGATCAACGGCACAAACACCACGATGGTGGTCAGGGTGGAGGCGGACACCGCCGTGCCCACCTCTTCGCTGCCGAACATTGCCGCCTCGCGCGGCGCGGTCCCGCCTTCCACCTTTTTCGTGATGTTTTCCAGCACCACCACGGCGTTATCCACCACCATGCCCATGGCGACGGCCAGGCTGGACATGGAAATGATGTTGATGGTCCACCCCATCGCCCACATGAAGATAAACGCTATGATCAGGGAAAAGGGAATGGTCAAAGCAATGATCAGCGCCGAGCGCAGGTTACGCAGGAACAGCAGCGCGACCAGCACCACGAAAACAAACGCCCATTGGACGGTATTGGTCACGTTGTCGATCGAGTTGACGATGTCCGTGCTGGTGTCGGCAATCAGGTGGAGTTCGATGTCGCGCGGAAGGGTTGGTTTCAGGCGCTCCAATTCCCTGGTAATTTCCCGCGCCACGGCGACCGTGTTGGCGCCGGAGCGCTTTTGCACCATCATCATCATGCCGCGGCTGCTGTTGATCTCCGTGATGCGTTTTTCCTCCTCGAAGCCGTCCAGCACCTGCGCCACATCCCGCAGGTAAACATAGGCGCCCTTGTCAGCGCGCAGCACCACCGTCTCCAATTCCGCCGGCTCGGCGAATTCGCCGGGCACACGGATCGTGTAATCCATGCGGCCCACCTTGAGATTGCCGGCGGGCAGGGTGACGTTTTCCGCCGCCAGCACGCGGGCCACGGCTTCCAGGTCAATGCCGTAGGCGGTCAGTTTCGCGGGATCCAGCCGCACCTGGATTTCGCGCTGCAGCCCGCCGAAGAGGTTGACCGTGCCCACGCCCGGCAGGCGCTTGAGGGGATCCGCGACATCGCGGTCAATGATGTCATACAGATTTTCCACGCTTTCCCTGGCGGTAACGCCGTAGAACTGGATCGGAATCTGGGAGGTATTGAACTTCATGAAGCGCGGCTCTTCCGCGTCTTCCGGTAAATCCCGCTTGACGCGGTCAATATTGCTGCGCATGTCGTTGGACGCCTCGTCGAGGTCCGTCCCCCAGACGAACTCGCAGGTCACGGAGGAGATGCCCTCCACCGTGGCGCTGGTCAGTTCCTTCAGGTTATTGACCGATCCCAGGGCGCGCTCGATCTGCTTGGTGACCTTGTTTTCCACATCCTCGGTGCTGGCGCCGCTCCACTCGGTCACAACCGTCACCGTGGGCCGTTCGATCTCCGGCAGGTAATCCACCGAGAGTTCCATGATCATGACGGCGCCGATCATCAGCACCGCCAGGAAAAACATCAAAGTCGTGACGGGCTTGCGCACGCCCAATTCAGGTAATTTCACAGGTGGGTCTCCCTCATGACGCCGGCGGCTCCCCGGCCGGACCGGGCGCCGGCTTGACCCGCTCGACATTGGCGCCGTCCGTTAGCTTGTTCTGGCCCATGACGACATATTCATCGCCGGCTTGCAGTCCTTCCATGATTTCCACCTGGTCGCCGCTGCGAATGCCGGTGGCAACCGTCCGCGCGCGGGCGGCATTGCCTTCAATCACAAACACAACCTGGCGCTCCAGAACGCGCAAAATGCTGGCAGCCGGCACCATCAGCGCGTTTGCGCGCACCGCCAGGCGGATTTCCGCCGTGGCGTACATGCCGGGACGCAGCAGCCAGGCGCCGTCGCCGTTGCGCTCGTTCTCCAGCAGAATTTCCACCGGCGCGGTGCGGGTGGAAGTATCCACCGTGGGAAATACCCGCCCCACCGTGCATTGGAAAACGCGGTCGGGATAAGCGTCCGTGCGGACCGCCACCGGCGTTGCGCCGGGATGCAGCAGCGGCAGCATGCGCGCGGGCACGGAAACCATCAGCCGCAGCGGCGACATCTGCACCAGGCGCACGATCGGAGAATTCGCCCCGACCATGGCGCCCGGATCAACGTAGCGCTCGGCCACCACGCCGTCCATGGGCGCGCGGATGAAGGATTCCTGCAGGTTGACCTGCGCCAGCTCGCGCTGGGCGCGCGCCTGCGCCAGGGCCGCTTCGGCGCTTTCGTGCGCCGCCACCGCCGCGTCGCGCGC
>CAZYXU010000292.1:0-3521 GCA_964650945.1 uncultured Verrucomicrobiota bacterium | reverse complement strand
CCGCCGGAATCCGTGCGCACGGAGGAATTTGTCAATTATTTCGAATATGATTACGCGCCGCCCAACGGCGCGACTTTTGCCGTGCACACGGATTGCGGGCCATCGCGATTCGGCCGGGGATTATCGCTCCTGAAAATCGGCGTCAAGGGGCGGCGGCTGGGGCGGGAGGAGAAAAAGAAGGCCGTGTTGACATTGCTGATCGACACCTCCGGCTCCATGGCCACGCCGGACCGCATGGGCCTGCTCCAGGATGCGTTGACCCAAATGGTGGAACGGCTGGACCCGGCCGACAAGATAGCCATCGTGCAATACGACTCGCAGCCCCGCCTGCTGCTGGAACATACGCCGGTATCGGAAAAACGCAAAATTCTGGATACGATCCAAAACCTGCAAACTTCCGGATCAACGGCTTTGGCGGCTGGAATGCGCCTGGCCTATGCCACGGCGGCGCGCGGATTCGACAGCGCGGCCGCCAACCGCGTGTTGTTGCTTTCCGACGGCATGGCCAACCTGGGAACCACGTCGGCGGAGGAGATTCTGAAATCCGTGGCGGACTATCGCCGGCAGGGCATCTCGCTGTCGGTGTTTGGATTCGGGTCCGGCTCGTATAACGACGCCATGCTGGAAACCCTGGCGGACAAAGGCGACGGCGTGTATGCCTTCATTGACTCACCGGCCGAGGGGCGGCGGGTGATGGCGGATGAATTATCCGCGGCCATCAACATCATCGCCCGGGACGTGAAAATCCAGGTGGAGTTCAACCCGCAACGCGTGAAGAAGTACCGGCAATTGGGGTATGAAAACCGGCAATTGAAAAAGGAGCAATTCCGCGACGACCGCGTGGATGCCGGCGAAATCGGATCGGGCCAGTCGGTGACCGCGTTGTACGAATTGGAATTGCAGGGCGATCCCCGCGCGCCGCTGGGCGTGGTGCGCGTCCGGTGCCGGAATGCACTGACCGGCTTGATTGAGGAAATCGAACAACCCATCATGCCGCCGGACAGCGCGGCATCCTTCGCCGGCATGGACGCCCGGTTCCGGCTGGCGGCGGCGGCGGCGCATTTCGCGGAAATTCTGCGCGGCAGCCCCTACGCCGCCGGCAGTCAGTTTGAAGATGTGGCCCGGGTTTTGCGGCCGGTGGCCTTGGAGCTGAATCTGGATCAGCGCATCCAGGAACTGCTGCGCCTGACGGAAACCGGCCTGACGCCGAAATTTGAAGAAGCCAAGCGGTAGCCAAACTAAAAATGAAGGATTCATGAGATGATAAAAACAAATCGCATACGCGGGCTGGCGCAACTCGCCGGGTGTTTGATGGCGCTATGCGCCACGGCCATGGCGGAAACAACCAGCCCGCCGCCGCCGCCGGAATTCACCATTGCGGACCTGGTCATCAAGGGCGCGATTGACGGCGAAAACGTCATCTTCGATTTGGCGTTCGAAGTTGAAACATCGACCCGCGCGGCGCGCGTGCCGCTGGTGGCGGGCGCCATCGCCTACCGCAACGGCGCCTTGCCGCGCGGCGCAACGCTCGATTACGCCGATAACTGCTACTGGCTGCTGCCCGACGGCCGCGGCCGGCATCAGGTGCAATTCGAATTTGCCGGCCGGCCGGCCCGGGAAGGCGACTGGCGGAGCGTGAACTTTGACATCCCCATGGCCAGTGTGCGGGAAGTTACCGTCCAATGCGACCGGGACGATCTGGAAGTCAATTTTCCCGGCGCCTTGAGCGTGCAACGCCGGAAAACCGCGGATGGCAAGGCGCTGGTGACGGCCTTCCTGGGGGTCGGCGACCGGTTCGTCATGCGGTGGAAGCCGGAAATCAAAAAACTGGAGGCCGAACGGGTGGTGGAATGCGAAGCCAACATCATCGCCGTGGCGGGCGTGGGCGCGTTGCATCTGGATACGATTTTGAACTATCATCTGGTGCAAGGCAGCCTGAACAAACTGGTGGTCGCCCTGCCGGCCAACGTCAATATAACCCAGGTGCGCGGCGCGGACATCCAGGACTGGGCCATTGACCGCCGCCAGGCAGACCAGCCGCTGCTGACAGTTTCATTAAACCGCGAACAGACCGAGCAATATCTGCTGCAAATCAACGGCGAAATGGCTTTGCCGGCCTTCCCCTGCAAGTTCGACCTGCCGGCCTTTACGCCACGGGATGTGATTCGCGCCAACGGCTTTCTCACGGTGGGCACGGACAGCGCCATCAAGCTCCTGGTCAACCAGGCCCTGAGCCTGACCCAGATCGACCAGGCGGCATTTCCGGCGGTCAAACTCGCCCCGGCGGCCGAAGCGGAGCGCGCGCTCCCGCAACGCCGCCCGTTCACCTACCAATTCGCCGGCATGCCGTTCACCCTGGCGCTGGAAGCGGACGACATTGTCACCGCCATCGGCGCCGATGACCGCCTGGTTGTGTCGGTAGCGGACAACGACGTTGTCCTGCAGGCCGCGGTGGAATTAGACGTGCGCGATGCGCCCACGCGCGAGGTGGCTTTCCTGACCGATCCGGCCTGGAATGTCGCCGGCGTCACCGGCGCCGAAATCGCCGATTACGACGTGCGGGATGAGGCGGGCGACCGGCTGATCCGGGTGTACTTCCGCAACGCCGTGCAGGGCCGGGCCCTGGTGGACTTGCGGTTGGAGCACGCGCTGGCTGACGGGGCGGCCGGATTCACCACGCCGAAATTCAGCGTACGCGGCGCCAAAACGGAACGCGGTTACCTGGTCATGTCCAGCGAAAAAGGGCTGCGTCTGAAAGCGGGGGACATTTCCGGCCTGATTGAGGTGCATACCGGGTCCACGCCGATGCGCGTGCCGGATGCGCAACTGGCGTTCCGGTTCAAGGATGCCGCCTGGCAGGCGGCCATCGGATTGGAACGCACCTGCCCCGTGGTTCATTCCGAAATATTTCACCTGCTGGCGCTGGGTGACGGCGTATTGTATGGCAGCGCGTTGATTACCTACCACATCGGCGGGGCGCCCACCCGCGAGTTTAAACTGACCGTCCCGGAAGGATATCAAAACGTGGAATTCACCGGGCGGGATGTGCGCGGCTGGGAACATACCAACACGGTCTGGTCCGTGGCGCTCCAGGAAAAAATCATGGGGGACTATACCCTGCTGGTTTCCTATGATTGCCCGGTAAACTATGCCGGCGGCGAGATCACCATGGGGGGAGTGCAGACCGTGGAAACGGAAAGCGAAGTCGGATATATTGTGGCGGCGAGCGCCGCCAGCCTGAAACTCGCCGAGCAGGCGCGCGACCCATCCCTGATCCGCATTGACCGCGACGAGGTGCCCGAGGCGTACGCGCTATTGGTGAAAGACCCGTTTCTGGCCAGTTACAAATACGTGAAGCAGCCGCATCTTGTCCGCTTCGCGGCCACCCGCTACGAAACGGAAGCCCTGCTCAGCCAGGTGGCGGATCATGTATCCCTCCAAACGGAATTGAGCAATGACGGCGAGACCGTGTCAACGGCAACCTATTTCGTCAAAAACGCCTCCGGCCAGTACCTGGCGCT
>CAZYXU010000291.1:0-3533 GCA_964650945.1 uncultured Verrucomicrobiota bacterium | reverse complement strand
GCTACGAAGGACACAGCCTTAATTTTTCACACAAAGTCACCAAGCCACCAAGTAAGAACAAGCAGGAAAACATGACTGTTGTTGGAAACAGCGCAAAGCGCAAAACATTTTGTGCGTTGCGCTTTTTCCAACAACTGTGTTCCGTTTAACGGAACTGCCGCATAGCGGCATGTTTTCCTTCAGCATCTGAAAATCCACTCTTTCTTCGTGGCTTAGCGTCTTTGTGAGATATATCTTTTCTCTGAATATTTACCGGTTTCAGGTTTGATCCTCGAATCCCACGACTCTTTTTACAATGAATTTCGGGCGCTGCTTGATTTCATCATAAATCCGCGCCAGGTATTGCCCGATTATGCCGATGGACAGGAGTTGGATTCCCGAAAGGAACACAATGGAAACAAACAGCGACGCCCAGCCCGGCGCCACCGGATTTTTGCCAACACTAAAAACATACATTCCGTAAATCATGCTGGTAACAGCAATAAATAATCCCAGTTTCGACATGTAAACCAGGGGTTTATAGGAAAACGAAAAAACCGCATCCAGCGCCAGTTTGAAGTATTTGGTAAAATTATAACCGGATTCGTTGGCCAGGCGCCGCCCGCGCTCGTATTCCACGCCCACCTGCTCGAACCCGGCCCAGGCGCGCAAGCCGCGCAGGTAGCGGTTATTCTCCGGCATGGAGTTCAGCGCCTTGACCACCCGGCGCTTCATCACGCAAAAATCACCGGCATCGCCGGGAATTTTGACGTCCGCCAGCTTGCTCAGCAACCGGTAGAAGGCCGTGAAACAGAGGCGATGCCACCATGACCGTTTGCGCTTGCGCCGGATGCCGTAAACCACGTCCGCCCCCTCGCGGATTTTCGCCAGCATGGCCGGCAAGGCCTCCGGGGGATCCTCCAGGTCGTCGTCCATAATCGCCACCATGGCGCCGGAAGCATAAGCCAAGCCGGCGGTGACGGCGGCCTGATGGCCGAAATTCCTGGAAAATTCCATTGCCTTGATCCGCGGGTCACCGCAGGACAACGCCGCGATCACGTCAAAGGAATTATCCTGGCAGCCATCCACTACGGCAATGATTTCAAAAGATGAAACCGCCGTGGATAGCACCGCCACGAGCCGCCGATGCAACTCCGGAAATATATTGGCGGAATTATAGACGGGGATGACCACGGAAAGTTCCGGCCCGCCCCCTGGCGATGACACCCCGTTTTGCATAAAATTCAATTTCTAAAAACCAACCCGACAATGCGTTGCAATCCCTGAAAAATATAATATATTAAGCAACATTAAGGCAAACATAAAAAAAGCCGGGGCCGCCGTGCTCCAAAGCCGGGGGACTATGCCTGAATGGATCATCATAGACGGATACAATCTGCTCCACCGCCAGGGCGGCGGGCGCGACATGGCTGCGCGCCGGGAAGCCCTGCTGCGCCTGCTGGAACAGGCGGCCGGCGCGATGGCGCCCCGCGTCACACTGGTTTTTGACGGCGCGCTCCATGCCGCTTTGACGGCAGGCGGCAAGACATTTGTCGAAGTGGTGTTTTCCGAGGCCGGGATGAGCGCCGACGCCATGATTGAAAAACTCGTCGCCGCCGCCCCCGCGCCCGCCGGCATCCTGGTAGTCACGTCCGACCGGTTGGAACTGGAAGCGGTGTCGGCGAACGGCGCCCAGGTCATGTCATGCGGGACGTTTCTGGAAAAGCTGGAGGCGGAACGCCTTCAAACCTCCCGGCATATCCAACGCATGGCCGCGCGCCAGCGCGGGCCCACCCTGGGCGAGTTTTTCCCGTGAGTTCGCCGGATCGGATCGGAATTTTGCACATAAGGCGGAACAAGGACTGAACTACCGACTTCTGTTTAAATCCCAAATTCCTGCTTTTGCAATCTTTGAGTTCTTTTGCGGTTAATTTATCCGTTCTGCCAAAAAATATTCACCGCAAAGATCGCAAAGAACGCAAAGGATGCTCAAGATTTTCAGACCAAGGACGATTGCCGCGCCGACCGGCATCTGCCGGTCTGGCGGATCGGCTGACACCCTGATACGCGAATCAATTCGGGTATCCGGGTGTCACCCGATCCATGTCCGCCTAGCGGACAGCGCGGCAGATTTCAACATCCTCTGCAATTGTATTACATCCATGCTTTTTACAGTACATGCGCTTGCCCGCCGCAGTTTCAGCGAAGGCGGGTGGCTAACCGCTTATCCGGTTCCGTAATAAATAATCTCATCTTCTTTGTGGCTTTGCGGCATTGGCTTGCCCGCCGTAGCCTTGACGAAGGAGGGTGAGAGAATAAGTCAGCTTCCTTTGCGATCTTTGCGTTCTTTGCGGTTAATTTCTCCGTTCTGCTTCCTGCTTCGCTGAAGCTACGCAGGACACGCCCCTGCTCCGCTGAATCTACCCAGGACAAGCCTTGTTCCACCTTCTGTTCAATTTCCGGTCTAAAACGGATCATCATCTCCGGCGCAGCAATGGCCGGCAAGCCGCGATGAATCGTCTGGCTCGCGCAACTTCTTGCATCGCTTGCTTTTTGGTGAATCGGGCGGATGAATTATAATCACTAAGCTCGCGATATGTCTGCAGGTGCGCGAAATCCGATCCCGCTTTTTCCGACAAGATGCCGGTTTTCAAAAAATGCAGCCCAAGCATTTGAGAAACCCCACGATGCGTACGAGGCTCAATTCCACGGCAGACAAGCAAAGCCCTGGCCCAGTGGAAAGCGGCGTAATAGGCCCGCGATACAGCATCGTTGAAAAAACCACCCGCCAGTAAAATACGCGCTGCCGCCAGGGCCTCAGCGCCCCGGGCGGCCTCTTCACGGGCGTTTTTTTGTCCATTTTCGTCGGTCATAGAGGCACCCCATCCTTTTGCACATCCAAAGCAAAACGCCGTTCACGAGCGGTCAAGCGCTCGAACTCATTTTGCGTCATAAAAATTGGCTGGAGCATGATGCCGGAATCCATCATCCCCATCCTGAACGCCTTGGAAACCAGCCAATCCTCATCACTGGCCGTCACCACATCCAAAAGCACTAAAATATCCACATCCGAATCCGGAGACCAATCGCCGCGCGCCGCGGACCCAAACATCCGCGCAGTGCGCAGGCGGTTGCCAAAATGTGCGCGAACCAGCGTGATATAATTCTGCGCTAATTCCCGGGCCAATTCCACTGTCGCCGAATTAGATCCCGCTTTTTGTGGTTTAAAACCATCTGTTTGCATGGCTTTTATGATAACAGCATTCCGCCTGACTTCAATCACAATCCGCCAGGATAAAAATGCGTCCCGCCCCTCTTCGCTCCCTTGTTCCGCCTTCTGTTCAAATCCCAAATTCCTCTTTCGCGATCTTTGAGTTCTTTTGCGGCTAATTTCTCCTTTCTGCCAAAAATATTCACCGCAAAGATCGCAAAGAACGCAAAGGATGCTCAAGATTTTCAGACCAAGGACGATTGCCGCGCCGACCGGCATCTGCCGGTCTGGCGGATCGGCTGACACCCTGATACGCGAATCAATTCGGGTATCCGGGTGTCCG
>CAZYXU010000290.1:0-3551 GCA_964650945.1 uncultured Verrucomicrobiota bacterium | reverse complement strand
CGATTTTTTTCGGATCCATATTCATGGTATCCGGATCAATATCAACGAACACCGGCACCCCGTTATGCGCCAGGATCGCCTGACTGGTGGCCCAGAAACTGTAGGCCGGCGTCAACACCTCGTCGCCCGGACCGATCCCGCAGGCCGCCACGCAGGCATGCAAGGCCGCCGTCCCGGAATTCACCACCAGCGCATGCCGCGCGCCGATGTAACGGGCAAAGTCATCCTGCAACCCCAGGACTTCGGGTTCCATCGGTCCCCACAGCACCCCGCGTTTCAGCACTTTGACGACCGCCCGGATATCCGCCTGGTTGATGGGCGGCCATTGTTTCAGCATGCCCTTGGGTATGGTCCGCGGCCCGCGATTGATTGCCAATTTTTCGCTCATGGTGGTTCCTATGATGATTGTCTACTTTGTTCGTCTGTTTTCTGCTGCTTCTCTTCTGTGTCTGTGGGTTGAATTCGGTTCGAAAAGGGCGGCGGCGATCTTACCCTGTCTGTCGCCCGCAGACGGGCGACCCTGCGGGCGGGTTTGCCGGGATCGGGGCAATCACCAGATTAGCCCCGCACACCGGCGCACCCGCATACAGGGCAAGCTTGCCTTGCCTTTACGAATCCCTGCGGGCAACCGAATTCAACCCACGGGCGCATCATGCTTCGTGCAGCACTACGCATGACAATTGCCTGGCGCCTTGTGCAATGTCCCATAACATACGCCCCGTGTCATTTTTCAACACACAATATTTCCGCAAATCCAAACATACCCGCCGCCAACTCCCACCAGCCTGGCTCCGCCTTGTTTTAATCCGCAATTTTACCTGCCGGCTGAACCGGCCGCATTTTTCCGTCCATGCAATTCGGCCAGCATGGCCGATGCCGACTCAAACATCAGGTCGCCGGCTTCCGGGGCCAGGTAAGTTGACGACAGCAGCATCGTTTCATAGCCACCCGCGCGTGCAAACGCCTCCCGGGTGGGAATATAACCATGGCAGCCGTTCGCCAGCGTAACAATGCCCGTATGCTTGAACGGGGACGCCGCGGCCAGGGCTTCGCCCCACTCCACAAACAATTCGCATGGCAGAAACAACAGCGCCCAGTTGTCCTGCGCCAGGGCGGCGATTTCAAAATCAACCGCCGGCGCCGCCTGGTAAGCGGCGGCCATGTCCTGTACCTCCCGGGCGTAAAAACCGGCCCAGTAAGCGCTCCGCATGAAATCGGCCAACGACAGCCGGTCCGGTCCCAGAGTCCCGAATATTTCCACCCCATAGTCGCTCAACACCGGCATCGGCCGGTCATTCTGGCCGCGGGCTTGCTTGCGCGCCCAGGCCAGGATGTCATCCGGTACCGGCCGGCGCGGCAGTTGGATGCGCGCGCGGCCTATCCGCAAACGCCCCGCCCCGGTTTCCGCCCGCTCCAATTGATGCCAGGCGCACCCCGCCAAGGCGCGCCCCATGGATTGCGCCCAGGCCGCGCCCACTTCCCGGTGCGATGGATCCAGCGGATTGACCTGGCAGATATTACCGGCCGCCCCCTGCAGGAACATTGCCGGCGCGGCGCCGGCGGCGGCCGACAGGGCCGACTTGGCTTGTCCCGGATAATCCGCGCTGATAGCGGTATTCGCCCGTTCCATAACCGTGGCATGGCAGCCGAAATTCATGATCGTTCCCAGGATCTGCCCCGTTTGATCCCGGGCCAGCAGCGTCCACAACCGCGAAGAATCCGGACCTTCCGGGCGGACGATATGGGGATTGGTTTTCAAGGGATGCGTTTCCACGCTCCCGTCCGACATGATGAACCGCCGGTTAAAAGCCAGCCCGGGCGCCGCGCCGGTTTGCACGGCAATTTCCGCGGTTCGCGACGATTGCAGCGCCGCGCCGGCGGCGGCGCGGACGCGATCGCGCAGCAATTGCGCATAATTGGAATCGCATTCGGACCCGAATATTTCCGCCAGGGCCGGCGCGCTGTGGGTATGCGAGGCGGACAGGACGACGCAGCGCGGATCAACATCAGCGGCCGCGGCGGCAATGCCGCGCAATTCGACTTCCAGCGCCGCGGGAAACTCCAGGGCATCGGCCCCCATCACCAGCGCCGCGGTATCGCCATCCTCGATGCGCATGGCACACAGGCGCAAAGGGTCCGCCACGCGGTCGGCGCAGCACGTGAATGGCTGGCCGGCCATGGCCGACGGCAAAGCCGGGGAAATGTCAATCATAGCGAATCCCGTACGCATCCGGCCACTCCTTCTCCGCCGCGCCGCGCGCGGCGAAAAACAACGATTACGTAAACGTTACATATCTATAAAATAACACGCCGTACGGAGTTGTCAACATATTTTTGCGGCAAACTTTCCGCGATGCGTTTGAAATTTTAAAACTCGAGTTTCAGGAGAATTCCGTATGCAGGAGTCAGAATTCAGAATAAATGTCAGGCGGAAGCGCGGACGATCAATTCCGTGGGCAGCCGCACGGCGACGGGCGCGGCGGAGGGGTCTTTGATCTGCCGCAGCAGCAACGCGAATGCGCGCGGCCCCATTTCCTCCGTGCGTTCGCGCACGGTGGTCAGCGGGACCGCCAGCAGGTCGCTGCCCCGCAGGTCGCTGAATCCGGCCAGGGCCACGCCGTCCGGCACCTTCCAGCCGCGCTCCCGGAGGCGGCGATAGGCGCCAACCGCGACGGCGTCGTTGACGGCCACGATCACATCCGGCCGGCCGCGGGCCAGCAGGCGGCCGGCCGCGCGATAGCCGTCCGGCTCTTCAAACCCGGCGATGACGTGCCGCAGGTTTTGGGCGGACAGGCCGGCCTGGCGCAAGGCGTCCTGCAATCCGGCGCGGTGCTCATCGGCGCTGGAAACGCCAACCGGCCCCTCCAGGCATCCCCAGCGCCGGTAGCCCTTGCCCGCCAGGTACCGGCCCAGCAAGCGGGCGCCGGCGCGGGTATCGGAAACCACGTGGCTGCAGGGGATGCCGGGCTTGATCCGGTCAACAAACACAAAGGGTTGGCGCCGCGCCAGCAGGCGCCGGTAAATCGCCCGGCGTCCCGACGGGCCGGAGGGGGCGATGATCAGTCCATCCACGTTAAATTCGCGCAATTTATCGATCTGGCGCACTTCGACGTGGAAGAGTTCGCGGCTGTCCGCCAGCAGCACGGTGTAACCGGCGGCATCCGCCGCATTCTGCACCCCGGCGATCAGGTCGGGGAAGAATGAATTGGCGATGTCCGGGATCACCACGCCGATCACGCGGCCGGGGGCGCCGCGCAGCCGGGCGGCTGCGCGGTCGCGCACGTAATCGTGCCGGCGCATGGTCTGCAGAATTTTCCGCCGCAGCGCGGCGCCCACCCCGGGCAGGTTGTTGCGGACGCGGGAGATAGTCATTTGCGAGATTCCCAGCATCCGCGCCAGGTCTTTCTGGGTCATGATCGGTTTGGCATTCATATTGGATTATTTCCGCGCGTGAAACTGCAGGGCCAGGACCGTGATATCGTCAAATTGCTCGCGCCCGGTCTGATGCGCGCTGACGGAACGCATGAGGGCATCAACCAGCGCCGCCGGCG
>CAZYXU010000289.1:0-3565 GCA_964650945.1 uncultured Verrucomicrobiota bacterium | reverse complement strand
TTTTCATCATCTGGGCGGCCGACGGCATGTTTCCTTCCACGCGCTCCATGGAGGAGTCCGAGGGCGAGGAGGAGGAACGCCGCCTGTTTTACGTGGCCGTCACCCGGGCCAAGGATGAATTGACCCTGTGCGCGCCGGAAACCCGCCGGTCTTTTGACGGCGGCATCAATTTCTTCATGCCCTCGCGGTTCATCCGCGAAATCCCCGAGGACAAACTGGCTTGCGACCGCGTGGGATTCGTCTGATCCAACTTTAACAAGGAGTTGATATGAAACAATGTGGATTATGGATATTGGTTGGAGCGCTTGGGGCGGCCTTAACGCCGTTTTTGTCGTTGGCCGGCTCCCCGGACACGGGATCATGTATCCGGTTGCGGAACGCCATCGTCAATACCGCGGCGGCCGCACAACCGGCTCAGGGTGGCGCACCAAATGCGCAAAACAAAATCTCCGCGGATTCAGCATCCATGCTGGCCCGGTTTGGCGGCACGCACAGGCGTTTGCCGTTCATCATCCAATTCACCGGCCCCGTTCAGCAAGCCTGGAAACAGTCGCTGGAACAAACCGGCGCGCGGCTGGGCGGTTATCTGCCTGATAACGCCTTGATCGTGGAATTGATAGCCGGCCAGCTCAACCAGATAGCGGCGCTGGAATTCGTTCAATGGGTGGGCCCGTTCAAGCCGGATTACAAAACGGATTCCATTTTAAGCCGCCGGATCGCCGGAGCGCGGAACACCTTCGGTCCCGTCGCAATACCGGATGAAACCTTTACGATTCAGACCTTTTCTTACGAAACGGTGGCCGTGGTGCGGGATGCGGTCCTGAACGGCAATGGCCTGGTCTTGTCCGTTTCGGCCAGCGGACGCCGTGGATTGCTGCGCGTACGGATGTCCATGGCGAGCGTGTCCGAACTTCTGGATCTTCCCGAAGTCGAATTCATCGAGGTCTATGTTGCGCCGCAATTGCACAACAATGTGGCCACGGACAGTGAACACATGAATGTGCAGACCCTGTGGACCAACCATAATCTTACGGGGGCGGGACAAATCGTGTGCGTGGCGGATACGGGCCTGGACTCCGGCAATACCAGTACCATTCATCCGGATTTCAGCAACCGCGTCATTGCCGCCTTTGCCCTGGGCCGGCCGGCCGGTAACGACTGGTCCGATTCAACCGCACACGGCGGACATGGCACACATGTGTCTGGATCCGTTTTGGGCAGCGGCGCGGCCTGGAGCAACGGCTTGTTCCGGGGGGTGGCCTATGAAGCGTTGCTTATGATGCAAAGCATCATGGATAGCAACGGGTATCTGAGCGGTATCCCCGATTCCCTGGCGGATCTCTTTCTCCAAGCCCATACCAATGGCGCCCGGATTCATACCGACAGTTGGGGGTCTTCCGTTTATGGGCAATATACCGCCGACTCCCAGAACGCCGACCAATTTATGTGGGACATTAAGGACATGCTCATCCTGTTTTCCGCCGGCAATTCCGGCGCCGACGCCGACACCAACGGCGTGATTGACGCGACCTCCATCGGGGCGCCGGGCACGGCCAAGAATGTTTTGACCGTGGGCGCGGCCGAGTCCAAGCGACCTTCCGGATCGGGCGGATATTCGGCCTATGTTTATGGCACGGGAAGTTGGCTCCCCGATTACTCCGCAGCTCCAATCCGTGACGACTTGATCTCCACCGCTTTTGACACATACCAGGGCATGGCGGCCTTCTCCAGTCGCGGCCCATGCGTTGACGGGCGGATCAAGCCCGACATCGTGGCACCGGGTACGGACATCATATCCTGCCGTTCCCGCATGCCGGGCGCGCATACGTTATGGGGCACGGGCGCAGGGGTGCTGGCCAATGCCGCCAGCAATTATTACACATTTAGCGGCGGCACAAGCATGTCCACCCCGCTGACCGCCGGAGCGGCAGCGTTGGCACGCCAGTATCTTCAGGAGCACCGTGGCTTTGCCGCGCCCAGCGCGGCCTTGATGAAAGCGGTATTGCTCAATGGCGCCCGTTCGCTTGCGCCGGGCCAGTATGGCACGGGTCAGTATCGCGAGATACCGGACACGCGACCGAACAATGTTGAAGGCTGGGGCCAGGTGGACCTGGCCAACACCTTGTTTCCGCCGGCGGGTTGGACCAATGCCTATTATGATGTGACCAATCCGGCGGCCGCCATGGTCACGGGACGCGCTAAATTGTACTCGTTTATCCCCTCCGGAACCAACCGCCTCAGCATCACGCTGTGTTGGTCCGATTATCCCGCCAGTCTCGCGGCAGCGGAACAGTTGGTCAACGATCTGGATTTGACGGTGATAACGCCCGATGGCGTGGTCCACCATGCCAACGGACTGGCAAGCGCCGATCGGCTCAACAACGTGGAAGGCGTAGACGTGTATTCCGCCACCCCGGGAACGATTCAGATCAGAGTCAGTGGATACAACGTGCCCAACGGACCCCAGCCTTATGCCCTGGTAATCCATGGCGCCGGGTCCGCTTTCCTGCCGGCGGCGGGCGACTATGATGGCGACGGCAAGTCCGACCCGGCCCTATACCTGGACGGCCGGGTGACTGTGGCATTCTCGGGCCGCGGCTACCAGCTTTATGAAGCAGTCTTGGGCGGGCCGGACGGAATTGAATGTCCGGCCGATTTTGACGGGGACGGTAAAACCGACCCGGCAGTTTACGATCCAACCACCAGCCTGCTGGCGGTGCTATGCTCCGCTCAATCCCACGCATTGGGGACAATGCGTATCGGTGGCGCCGGTTGCGTGCCGGTGGTTGGTGATTTTGACGGGGACGGCAAGGCTGATCCGGCCGTATACGTCGAAACATCGGGCCTGTGGGTGGCCTGGCTGTCAAACGCGGGTTATTCCAACGCCTACGCCTTCGGGGCATCCCTGGGCGGCGCCGGCTGGCTTAATGCCGGCGCGGACTATGATGGCGACGGCCGGACGGATCCCGCCATATTTCAAGCCGCCAGCGGGATGTGGCAAACGCTGTTGTCCGGCCATGGTTATTCCCTGTTCCAGTGCGCAACCGCCGGAGGGGCGGACGCCATGCCCGTGACCGGCGATTACGACGGGGACGGCCAAGCCGACCTCATGGTCCACCAGCCCTCCGGCGGACTGTGGCAGTGCTTATTTTCAGGACAGGGTTATACGATGAGCGGGAGCATAACAGGATTTGGAGACCCAAGGATGGTGACGCGCGCCGGAGACTATGACGGAGACGGCAAGACCGATCCCGCCGTGTATGATCCCGTGACGCGGACTATTTACGTCATGTTATCCGGCTCGGACTATCGCCTGTACAGCTTGAGCTGGTGAATGATATATCACCCATATTTGACGCGTCATGCTCTTTGGCCGTCGCAACCAGGAGTCATTATAAAATGAAAACCGCCCGACTGTGTCCGCTGTTAGCTTGCCTTTCCATCGCGCTGACTGTCTTCCCGGCCATGGGCCAGCGGCCGGCCGCCGTGCTGGCGCGCGTGGAGGCTATTGACCGGGTGGACCGGCTGGGACTGCCGGTCCATGCCCATTTGTCCGACGCCGGCG
>CAZYXU010000288.1:0-3574 GCA_964650945.1 uncultured Verrucomicrobiota bacterium | reverse complement strand
CCTGGGCCAGCCCGGCCTGGCGCTCGGCGCGGGTCAGCATATGTCCGATGTAAAACGCCGCAAACACCGCGGCGGCGCCTGCCGCCGCGGCGCAGCGCCACCCGAACGCGGTGGGCCAGGCGGCGCCGGCCAGTAGCGCCAGGCATAACACAACACAGGCCAGCAACTGTCGCGCGGCCGGTCTTGCCCCCGGCGCCAGGCGTCCGGCGAGCCACAACAAGGCCAACAGGTCCAGGCCGGCCCGGATGAACCAGACCAAAGCGGCGCCGGCGATGCCGGCCCGCATGATGAAAAGCGGCGCGGCCAGCAGGTAGATGATCAATTCCGCCAGATGCAGCCGGGCGGCCAAGTCCGGCCGGCCCAGGCCTTGCAGGAAGGAAAACGGCACGTAGGACAGCCCGTTTAAAAACACACCCGCCGCCAGCCAACGCATCACCGCGCTACTGTGCTCGGCGTATTCGGCGCCCAGCCATAAACGCAGCCCATCCGGGGCGAAGGCCACCAGCAGCAGGGCGGCGGGGAATATGCCGCCCGGCAGGTAACGCAAACCCCGTCCGAATAAAATGACGGCGTCATCCGTTTGCGACCAGGCCGTACCGGCAGTGCGAGCCGTACCGGCAGTACGAGCCGCACTGGCGGTGCGAGCCGCACTGGCGGTGCGAGCCGCACTGGCGGAAAATGCGGGGAACAGGACGGATACCCAGGCGCGGGGAATGATGAGCAGCTTGATAACGATTTCAGCCGAGGTGATGTAATAGGCTACGGCCGTGGCGGACACCAGCGCGCCGATGAAAAAACGGTCAACATGCGCCATCAGCGGCATGGCCAGTGTGGAAACCGTCAGCCAGCCGCCGAACTTGACCATGGGGCCGGCCAGTTCCCAGGCCAGCCGGGGCCGGGTGCGCAGTGCGGGAATTTTGTAGATGCAGAGCGCCAGGTAGGCGATGGTCTCGGCCAGCCGGCCGGCGATCAGAATTGCCACCACGGCGGGCAAAGTGTTGGTGAACGGCAAAACGCACAACGGTCCCAGGAACGTGAAACTGCCGGCGGGAATCCGGACGTAATTTATCTGGCGGAAAAACTGGTGGGATTCCAGCATGCCCACCAGGCCGGTGGTGGCGATGACCACCGGCATGCCGAGGGCGACGATGTAAAATGCGCGCAGGATTTCCGGGCGCATGGCGGCCGGCTCCTGGATCCCGGCCAGCAGCGGAGCGGTCACGGCAATGGCCACGCCCAGCGCCAGCCCCAGCCCCAGCATCAGGAGCATCGCCGTCCAGAACAGCCGGGGAATTTCGGCCGCGCGGGGCGGGGTGTCCATCCCTAATTTAGCCGAAACCATCTTGGTCAAGGCCCGGCCCAGGCCGAGGTCGAAAATGCTGAAATAGCCCACCAGCATCCATACCAGACCCAGCAGGCCGAACCGCGCATTGCCCAGTCCGCGGATCAGCAGGGGGATGGCAAAAAGGGCCACCGCCATCGGCAGGCACATGCCGGCCAGGTTCCAGAAGGTGTTGCCGGCCAGACGGCGCGCGCCGGGCCGGGCATATTCGTTTTGCGGGATATCCGTAGGGCTTGCCATCCCGGGCATCATAAGCAAATCGCCGGCGCGGGACAAGCGCTGTTTTGGCCTGCGTGACGGGGAGGGTAGAATTGCCGGAACAAATCCAGGTGCCGCGCGGCATCGCGCGCAATGCCGAATTCTTGCACGACGGTCTGGCGGCCGGCGCGGCCCAATGCGCGGGCGGCGGCCGGGTCGTCCAGCATGGCGGCGATGGCGTTCCGCCATTGCGCCATGTCGTTCGGCGCGGCCAGCCGGCCGTTGACGCCGTCCCGGAGGAAGTCGGTGATGCCGGGGATACGCGAGGCCACCGCCGGCAATTCGCAGGCCAGCGCCTCCAACAGCGCCAGGCTCAGCGTTTCACTCTCGGATGGGAACAGGAAATAATCCGCGGCGCGCAGGTAATCGGGCACTTTTTGCGTGTAGCCGGTGATGGTGATTTTATCCGCCAGCCCGTGTTCGCGGATCAGGCCGCGCAATTCGGCCTCGCAGGCGATGGCCTGGCCGCCGCCGCCGCCGACCAGCAGCAAGAGCAAATCCTGCCGCTCGGCGGCGAGGCGCCGCCACACTTCCACCAGGAATTGCAGGCCCTTGCCGCGGTTGAGCTTGCCGGAGTAGGCGCAGATGACGCGGTCGGCCGGCAATCCCAATTGCGCCCGCAATTCCAGGCGCCGGGCGGAGTCCGCCGGCGAGAATTCTTCCGGGTCAATGCCGTTGGTGATGTCGTGAATGCGGTCGGGCGGCACGCCGCAGGCCAGGTATTCCGCGCGCACCGGGGCGCTGATGCTGACAAAGGCCGCGGCGCCAGCCAGCAGCCGGCGGTTGCGCAGTCGGATGAACGGTTGGAACAGGCGTTGGAGCAGGGGGCGGACCGGCGCGCCGGGATTGCGCCTCCAGATGAAATCGCCGGACAATTCACCCAGCGCCTCGGCGCGCAGGACGCATTTTTTGCCCAGCCGCCCGGCCGCGACTACGCCCGGCAGGCCCAGCACGCGCAGTCCGCAGACGTAAATGATATCGTAATTGGCGCGCTCCCGGCGTAATTGCCACAGGACGGCCGGCAGCATCAGGTACTTGCCCAGCCGCGGGAAACCGGGCGGGCCGACGCGGACCACCGGAATCCCCATGACCGTTTCCCGCGCCGGCAAGGCGCGGTTGCGCCGGCGTGTCAAAACCATGACCTGCGCGCCCTGCCGGGTCATTTCCCGGGCCAGCGACAGCGCGTGCTTTTCACCCCCGCCGATCACCGGATGAAAATTTCCGGTCAGCAGGCAGATACGGATGGGTTGATCGCATGCCATGATTTATGCCTGTTTTTGAAAGCAACACTAACTCGATGCAAGTTTTTATCGTACTTGTTTTCTGCCGTTACTGCAATGATTTACTGGCTTGCCAATTTTTGCAGAAACGGCGCCTGTATTGCCCGAATTTTGTTTCGTAAAACTATCAGGATGCGTGGGAGGAGTCGCAGAGGATTTGAACATAAGGCGGAACAAGGTAACACTATCCGGATGCGTGGTGGCGTAGCCAGAGCATCACCCCCCCGGGCCGTTTAGGGTCGATTAGGGTCGTTTAGCGGGTCGTTTAGGGTCGATTAGGGTCGTTTAGCGGGTCGATTAGGGTCGTTTAGTATCAAAACCTACAAATATTTCTGTCCGAACCGACGTCTCACGAGACCATGCTGCCAGCGTGGTAAACGTTTTATCCCGCTTTTGACGGGATCGCCCTCCATGGAGATACAAAGGTATGTGTTGGTTTTGGGGAGGGCGAGCATCCCCGCGAGCCGTTTGGAGCAGATCACGCGACCTTGGCCACCAAAAATGTGCTTTTGAACACAATGAGCACCCCTGTGTCTGCCATTGCCTGGTCTGCTGTAATGTAATAGCAAGTTGTTAAAAAAAGTCTTAACCGAAACATAAGTTCATAGCGCTATTAAAGATTCTTCTCGTAATCCGCCACGGTCGGCCGGGTTGAAGGAAGTCGCCAGGCGCGCGGGCTTGTCGTATTGCTCTG
>CAZYXU010000287.1:0-3576 GCA_964650945.1 uncultured Verrucomicrobiota bacterium | reverse complement strand
GCGCCGCAATGACGACAATTCATACCGCGATCCCCCGAAAATGCTGGTCCAGCAAAGGATGCCCGGCATCCCGTTCCGAGATTTCCGCAATCGGCATCGGCCAGGGGATCGCCAGCAATGGGTCCAGGGGCTGCACGCCCCCTTCCAACTCGGCAACATAGGGGGCCGAGTGGACGTAAAGCATTTCCACATCATCTGTCAAAGCCTGGAAGCCATGCGCGCATCCTGCGGGTATCAGCAGGGCGCGGCAGTTATCAGCCGATAATTCTTCCGCATGCCATCTTAAAAAGGTCGGCGACCCGGCGCGCAGGTCAACGGCAACATCCCAAATGCGGCCGCGCAGGCAGGAAACCAATTTAAACTCCGCGTGGGGCGGATATTGAAAATGCATCCCGCGCACAATTCCTTTTTTACGCGTGCCAGTATGGTTGATTTGCGCGACGGCTTGACGCCAGCCGGCCAAGGACAGTTCCGCGGCGCAAAAAACCCGGGTTAAAAAACCGCGCGCATCGCCCACCGGCCGGCGCTCGATAATTTCCAGCGATTTTATGGGTGTTGGATGAATTTTAAAGCGAGCCATAACACATGCCGGTAACGTCAGTCAGTTGATTTCATATGCGCTTAAATCCATTTCACAGGCAGCCAGCGCGGCCGTCCCCTCCCGCACTTGCCGATACCAGCGCATGGAGCGCGCCACCGATTCCGCAAGCGACCAACGGGGATTAACTCCCAGCAGAGCGCGCGCCTTGGCGGTTTCCAGCGTCAACAAGCCAGCCTCGTGGGGGCCGGCGCGGTCTTCGTCGTAAATGGCTTCTCCCCCCCCGTATGCCGCCCTGGCTGATTCGACAACGTCGCGCACCGTCGCTACCTCATGCGTCGCCGGCCCGAAATTGTATGGCCCGGCCAGCGCGGGATTCTCCCAGAGGCATTCCGCCAGTTTGAGATAGCCGGCCAGGGGGTCCAGAACATGCTGCCAGGGCCGTACGGCGCCCGGATGCCGGATGCGCGCCGGCGCGCCGGTTTCCCACGCCCGCACCAGGTCGGGGATCAGCCGGTCGCGCGCCCAATCGCCGCCGCCGATGACATTGCCGGCCCGGGCGGAAGCCAGGGCCAGCCCCCGCGGACCAAGAAACGCATCGCGATAACTGGCAATGACAATTTCCGCACCGGCCTTGCTGGCGCTATAGGGATCATGTCCGCCCAGCGCATCGGTCTCGCGGTATGGATAATGGTGTTCCAGGTTGCGGTAAACCTTGTCCGTCGTGACCGCCACGGCAACCCTGGCCGAATCAACATGGCGCAAGGCATCCAGCACGTTGGCAGTGCCTTGGATATTGACCGCGAAAGTCGCCAGGGGCGCGCGGTAACTCTCCCGCACCAGGGACTGGGCTGCCAGGTGAAACACTATCTCCGGCTTGATTTTGGCAACGACGGCGGCGGTTTTTCCCGGCTCACGGATATCGCAATCATAATTTTCAACCAGGCGCTCAATTCCCGCCAGGGTAAATAAATTCGGGACGGATTCCGGCGGCAAAGCCAGGCCGGCTACCCGCGCACCCAGCCGGTGCAGCCAGATTGCCAGCCAACCGCCTTTAAAGCCGGTGTGGCCGGTTATCAGCACGCGTTTATCTTGCCAAAAAGGCCGCTTTGGTATTACCACATGAGTCATTGCCAGATTTTCCAGGGCGCCTTGCCGGAATCCCAAAGCGTTTCCAGTTGAATTTTATCGCGCAGGGTGTCCATTGGCTGCCAGAACCCATGATGCTCGAATGCCATCATCTGGCCGGACTGTGCCAGTTCTGCAAGCAACTTGCCTTCCCAACTGGTTTGATCGCCTTCAATCAGGTCCAGGCAGCCCGGCAACAGCACGAAAAACCCGCCATTGATCAGCCCACCATCGCCCCGCGGCTTTTCCGAAAAACCGGCGACGCGGCTGCCGTCGAGTTTCAAGGCGCCGTAGCGGCCGGGCGGCTGCACGGCAGTCACTGTTGCCAGCTTGCCGTGCCGTTTATGAAACTCGATCAAGGCGCCGATGTCAATGTCGGACAAGCCGTCGCCGTAAGTAAAACAAAAGGCTTCTTCGTCCCGGACATAATCGGCCACGCGTTTCAGGCGTCCGCCGGTCGAGGTGTTTTCGCCCGTATCCACCAAGGTGACATGCCAGGGCTCCGCCTTACGCTGATGAACCTTCATTTGGTTGTTGGTCATATCGAAGGTGACATCGGACATGTGCAGGAAATAATTGGCAAAATATTCCTTGATCATGTATCCCTTGTATCCGCAGCAGATCACGAAATCGTTCACGCCATGCGCGGAATAGATTTTCATGATATGCCAGAGAATCGGCTTGCCGCCAATTTCAATCATGGGCTTGGGCCGCAGGTGCGTTTCCTCGGAAATCCGCGTCCCGAATCCGCCGGCCAGAATCACTGCCTTCATTGAATAATCCTCGCTAGGTTTCCAAGCGCCGGCTGGCCCGTCACCAGTAACGGCTTTGGTGCTGCCGGTAATACGCGCAGGTGCGTTCGACGCCCGCGTTGAAATCCGTCGCCGGACGCCAGCCGGACGCCGCGGTTATGCGCTTGATATCGGTCACGTAATCCCCGGTCTCGACATTGATGTAATCCGCCGGCCAGGGCACAAATTCCACGCTGCCCCGGCCGACCGTCCGCACGATGGTTGCCGCCATGTCGCAAAACCGCACCCCCACCCCGCTGCCGACGTTGAACACCTTGCCATGGCATGCAGCGCAAGCGGCCGCCTGGATAAAAGCGTCCGCCAGGTCATCAACATAAATGTAATCGCGCACCTGGCGTCCATCGCCAAAAACCCGGATCGGTTTGCCGTCCATCGCCTGCCGGATAAACCAGTTGACCATGGAATATTTGGAATGCTTCATCTGCGAACGCGGGCCGTAGGGATTGGCGATGCGGAAGACCACACACCGCAACCGGTGCACCTGGCTGTAAAACAAGTACATGTTCTCGGCGGCGGTCTTGTTCAGGGCATAGGGCGTGCAGGGCCGCAACGGGTGGGACTCATCCACAGGAATTTTTTCAATGCGTCCGAACTGCAGGCGTGATCCGGAAAACAGCACCACCGCCTCCGGCGCGTTCAGCCGGACGCATTCCAGCACATTCAAGTGGCCGATGTAATTGATGTCCGCGTCCAGGAACGGATTGGATAAACTGTCGTTATGGCTGACCTGGCCGGCCAGGTTGAAAATCACATCCTGCCCCTTGACCAGGTGGCGCATGGCCTCGCGGTCGCGGATATCCGTTACGCTGACCTGCACCTTGCCGCGGATGTCGCTGATATTAAAATCGTTAGCGCCATATGGCTCGATGAAGGCATCCACCAGGGTGACTTCCGCGCCCAGCGGCAGGAGTTTGCGGGCTATGGTGCTGCCGATCATTCCCAGCCCGCCGGTGATCATGACCCGCTTGCCTTTAAAATCGCTGATATCTGTTATATTATTCATCACAAGGCGGGCGTATGCCCGCAATCCTACTTCGCCTACAGCTACGAAGGACACAGCCTTAATTTTTCACACAAAGTCACCAAGCCACCAAGTAA
>CAZYXU010000286.1:0-3581 GCA_964650945.1 uncultured Verrucomicrobiota bacterium | reverse complement strand
TCGCCCAGGGCCATGTTGTATTCCAGGCTGCCGCGTTCGTCGCAATGTCCTTCCGCGATCACGCCGACTTTCGGGTTCGCGCGCAGGTATTCGGCCACCGCCTCGATCTTGGCGCGTTCGCTGTCGGAGATTTGGGTGCTGTCATATTCGAACAGCACGTTTTCGAACTTCACGCCGGAAATGATCTGCATGTTTTCCGGCCGCCCGGCTTCCCAGCCTTCCGCGTTCAAATCGGCGCCGCCGGCCACCCCGGCAATGCCTTCCACCCCGCTGCCGCCCGCGTCGCCCGCCAGTCCGCCTTTTTTACGCCGGCAGCCCGTATTCAAACAAAGCACACCCACCATCACCAGCGCCGTCATCATGAAAACCCGGTTCTTCACAAAAGCTTCCTCCAACAAATTACCCGCCATGCCGCCAATATTCGCCGCGTTGCCCAGTGATTGTCACCTGGGAGACCAGGCCGGCGAAAACCATTCCCCGGCTTCAGAATCTGGAAGCAAACTTACACAAGAAACGCTCATGCTGTCAAGCACGAAAAGGCGCGAGATGTGATTCCGGGTGCGGGTGCAGACAATGTGCCGTCCGTCGGGCGCCCAGGAGGGGTCTTCAAAATCGCCGTCGCCGGCGCTGATCTGCCGGAAGGCCAGCGTTTCGGGGTTCAGGACGCAAACCTGGTACTGCCGCCCGACGCGGCTGGCATAGGCGATAAAGCCATTATGGCCCCAGTCCGGATCCACGTTTTCCGCGCCGCTGCTGGTGATGCGCCGGGCGTCGCCGCCTTCGCGGTCCGCCAGATATAATTGCGGCGCGCCCGGGGCGTCGGAGACGAAGACGATGCGCCGGCCGTCCGGCGACCAGGCCGGGCTGGCTTCCGCCGCCCGCTTGGTGTGCGTCAGGCGCGTCAGCCGGCCGGAATGCAAATTCTTGATGAACACATCCGGGTTGCCGTCCTTGGAGAGGGTCAGGGCCAGTTCGCGTCCGTCGGGCGAAATCGCCGCGCTGGCGTTCAAGCCGGGGTAATTCGCGACGCGCTTCCGCGCGCCCGAGTCCAGGGTCACCAGGTAAACGTCGGGGAAGTATGACAGGAAGGAGGTGTAAACGATTTGTCTGGCGTCCGGGCTCCACTTGGGTGAAAGGCTCAGGCTTTTGTCGCGGGTGAGCTGACGGAGGTTCGCGCCGTCGGCGTCGCAGATGAACAATTCCTTGTGGCCGGTGCGGTTGCCCACCATAACGATGCGGGTGGCGGACATGCCGGGTTGGCCGGTGAGCGCCTGCACGATATCGTCGGCCACCTGGTGGGCCAGCCGGCGCGCTTCGCGGGCGGGCATGCGGTAGGCTTTGCCCAAATAACGCTCGCGGGTTAACACGTTGTAGGCTTCGCAACGCGCCGCCAAGGCCTCGCCTTCCAGTCCCACCGTCCCGGTCACAGTGAATTCCGCCCGGCCGGCGGCGATGATCTCGAACCAGCCGGAACGCGCCAGATCGGCTTCCAGGGTCTGGTAAAACGTGTCCGCCGCCGCGCCGCCGGCGCATTTCAAGCCGGAGATATCCAGCAGCGAGGCGGCCGACATGGTTTTGGTCACCCGCACCTGCGCCTGCGCGCCGGCGGCGAGGAGCAGCATCAGGATCAATCCGTACCGGGTTAAGGTTCTTTTCACAATGTCTCCATCAAAAGTGTTCGGTGTTCGGTGTTGAAACTTGAGTGTTCAGTGTTCGGTGTTCAGTGTTCGGTCTTCAGTGTTCCTGCGTAAAATCTTAAAACCCTGAAACTTTCAAAATTTTAGTTTTGAAAGTTGCTCTCCTGCAACTTAAGTTGCATGCCAGTATTGCGCCAGTTTCGCCGGCGTGGCAATGGCGGCGGCGGGCATCGGCGCGGAAAACGCCAGATATTCCTCCACGGTTTGCGCCTGCGCCCAGGCCCGGTATTCCGCGGCCGCCAGCACGGCTTCCGCGTAACAGGCAAATTCGCAGAATCCTTCTCCGCGCGCCAAATCCAGGGACGCCAGATCGGTCGTGCGCAGGGCCTTGACGTGCAGCACCGTCTCCGCCGCCGGGTCAAACCGGAAAATTTTGGCGATATGCTTGAAGACGGTGGCGAATCCGATCCCCGGTTGAGCGCTGCCGGCCAGCCGCGCCAAAAAATCCTCCGGCCGTTCCGGGCCGACACCCCACTCGTAGCGCGCGGGTTCCGCGCGGCCGGTGATGCTGAGGAAATAAACCTTGAAGACCGAGCGGCGGTCCGGCATGCGCACCAATTCCGGCGGCCGGAGCAGTTGCGCGGTATAGGGTTGACACGGCTTGATTTGCATGCTGCCTTCCGTTAATTTGGCTCTAGTATAATCATCCCGCGCGGCGCGGCAAGCAATTTACGCTGGCCAACCGGATTATATCTGTTATCATGTCCGCGTTTCTATGAATTTTACCATATTCCATTGCCGGCATCCGCGCCGGGCCTCCGCCCTGGCGGCGCTGGCCGCCATCCTGGCCGTCCTGTCGGCCGGCGTGGCCGGCGCGGCCGGGGGCGCGGAGGACGAATGCACCGTCGCGGTGCACCGGCGGTTTCGCCCGGATAAGCCGGCGGTGCGCATGGATTATTCCGTCGCCTACCGCCTGCTGGGGATGGAACTCAAGCGGCTGGCCGATGCCAATGTCACCGCCGTCGAAGGCCAGTGGCCCGACCCGGCCGGCGGCGCCCCCCGCCCGGCCTGCCTGGTGGAATTCGTCTTGAGTACCGGGGCGGACGGCGCGGAGGCGCAGCGCGGCATGGTGCAGATTTACAACCGCATTACCGCGGTGCTGACCATGCCCGATTTGAATGCCGTGATCTTCATCAAACGGTCCCGGCAGCGCATCAGCATCCTGGGCCGGCGCAAATTTGTGGACAACCTGGAAATTTACAATGTCGAGTCCGGCGCCCTGGATTACGCCTGCCATGATTACCTCTTTAACACCGTCAGCACCAACCTGGTCGGCGCGGAGGATTTGACGCGGCAGGGCAAGGAGGTGTCGCGGTTCCTGAAAATCCTGTATGCCAATTATCATGACGATCAGACGCTGGCCTCCTTCAATCCCGATACCCCGGTGTATATTTACACCGAGGGCGACCTGGTGCCGTTCAGGCTGCATTTCCGCCAGGAGCGTGACGCCGTGCCGGCGCTGGGCGACGAGATTCCCTCGCTGTATTTCACCGCCCGGCCGCACCGCGAAGCCCGGGGACGCGGGCGCAACTTCGAGATGTGGGCGGCCTCTTTCCTGGATGTTTCCCTGAAATCCGCGCAGCCCGACCTGATCGGGCTGGCGAAAAACACCCTGCCCTGGAGCATGATCCCATTGCGGACGGACCTCGGCCTGCCCCTGGGCGCCATCCGCTGCTTTTTAACCGGCATCCGGGTCGTGCCGCTGGATGTCATCCAGGCGGCCGGCTTGAAAGCCGCTTTGCCGCCGCCCGGCGGCACCTGAGTCTCCCCTGCCACCTTGCGTGGCATAAAAGAAGGCACAAAGGGGCAAAGGCACAAAGCCGGAGCAGATAATCTCACACGAAGACACGAAGCCACGAAGAGCGAGAGATTCTTCCTTGGCGC
>CAZYXU010000285.1:0-3630 GCA_964650945.1 uncultured Verrucomicrobiota bacterium | reverse complement strand
CCCGGACCTCGTCCTTGGCCTCGTTCACGCCGGCCACGTCCTGGAAGGTGATTTTGTTGTTATCGCGCGAGAGCATGCGGGCGCGGCTTTTGCCGAAACTCATGGCCCCATGCCCCATGGCGCGCATCTGGCGCACGAACAGAAAATACAGCAGACCCAGAACGAACAGGAAGGGCAGGGCGCTTTGCGCGATCAACCAGAAGTCGATCCGCTGGCGCGTGAAGGCGAAGGGCACGCCCTGTTCCTTCAGCCAGACCGGCAGGCCGTCGGTGACCACGATGTCCACGCGGAACCGGCGGGGCCGGCCGGTTTTCTCGTCCAACTCCGTCATTTCGCCCCGGATAAACTGGCCGCCGGAAACCTCGGTGACGACTTCGCATTTGCGGATTTTGTTGTTTTCCACCAATTGGACGAAGTCGGGATTGTAGGACAAGTCCTCCGTCGGTTCCTTGCCGTTCTGGAACAGGTTGAACATCAGGAAAAAAGCGATCGGCAACGCCAGCCATATCCCCAGGACGCGCAGGTTGTTTTTTGCCGGTTCCCCGGCGTTTTTTCCCGATTTTTCCGGTTTTTTTTCGTTTTCCATTGATAATTATCCGCACAGGTGTTTAAGCGTTTGAAAAATAACACATCCGCCGCCCGGTTGCAATCCGCCATTTGCTGATTTTTTCCGGATGGGCTGCGCCCGCCATCCGGCGCGCCCTGCCCCGGCGGCGGGATCGTAAAAATCTCGACATCCGGTCCGGCGCCCGTTAAATTAGCCGGAGTTACATGCACCTCCCCGGAGTTAAATCAGTCAATGAAAAAAATCATTCGGATCGGCATTATCGGCATGGGCGGGTTTGCCGGATCGCATCAGCGCGAGGTCAAGGTTCTGGAAGGCGAAGGGGAATGCCGGCTGGTCTGCGCCTGCGACCCGGACTTGGCCAAATTTGAAGGCAAAATGACCGAGTGGGATTACCCCCGCCGCGGCGTCAGGGTGTTTGACGACTACCTCAAAATGCTGGATGCCTGTGCCGGCGAATTGGACATGGTGGTGATCCCCACGCCGGTGCCGCTGCACGCCCCCATGCACCGCGCCTGCATCAAGCGCGGCCTGGCGGTTTACCTGGAAAAGCCGCCCACCCTGAATTACCAGGAATTGGACGAGATGCTGGAGGTGGAGGCGCAGGCCGGAAAGTTGACGCAGGTGGGATTTAATTATATTGTCGAAGGCGCGCGCCGGAAAATGAAGCAGCGCGTAGTGGCCGGCGAGTTCGGCCAACTGCGCGAAGTCGGCTACCGCGGGCTGTGGGCGCGCTCCGCCAAGTATTACAACCGGGCCCCATGGGCCGGGCGGCTGATGCTGAACGGCCGGCTGGTGCTGGATTCCGGCATGGGCAACGCCATGGCGCATCACGTGCATAACATCCTCTTCTGGGGCGGCACACGCGCCGTCATGGATTGGGCCCCCATTGAATGGGCGGAGGCCGAACTCTACCGCGCGCATCCCATCCAGGGCATGGATACGGCCTTTGTGCGCGCCGGGCTGGCCGGCGGCGTGCGGCTGACGGCGGTGCTGTCCCATGCCTGCTGGGATAAATCCGACCGCCTGGAGTGGCTGGTGTGCGATGACGCGCGGATTGAATGGACGCACGGCCAGGGCTATACCATCGCCTGGAATGACGGGCGCAAGGAAGCCGTGCCGCCGGAAGCGGCGACGCTGGCGGCCAACCACCGCGCCTATTATGCCTACCTGCGCGGCGAGGCGGAGCGGCCGCTGACCCGGCTGGCGGATGCGCGGCCGTTTGTGCAGCTCTGCGACCTGGTTTACGTCGCCGCCGGCCGGATCAACCAGGTTGACAAGCAATACACGCATTGGAAAATACTGCCGGGCGATGACGCCGAATCGGTGCAGATTGACCGGCTGTCCGCCGCCGCCGATGGCTTTATCCAAAAAGGCCGGTGGCCCAGCCAGCAGCAAATGCCCTGGGCCGGACCGGGCGGCCGGGCGGCAGTCCAGGACTTGCCGCGTTTGCGCGAGACGGTGGAGCAGATGGCGGCGGCATCCGGCATGGCGGACGCCTGACGTCCGGGATACGCGCGGCGTTAGGCCAAGGCCGGCGCGCCGCCGCCCTGGTGGAGGAGGAAGCCTGATGGCGCTCACCACGCGATATCTCAATTTAACCCTGGAACATCCGTTTGTGCTGGCCTCCGCGCCGCCCACCGCCAACGGCGACATGATCCGCCGCGCCTTCGAGGCCGGCTGGGCCGGCGCGGCGATCAAGACCATGATCCGCGCGCCGGTGAAAAATCTGCGCAACCGTTTTGCCGTCACCCGGCATGGCGGCGCCATCACCGGTTTTGAGAATCTGGAACTGCTGAGCGAAGTCCCGCCGGATGACTGGTTCCGGACGATCGCCGGCCTGAAACGGGATTTTCCGGGGAAGGCCGTCATTGGCAGCATCATGGGCGATGCCCGGGCGCCGGACGATTGGCTGCTGCTGGCGCGCGGCTGCCAGGACGCCGGGGCGGATATGCTGGAGCTGAACTTCTCCTGCCCGCATGGCTGCCCGGAACAGGGGCGGGGGTCGGCCATCGGCCAGAGCGCCGAGTACTCCGCCGCCATCACCCGCTGGCTGACCGCCGCCCCGGATATCCACCTTCCGATTATTCCCAAGCTGACGGCGGCGGTGGCCGACATTCAGCATATTGGCCGGGCGGTTGCCGCGAGCGGCGCCCACGGGCTGTGCGCCATCAATACCATGCCGGCGTTGTTTGGGTTTGATTTAAAAACACTCCGTCCCAAGCCGGATGTGGATGGGCGCACCGCGTTCGGCGGCTATTCGGGGGTCGGCATCAAGCCGATCGCCTTGCGCGCCGTGGCCATGCTGTGCCAGGCGCCGGCGTTGCCGGTTATGGCCTCCGGCGGCATCGCCAGCGGCTTTGACGCGGCGGAGTTCATGTTGCTGGGGGCGCCGGTCGTCCAAGTCTGCACCGCGGTGATGCTCAGAGGATTTGACGTGGTGCGGCGGATGCAAGCGCAGCTTTTGGAGTTCATGAGTTGGCATGGTTTTTCGCAAACGGCCGACTTCGTCGGCCGGTGCCGCGAGCTGATCGCCCCTTTCAGCGGACTGGTCAATCCGCCGCTCCGGATTGCCCGGTGGGATGGCGCCCGGTGTACCCGGTGCGGCGCCTGCCATGTCGCCTGCCGGGACGGCGCTTATCAAGCGATAGCGCGTGATGGCGACAAGCTGCGGGTGGATGACACCCGGTGCGTCGGATGTTCGCTTTGCACCCACGTCTGCCCCGCGGGCGCCATCAGCTTGCAGGCGGTTGAGTGAACAGGGGCTGATCTTTGATGAGAGCGGAAGATTGAACCGCCCCTGCTTCGTCAAGACTACGCAGGGCGAGGCAAGACGCCAAGACGTCGGGGAGGGGAAGAATAATTCCGGCAAACGAAAATCACCGCAAATGCAACAGCATGCCTTGCGGCAGGTATTCGTAACAGCCCATATCAACCTTACGTGAAAACCGGTCCATCCGGGCACGGCCGCCCAGATCAACGGCATTGGCCATCCAGGGCAGATTTGTGCCGGCATTGATGCAGGGCGATGTTTTTTGCAGCCGGTAATCGCCGGCGACATGATT
>CAZYXU010000284.1:0-3661 GCA_964650945.1 uncultured Verrucomicrobiota bacterium | reverse complement strand
TACCTGGGCTGGGGTGTGTTCGCGTTGATGCCGCGGTGATGCGGGGATTACCGGCGTATCAGAAAGCGGGGAAAATCCAATCGCGCATTGCTTCAAATCGGTTTAACGCCAATATTCGTGCAAAATTCATGTACAAACAAGCTGGCGAACGAAAAAAGCCCATACCTGCTGCAGCATGCCCATAACCCTGTGGACTGGTATCCGTGGGGCGAAGCGGCTTTCGCCAAAGCACGCCGGGAAAACAAACCTGTCTTTCTTTCGATAGGCTACTCGACCTGTCACTGGTGCCATGTGATGGCACATGAATCTTTCGAGAACCCGGCGATCGCGGAAGTGCTGAACCGGTATTTTGTCAGCGTCAAAGTCGATCGCGAGGAGCGGCCGGACGTGGACAGGATGTACATGGCATTTGTCCAGGCCGCGACCGGTGGCGGCGGCTGGCCGCTGAGCGTCTGGCTGACTCCCGATCTCAAGCCGTTCATCGGAGGCACTTACTATCCGCCCGAGGATCGCTGGGGGCAGCCCGGGTTCAAAAGCGTGCTTCTGAAGATCGCGGAGGCGTGGAGCAAGGATCACGCCGGCATTAATGCTTCCAGCTCCGAGATGCTTGAACGGTTGCGGCAGGCAACCGCGCCTGCAACAAAGGACGCCGTGCAACGGGAACACGCACTGCCCGACCGCGCTTATTTGCAAATCAAGGCGTCCTACGATCCGGTCCAGGGCGGTTTCGGCGGTGCGCCGAAGTTTCCGCGTCCGGCCGCTCCGGATTTCCTGTTGCGGTACTATGCTCGCACCGGCACCCGGGACGCCCTGGACATGGTCTTGTTCACGCTCCGTAAAATGGCCAACGGCGGCATCCACGATCATCTTGGCGGCGGCTTTCATCGTTACGCGGTGGACGAACGCTGGCATGTGCCGCATTTCGAAAAAATGCTATACGACCAGGCCCAGTTGGCCAACTCTTATCTGGATGCCTATCAGATCGCGCGCGAAGCGTATTTTGCCGAAGCTGTCCGCGATATTCTTCATTATGTGCGGCGAGTTATGACCGGACCGCAGGGGCAGTTCTATTCCGCCGAAGACGCCGACAGCGATGTGCCCGGCCGCCCGGGCGAGCATGCCGAAGGCGCTTTTTACGTATGGGAGCATGACGAGATTGAGTTCGTTCTCGGGCAACGGCAGGCAGCGCTCTTCAACTGCCGCTATGGTGTCGAAAAGAACGGCAATGTCCGCACTGATCCGCATGGCGAATTCCGCGGCAAGAATGTGCTGATAGTCTCCCGCTCTGTCGCAGAATTGGAAAAACGCTTCGGCCTGAGCGCAGCCGATGTCGAACAAACGCTCGCGGCATCACGCGCGTTATTGCTCGAAAAACGCGACTTCCGCCCGCGGCCGCACTTGGATGACAAAACCATAACCGCTTGGAACGGGCTGATGATCTCCGCCTTTGCCCGCGCCTATCAGATTCTCGGAGATGAAGACTGTCTTATGGCGGCGACGGCGGCGGCGGCTTTTGTCCTTAATAATCTTTACGTTCCGGCAAACGGGATCTTGCTCCGCCGCTATCGCGACGGGCAGGCCGCGATTGAAGGCTACGCTGACGACTATGCGTTTTTGATCCAAGGGCTGCTCGATCTTTATGAAGCCGCCTTCGATGTCGCGCACCTGAACCGGGCGATCGAGTTGCAGGAAAAGCAGAACGCTTTATTCCTGGACAAGCGCGCAGGCGGTTATTTCAGTACGACCGGATACGATAAAACGATCCTCCTGAGGATCAAGGAAGACTACGACGGCGCGGAACCGTCCGCTAATTCCGTCAGCCTGCAGAACCTGTTGCGCCTTGCGCAGATGACCGACAATCAGGAATACCGCGAGCAGGCGGAGCGGATCATCGCGGCATTCAGCCCGAAACTCGAAGACGTACCATACGCGATGCCGCGCATGATATCAGCGTTCGAATTCCATCTCGCCAAGCCCCGGCAGATCATCATCGCGGGCAAGCCAGGCGCCGCGGACACGCGGAAGCTGCTCCAGGCTCTGCACGCCCTTTTTATTCCCAACAAGACCGTCATGCTCGCGGATGGGGCAACCGGTCAGCGCAACCTGGAAAAGCATTTTAAATTTATCGCATCCATAGCGCCCGTGGGCGGCAAAGCGACCGCCTATGTCTGCGAGAACGGGGTTTGCAAGCTTCCGGTAACTGATCCGGCCGAGCTGCGCACCTGTCTTGAACATGGCTCCCCGGGATAAAGGGGCAGTCAGGGGTTCTCGGATTATAATTGCAAGTGAAATACGGCAATTCCGCAACATAAAGATTTATTTGCGATCAGGGAATAGCCTATTATCCAGATTGCTGGGCAAGTTCAGAGCGTCCCGGACATGACACGCGACACGCTTACATAATTCTAAACAATATTATTCAGCGGATGTCGCTATCGCGCCACCGCTGAAATTTACGTACACATCTTATATCCCGCATGCACAAGCACGGGCAATCGAGAAGGAGCGCTATGCGCAAGATAATCCCCGGAATCCTGCTGGTAATTTTGTCCGTATCCGCGGCCCAGGCCTTGCCGCCTGTTCTTTCTCAGGGCTGGCATCTGGTGTGGTCCGACGAGTTCACCGGCGTGGCGCTGGACGGAACGAAGTGGGAGCACGCTCCCGAGTGGAAGCGACGAGAGAACCAGTGGTGGTCGGATCAGGACGCCTACTTGGACGGAACTAACAATCTGGTTCTGCGCATGCGGCGCAACGACGGCGCGATCTACGCCGGCGCCATCCGGACAAGGAGAGATTGGCCGTATGACAACCAGATACTATTCGACCGTAAATTTGGCTATTTTGAGATCCGGACGACCTTACCCGTGATCCCGAACGCCTGGGGGGCATTCTGGATGGTGCCGTCCGGATCCAATCCCTATACGGTCACGAATGGCAGCGATGGTTCCGAGATCGACATTTTCGAGACCATTCATTCCACCCAAGGCTGGATCAATCACGCCATCTACTGGGGTGCTTACGGGGCCAGCAAAGATGTGACGAACAAGCCCGGTCTTTACGAGGGCTACCACACCGTCGGGCTGCTCTGGACGGACAACGAGTACCGCTTCTATGTAGATGACGAGGAGACGTGGCGTACCACGGCCAACAACGGCGTCATGCAGGTGCCAGCCTATTTGAAGATCACGATGGAAGCGAATCCAGGCGCATACGACCATTTAGCCACGCCCAAGACCATGCTGGTGGACTACGTCCGCGTCTATGCGCCGGTCCCCGCCGGGAGCATCATTAGTATTGCCGCCGACAGCGGCAACACTTTTTTGCAACGCTGGGGCTTGTGGTCCAATCTTCTCTATGTGGCAGATTATGATTGCGCGTTTGACTTGCGCCGTTAGGCGGCCCGGCGCGCCGCCAGACGGCAAACTACCGCGCAATGCACGACCGGCTTAAAGGACAGGCGCGCCCCGTTCCGCCAGGGCGGCGCGCACGGCTTCCAGATAACCCGCGCCGTACCGGGTGTCCGGTTCAAGATAGCTGCCTTCAGTCCATTCGTTCCAACTGTTGACGGTGACCAGGCGCGGTGTCAGCCCGCCCTGGTCCGCGAATTCCAGCGCCCGGCCCAGGCAGGTTTGGAACAGGGCCGGGGTGCCGCCGGTGACGA
>CAZYXU010000283.1:0-3670 GCA_964650945.1 uncultured Verrucomicrobiota bacterium | reverse complement strand
ACCGCCGATTATCCCGGCCAGGTCTGCGCCCATGTGCGCGGCAACCTGCCGGACCAGCCGGTGGTCTTGTTTTTAAACGGCGCCTGCGGCGACATCAATCCCGGCGGCTACTCCGCGGATGACAGCGCCCTGGGCCGCCCCATCCCCAACCGCACCTTCGAGCGGTCCGCGCAGATCGGCGCGGCCATCGGCGCGGAAGTCGTCCGCCTGGCCCGCGCCGTACGGACACGCGGGGAATTCCGGGTGCTGGGCGGCAACCTGCCCCTGCGCCTGCCGGTGCGCGACGGCAAACTGCCGGCGGCGGCGCGGCGGGAACACGCGGAAGCGCTGGCGAAATTGCAGGCGGCGCGGGACCGCGGGGCGGAGCCGGCGGAAATCGACCGGCTGCGCCTGGAGAGCGTTTATGCCGGGTGCGAGCGCGGTTTTGCCGAGCGCCGGTTCAAGTTGCCCAGCGGGGAATTGACCACGGAACTCCAGGGCCTCGTGGTCGGCGACGCCGTTTTCCTGGGATTGCCCGGCGAGGTTTTTAATGAAATCGGCGCGGCCATCAAGGCGCAATCGCCGTTCGCGTCCACCTTCCTGGTAGGCTATGCCAACGACGATGCCGGCTATTTCCCGACCGTGGCCGCGCTCAAGCAGGGCGGCTACGAAGTCAAAACTTCCATGTTCGGCGATGTCGCCATCAACCGCCTGGCGGGGTGGGCCGGGTTGCTCTTGCAGGGATTGTTTGCCTCGGCCGCCGCCGCGCCGGCCAAACCCGCCCCGGTGTCGGCCGCGGCCGCCGGCCGGCCGCTGATCCGGCGTCACCCGTCGCCGCCGCCGCCGCCGGCCGCGCGCTTTCCGGCCGTGGATTTCCACATGCACTACAGCGGCCACCGTTTTTCGCCCGGCGCGGCGCTGGCGGCCATGGACCAGACCAATGTGCGTTATGGGATCAACCTGATCGGCGATTCGCTGAAGCAGGCCGCACTGGAACCGTTTCAATTGCCGCCGCCGGTATGCGAGCGCATGCTGATTTTCGGCGGACTGGATTTCCGCCGGCTGGATGAAGCCGGCTGGGCGGATTATGTCCGGCGCAAGCTCGATCACGACATCCGGCACGGCGCGCGCGGCCTGAAAATTTACAAGGAGCTGGGACTGGTTTACCGCGACAGCCGGGGCAACCTGATTGCGCCCGCGGACGATCGCCTGGCGCCCGTCTGGCAGGCGGCTGCGGAACGGAATTTACCGGTCCTCTATCACGTTGCCGACCCCCTGCGCAGCTTCCAGCCCATTACCGGCGATTTCGAGACCTTGCGGGCGCTGGATGAGGCCAGGTTGTTCTGGCGCTGGGGCGCGCCGGGTTACCCCGCGCATGCCGAACTTGTCCGGCAGCAGGAAATGTTGGCGCTGGCCAATCCCAAAACCACTTTTATTTTCGCGCACCTGGCGGCATTGGAATCCGATTTGCCGGCTTGCGCGGCCTTGCTGCAAAAGTGCCCGAACGTTTACGTGGATACCTCCGCGCGCCTGTTCGAACTCGGCCGCCAGCCGGCCGCCGTCCGCGCGCTGTGTATGCAGCATCCCGACCGGATTTTATGGGGCACGGATTATTCCTGTCCCAACCAGGATAACGGCTATCGTTACTGGTTCCAATTCATGGAGACCACCGACGAATGGTTCCCGGCCGGCGAATTTGGCCTGGAGTTTAATATTTACGGCATGGGCTTGCCGGACGGCGTCCTGCAAAAAATTTATGGCGGCAACGCCGCGCGGCTGCTGGGCCTGGAATTGTAAGGATTATGGATATAAAACCGCTGGTCCGAAGAAGCCTGCTGGCCACGATCGGTTATCTGTTGTCCCCGCTTTCCGCCTGGAACGACCTCTATGTGAATTTGCCCATCGCCTATGGCCTGGCGTCTCTGGTCGGCTTGATCGACCAACGCTGGTTTACCGGCGCCTTGATCGCGTCCTACTGGTTTACCAATGTGGCGGGCTTGATCATGTTGCATCGGGGATTGGCGCCGGAGATGGCGGGCGGACTTCTGGCGGCCAGGCTCCGCCGCCGCCGCCTTGTTACAGATATCGCCATTTCCCTGGTTTACACGGGCTTAATCGCCTTGCTCTGGCGCTGGGGCTGGATCAAATTGCCCTGGGAATATTTTGCCGGCACAGGCGGGTGAAACCAACCATATGGGTGACAGCAGAGAATCTTGCAAAAAATGTTTTGGCAGGGCGGTCAGGCCCCGCGCGCCGCTCGAGCATAATCTTTGTGCCGGTTGATCCGGATGCCGAACGCCGTTCGGCTACTACATTTCCGGAAGCAGGGATGCCGAACGCAGTTCGGCTGCTATCCGACTTCGCTGAAGCTGTGTCGGGCAAGCAATTCCGGATGTAGTAGCGTCACGGCGTGACGCATTTGTTCCGGGATAACGGCTCCCAAGGCGCGGGCCACACTGGCGGCACGAGGTGCCCTACCTCAGTGAGATTAACCTCAATCAATGTCTATATTGTTTTGAGACCCTTAATAACGCCAATATTTGTGCAAAATTCAGTTATTAATTCCTTACGCCATCAAGCCAACCAAGCCAAACCGAGCTTAACAATTTAACGGTTTCCGGCAGAAGACGGAGAGGTTCATCTACTTTTTCCCACTCAACCTCGAATCCGTAACCATGAATAAAGCGGTGGCGGAAATTTTTATACTTCTTTAACCGGTGTTGAATATCAGCCGAAAGTTTTCCTCCAAGTTCCGGTTGGGAAAGAAAGTCTTCTAGTAAACGGTTGTGCGAATCCGCACCGGAAGGAATCGGCGCCTCCAGATATACATATCGGCGTTTGCACAGATTTTCTATTCCCATCCAAAGGTCGGCGACATATTTCGCACCGGCCGCCGCATGCCATGGCAAAGGATGGCCCTTGATGGATTCCAGTAATTCATTGACGGCTATCGCCAATCGGCGCAACTGATCAACTTCGAACTGGATTTCGGCGGCTAGACGATTTCTATCCATATAGCACTTTCCCGTAACGGGAGATAATTTCAAAAAAGCGTGAATTTTCCTCGCGGCTGACCAGGTCATAAGGTTGCCGTAAAATATCGCCCACCTCCACATCCGCATCCAGGATTCGATTAAGCGGGATGCCTTCCACGGCGATATCAATATCGCCGGCGGATGCCGGATTTTCAGCGGCGCTGCCAAAAAGAATTACTTTACGCGCGCCCATTTTCACCAGCGCTCGAACAGCTTGCGGCACTTTTTCAAGATTGACAGCCATAATCCACCTCAAATTCAAAATGACGAAAACACAATAACCAAGCATACGGGAAAGTTCAAGAGCAAACGAACAACCCTGATTACACCGGGTGTAGGACAAATTTGTTGGTGATATGTAAAAGCTTTAATGTTACGGCGGATTTCAGTGTGATTTATGAGTCCGATATAGATACAATTATGTAAATTCCGATAATTTCGGCCAGGTGGTTCACCATCCTGGACGAAATTGGGGCACCGCGTTGCGAATTCCGCTCCCCCGAGCTTGGCGAGGGGTTCGAAAAGACAAGGCAAGTTTGGGGTGGATGCGGGCGCGCCGGTGGGCGGGGCTAATCTGGCGATTGCCCCGCTCCCGGCAAGCCCGCCCGAAGGGTCCGCGCAGCGGACAGACGCCCCAAAATCGCCGCCGTGCTTTT
>CAZYXU010000282.1:0-3683 GCA_964650945.1 uncultured Verrucomicrobiota bacterium | reverse complement strand
AAACACAGTTCCGGTTTTTTTGCCGATGTTTTTCGGGGTTTTAACCTACAGCCTAATAAACTTCAGCCTTGGCGTCCCTTATGGGACGCCAGTGAAATTTTCTCTACTATAAAGTAAAGCATTTAGCATGCCAAATCTGGATCCAGCGCCGGCGTCGGCCAGGCGGATTTCCGGGAAATCTGCAACCCTTTCAAAACTAAAGTTTTGAAAGAATTTGGAATTAACACATACGATTCTATATCAATACATTACGTTGTCGTTAAATTCTGACTACCGAACCCTGAACACCGAACACCGAACGCTTTTGAAAGAGACTTAAGCATTGACTAGTATGCCTGATCGGTGATACAGTCTGCGAAATATCGCGTTGAACCGGCGATATATCGCATTTGCGTATTATATCGTATTCCGTTTTGAAAGGGTTCGAGGAGCGGTTGGTATGGAAATTGATCGCGATGAATTTTTCCGGGAAGTGACTTTACGTGTCAGCAGCAGCCTTGATATCGTGGAGGCGTTGCGGAACCTTTTCGATTATCTGCGGCAGTTTATTCCAATTGACACCATCGGGCTGCATCGGGTTGATATGGAACGCAAGAGCATTTACGGGGTGGCGGAAGTGGCGCGGACCGGCGCCACGAAGCTGGGGCAGGAGGATTTTCAGGAATTCCCCATAGATGCTGATTTTTGGACCGTGATCCAGCGCGCGCGCGACTCCAATCAATTGGTGACCATCAGCAATCATGCCGAAGATTTGCCGGCATCGGTGCGGAATTGTTTTCCCCATTTGGCAACGCGTTCGGTGATCGGTCTGCATTTGAGCATCAAAAACGAAAACATCGGCGGGTTGGTGCTTTCCACGGAAGGCCACAACAAGTATACCGAGCAGCACGCTGCCCTGCTGGCGCAGGTCAAGGAACCGATATCGCTTGCCATGAGCAATGCCTGGAGGTTTCGCGAGTTGGAGCGGCTCCGGGATCAGTTGGCCGAGGAAAATCGGGCGCTGTCCCTGGAAATGGAGCGCGCGGCCGGGGTGCAGGTGGTCGGCGCCGATTTCGGACTGGCGCAGGTGATGGAAATGGCGCGGCGGGTCGCGCCCATGACCAGTCCGGTGTTGTTGCTGGGAGAAACGGGCACGGGCAAGGAAGTCATTGCCAACGTCATCCACCTGTTATCGCCGCGCAACCAGGCGCCGATGGTGCGCGTTCAATGCGGCGCCATCCCGGAAACGCTGTTGGACAGCGAACTTTTCGGCCATGAAAAAGGCGCATTTACCGGCGCGATTGAGCGCAAGCGGGGGCGCTTCGAGCGCGCGGCCGGAGGCACGATCTTTCTGGATGAAATCGGCGAACTGTCCGCCGAAGCGCAAGTCAAACTGCTGCGCGTGCTGCAGGACCGGCAATTCGAACGCGTCGGCGGCACGGAAACTCTGACCGCGGACGTCCGGGTGATCGCCGCGACGCACCGCGACCTGGCGCAGATGGTCCGCACCGGCCGGTTCCGGGAGGATTTGTGGTACCGCCTGAATGTCTTTCCCATACACATCCCGCCGCTGCGCCAGCGCCGCCAGGACATCCCCCCCTTGATCCACCATTTCGTGGCGCGCAAGGCCCGCGAAATGAACTTGGGCCGCACGCCGCCGGTCGCCGCCGAGGATATTGTGCGGCTGCAGGCCTACGAATGGCCGGGCAATGTGCGCGAACTGCAAAACATCATCGAACGGGCGATTATCCAGAACCGGGGCGGGCCGCTGTTTTTCCCGCCGCTGGTTGCGTCCCTGGCCCCGGCGGCGGCCGGCACCCCGGCGGCGGCCGGCACCCCGGCGGCGGCCGGAGTCCCGGCGGCGGCCGGAGTCCCGGTGGCGGCCGGCACTCCGGCGGCGGAGCAGGTCCGGTTTTCGACGCTGGATGCTGTGACGGCCGAACATATCCGGCGGATGCTGGCCGCCACCGGCGGGCGTGTTGCCGGCCGCGGTGGCGCGGCGGAGCTTTTAGGGGTCAATCCGAGTACTTTGCGGTCGCGGATGAAAAAACTTGGCATCCGCGTCACGCGTACCTGTGCGCCAGAGTGATGGCGGGTGAAGATCCGGCGCGGCCGGCGAGTGGCGTTCCGCTCAAGTTTCCGGCCGGGCATCGCGCTCCAGCAGACTGCGGACCGCTTCCTGGGGCGTGGTTTTACCGTCGATCAGGGCCTGGACTTCGTCAATAATCGGCGTACGGACATGTTGTTCCCGGCCGAGCCGGCGCGCCGTCGCGCAGGTTGTGACGCCTTCGGCCACCTGGGCCATGCCGCCGGTGATCTGCGGGAGAGTTTCGCCTTTTCCCAGGCGTTCGCCGACGGACCGGTTGCGGCTCAAGCGGCTGGTGCAGGTGACGATCAGGTCGCCCATGCCGCTTAACCCGGCGAACGTTTCCGGACGCGCACCCAGCGCGCAGCCCAGCCGGGTCATTTCCACCAGGCCGCGGGTGATCAGGGCGGCGCGGGTGTTATCGCCGAAACCCAGGCCGTCGCCGGCGCCCACGGCCAGGGCGATGACGTTTTTCAGGGCGCCGCCCAATTCCACGCCGACGATGTCGGCGGAGGTATAAACGCGGAACCGCGGTCCAATAAAGATCTGTTGCAAAAAGCGGGCCAATTCATCCGGGCCGGCGATTACCACGGCCGTGGGCATTTGCCGCGCCACCTCGTCCGCCAGGCTGGGGCCGGAAAGCGCGGCGACGGGGTGGTTGGGGAAAAACTCCTCCGCCAGTTCGGTCAGGCGCCGGCCGGTCTCGGTGTCCAGCCCCTTGCTGACGCTCAGCAGCGGGCAGCCGGCCGGCAGGCGGCCGCGGAAGCGGGCGAAGGCGGCGCGGCAATATTTTGACGGCACGGCCAGCACGATCAGGCCGGCATCCGCCGCGGCGGTGTCCGGGTCGGCCGTCCAGGCCAGTTCCGGCGGCAGGGCGATGCCCGGCAGGTACAGGCGGTTTTCGCCGCGCGCCTGGATCTGGCCGATGATATCGGGGAAGGGCCCCCAAAGCCGGACGCGATGGCCCTGCTGGTGCAGGTGCAGCCCCAAGGCCGTGCCCCAGCCGCCGTCGCCGATAATGGTTATATTTTGCATGGTCATTTTGATTTCCGGAATTGGAACCGGAGTTCCGTGCCGGCGCGCAAGCGCTGGATGTTGGATTTATGCCGCCAGATAATCACCGCGCTCAGCACGGTCAGCAGCAGCGCGATCGGCCAGGCGGCCAGAAACCACCCGGCGCCGGCCACCGCGCCGGCGGCGGCGATGGAGGCGACGGAAACATAACGCGTGACGCCGAACACCAGCAGCCATGTCAACAATCCCACGCCGATGGCGGCGGGCGCCAATGCCAGGAGCGCGCCCGCGCTGGTGGCGACGCCCTTGCCGCCCTTGAACCGCAGGTAAACCGGCCAGTTATGGCCGACTACCGCCAGGGCGGCGCAGACCATCGCCAGGCCGGCGATTGAAATATTTTCCGGCCCCAGGCGCGCCGCCAGCGCCGGGAAAGAATAGGCCGGCAGAAATCCTTTCAGCGCATCGCAGACGAACGTGAGGATGCCCCAGCCCTTGCCGATGGATCGAAACACATTGGTGGCCCCGATGTTGCCGCTGCCGACCCGGCGGATATCCACGCCCCGGAGGCGGGCGATCAACAGTCCGAACGGGATGGCGCCGATCA
>CAZYXU010000281.1:0-3704 GCA_964650945.1 uncultured Verrucomicrobiota bacterium | reverse complement strand
TTATGGGGACATTTTAATTGAGTCCACAAGGGGACATTATTAAAGAGTCACGACAAGCCAAGCAAAAATGTCTTGATTTTTTTCCTGGAATTTAGCATAGAAACCGGATGAATGTTACGCCCTGAATTTTGCACCGCGCAAGTTTGGCGCGGGGCAAGGCGGCGAGGGTGATGGTGTATTCATATACATGGAACCCTTGCCAACGCTGCACCGCGCCAAAATCGCGCGGCCGGCTGCCGGAGAATATTGGCGTTTTCTGAAACTATGACCGCGTAACCATATGGGTGATATTAGTTAACCGTGCAAAAATTAATTTGCACGCTCCGTGATTACTTCAAATCATTTCAACGCCAATATTCATGCAAAATTCTGGTACACAACGGCAAGCGTTGGCGGCCGCCTGGCAGCGGATCGATTATCTGCCGGAAATCAAAATGATGTGCCGCATGCGCTTTGCGCCGATTTCCGCGCGCGCCATGCATGGCGGCGCCAGCGCCGACAACTACGAACTGCTGCATGTGTTTCACGGCGAGAATTACGTGATCACCCGGCGCAGCCGCACGCGCCTCAAGCCCGGCGATACGATCCTGATCCCCGGTTCCCTGGCGCATCGCGATCAGTTCGATTTCGCCAAAGGTCTGGAAGTGTTTGAAATCGGGTTCGCCTGGCCGGCCGGCAAATCCTTCCTGGCGGCGTTGGCGCCGACGCCCTGCAAGATTCGATCCGCGCGCGGCCGGAACGAGGCCGCCGCGCTGGTCGAATCCATGCAAGGCGATCTGGCTTGGGGGCGCCCGTCCGATATGCGCGTGGCGCAGTCCCGCCTGCTGACCTTGCTGCTGATCATGGCCCGGGATGGACTGGATTGGGGCTGCGGCGCCAAACTGCCGGCGCGGGGCGAAGGTTTGCGGAAAACCATCCTGGTGCAGCGGGCGCGCGTTTATATCAGCACGCATTACCGCGACCCCTTGACGCTGAAGCACGTGGCGTCCGCTTTGGGCGTCAGCAGTTGTTACCTTTCGCATATCTTCCACGCGGAAATGCGTTTTTCGCTGATGTCGTTTCTAACCCGTGTGCGCATGGCGCAGGCGAAAACCATGCTAAGCCGCGGCGCGTCCAATGTGGAAGAAGCCGCCCGCGCCGCGGGCTACCATGACAGCCGTTATTTCGCCAAGGTTTTCCACAAGCATTTCGGGTATCCGCCCGGCATGCTCCGCGTCTAGCCGCGCCGTCCGCGCGCGGCCGCCGTGACAGACTTTGGCTTAAGACAATCCCTTCAATTCCGCGGCGCGTCCCGCGCCGCGGTACCAGCTTTGCCCGAAATGCGGCAAATCCGCTGCCAGGAAAAACATGCCGCCGTTGCGCCACCGGTTGCCTGCCGCCAGGAACTCCAGGATGGCCCGCTGCAGGCGCGTGCCGCGCGGCGCGGTATCCGGCCGGGGATCGTCCTGGCCGAAGATGAATACCAGCCCGTCCCGGCCGGTGGAGGGGACGGGGTAAAGGTATGTTTCGCGTTGGAAGCGCACCAAATTGGTTTCCGGCGTAAAAATACCATCCAATTGGGTGTTGAAAATCCAGGAGGCGCAGGTGATGGATGACGCCGGCCGGTCGGGGAAATAACGCGGGAAAAAATCCGCCGCCTGGCGCATGGATGCCCCGCAGAGTTCGAGGGTCATGCCGCCGCCGGCGGGAATGTGCATGTCCATGGTCCAGTCGTCCTTGCCCAGCGCGCGCCGCCAGGCTTCGGCCGGCAGGCGGATTTGGCGCGGCACGGCGACGCCTTCAGGCAGGATCGGGTGCCCTTGTATGTATCCGCTGGCGATGGTCAGGCTGGCGGTCCAGGTTCCGGGGGGAGGGTTGCCGCCGTCCGCGGATTTCACCGCCAGTCCCTGTGTATCGTACATTGCGCTGTCAGGCGCGAAAGCGGCGGTGGCGCCGGTCCGCGCATGGCGGTATACTTCGACCAAGCCCTTGAATCCGCGCAGCATGTATTCCATGCGGCCCAGGCGGTACAGGTCGCCGTTGGTGTAAAACCTGGTCCAATAAAGACTGCGGCGATCGGCGCCCCATCGGCCCTGGTGGGTGGCGCGGTAACGTTCCCCCGCATCCAGCCTGTCGCAGGTAGCGCGGGTGATTGCTTCCGGAATGTGACGCTGGCGGTGTTGCGCGCGGATGAACGGCGCTGCCGCCAGGAGAATCAGCAGGTAAAAAACGCCGGCGTTTTCACCAAGGACGGTTTGGAATGACGGCCAGGCGCCGAACCGGTTGTAATCCGCATGGGCGTAAAGCAGGCGGTAGCAATGCCTCGCCAGCAGCCGCAAAGCAGGGTCTCCGGCGATGCGCCGGGCGGTTTCCAGCAGTGGCGTATCGGCGGCCGGCGGCAGGCCGGCCGCCCGGCGGAGTTCCACCATCGTCTCCGGTTGCAGAAAGTCCGGCAGCCGGCCATCGCCAGCGGCGAGCGTATCCGCCCAGTGCGGCGCAAAAACCGCGGGGTCCACGGGTTCATTCAGTCTGCCGGCGATGTCGCCAAGTTGCATGTTTTGCCGATCCGGGATTGGGTACATGGCTCGGTCCGGGGCATTTTAATCCTGCATAGGCAAGTCAGTGCAGCGCATTTTTAACCGCTGCCTGCCAGTTGAATTTTGCCGCGGTGGCGCCGGAAGCGCTGTTGATCCGGATGGTGAAATTCTGTTCAGTTACGTCATCCACCCAAAATTTGGCCGCTGTGCCCATATTGTTCAGCGGCGTGACATTGACGGTGGCGGGCGCCGCCGTCAGGCCGTGTGAAACAACCACGGAGGTTTGTTCGCCCGGAATGACGCACATGCCGGCATTTGCCGTAACATGGCCGGGATTGGCGCCCCAGATGACGTTGCCTGCCACATGCTTGACCGGCGAATTGAAAAACTGATTGCCATTGACGAAGATGCGGCATTCGTCGCCGAGCAGTGGGGCGTTGATTTCCAGGGGGCTGTTGATCAGGAGGTTATGCTCAAAAGTCATGCCCATACCCCCTTCCGGCGCTCCAAGCACCACGGGCACGCCGCGGAAGATGTTGTTGTTCACCATGTCCATGTGGCCGTCAATCAGAATCGACCGGGTTTTGCCGTTATTGACCACAATATTTCCGGCAATAATGCCGTGGTATAGATTGGTTCGAGTTCCGCCGCCATAACGCACGGCCGGCCAGTTATTAATCGGATGCACGAGGATGGCGCCGCCCAGTTCGATGAAAATCTTATTATTGACGATATGGTAATGATAGGAGGCGTCGGTGGAAAAGCCGTAGCCGGCACTCTCGCCTTTTTTGATCTGCAACGTGCAGCCTTCGATGCGCCCGGAATCCCCCAGGATTTCAACAACATGGTTGCCGAAGTTGCCGGTGAAGAAGCAATTGATCACTTCCGCGGCCTTGCCGGAAAGCATTACGGCCATCAACCGGCAGTTTTCAATATGACAATTTTCGACCCGGACATTACATGGCGTGGGCCCGAGACCATTGCGGTCGTCAACCGCCTTGATGCCATTGCAGCCGCGCCAGCCCAACGCCTGCGTGCGTTGTTGGGTTTGGCCGCGGCCGTCAATGAACAAATCCCGGATAGCGATATCGCGGATGTCGCCGTGAATCCAGATGACATTGATATCCGCCAGACCCTCCTGGAGGATCAGGCGCGTGGCGCTGCCCTCGCCGGTCAAAATGACGTTGC
>CAZYXU010000280.1:0-3734 GCA_964650945.1 uncultured Verrucomicrobiota bacterium | reverse complement strand
GACCTTGATATTTCAACCTGTTAAGAGCAGATGAAAACACTCAGGGCACGAGGCAAGTTTCTTATAGTGAAGCAGATAGATGTTCGTCATACAGGCGTGGCGCCGACGTCCCGTCGGCATTCCGGCCGGCTCAGCACAGCTTCGCCCTCCAGCGGAATAAGACCTGTGCCTGAACCTATGAAGAGCAGATGAAATCACGAAGGATATCATATCTTCGTGCTCTTCATGGTGAATGAGCTGCTGTTTTCAGGTTCAAAACATGTTTGGCAATTTATTGTTGACAAATAGTCTAATTTTATATTTATTACATCAATGATCGGCCGTTTTATGACTACATAATGAATGTATTTGAATACAAAAAAAGCCAAAAGGGGCGGCGGCTGCTGGCTTATATCTGGAGCCGGCGCGGGAAGGCGGTCAGAAGCGATATCATCAGCAACCTGCGCTTGAGCCGGGCGACGGTGATCTCCGCGGTTGACCGGCTTTTACGCGAGGGGATCATTCTGGAGCAGAATTCCGCGCGAACGCGCAAGGGGCGCCAGCCTAAATCGTTGATTATTAATGGATCGCAATGTTTTGCGGTTGGGATTTCAATCGTCAGGCAAACGGCGGAAATCAGCGCGGTGGATGCCGGATTGCGGATCATAGGGGCGCGGAACGTGGCGGAGTTGCCGGTGGAAGGCGCCCGGCAGTTGCGCGTATTGCTGGAGCATGTACAAAAATTTCTGGCGGAGCATAACTTGGACCGGGCCAAACTGGTCGGGTTGGGCGTGTCTTTGCCTGGCATGATTGATCATAAGACGGGCGTTGTGCGCCGGTCAGCCTGCTTTACCGGAGGCGACCAGGCGCCGATCGTGCCTTTCTGGCAGGATTACCTGGGGGTTCCATGCCGGATTTTGGAACATTCCGCGGCCCTGGCCCTGGCGGAAAAGGAATGGGGCGCAGCGGCGGGTATGGACAGTTTTCTGTATTTCGACGGCGCAGGCGTGGGCATGTTTCTGGATGGCCGGCTCTACATGGGCAGCCAGAATTACGGCGGGGAGATCGGCATGATGAAAATCGCCGATGCGCCGGCCGGTGATGTTGACGGCCGGCGTGGTACCCTGAACATGTTGACCCGTTTCCGCGACTTGCGCTTGCGCGCGGAGGAGGCGCTGGCGCATGGCGCGCCCAGCGTTTTGGCCGGTTGGATGAAGGAAGGCCGGGCGTTCACCCGGGATTTAATTGCCGAGGCGGCCTGCCAGGGCGATGTGTTGTGCCGCGGGCTGGTGGAGGAAATGTTCGGAGTATATGCGGAGATGATCGTCAATTTGAATTATCTCTTTAATCCCGAGGCAATTTTTCTGTGGCCTTGGACGGCGCATTGCCCCGAAATTACTCTCGAAGTTGTGCGTCGGCGCCTGGCGGCTTGCAAATTGGCGAATCCGGATATGCATACGGAAGTCCTGCCGGCCCGGAATGGGCCGGGCGAACTGGCGCGCGGCATGGCTATATTTCCGCTGAACAGTTTTTTTGAAGAATGAACAATGGAAAGGCCGATGGTGTAATGACAGATCGAGATATGCCGGTGGATTTATTGCCGCTCCCGCAGGAGATTGAGCGCCGTTCCGGAAGTTGGCGGGCGCCGAATGGATGTATAAAGTTATATGTACTTGGCGTCGCCGCCCCGGATGCCGTCCGGTTGATGCTTGCCGCGGCGGCGCTGGGCGCGGTGGAACAGTGCGAATCGCCAACAGCCGCCAACCTGGCGGTGGAGCTGAATCCCGCGTTGGACCTGCCGGCCGCAGTCCGTCCGGATGCGCTGGACCAGGCCTACCTGCTGGAGGTTGAAACCAACCAGATCCGGGCGCGGTCGCGGTCGCCCCGGGGACTGTATTATGCCTTGCTGACGTTGCGTCAAATGAACCGCGGCGCGGAGATTCCCTGCTGCCGCATCCGGGACTGGCCGGACTTGCCGTTCCGCGGCTTGCATATTACCGGCGCCGGCAATCTGCCGAAATTCGAGGAAATCCTGCAACTGATTGACCGGCTCGGAACCTGGAAATACAACGCCCTGGTGTTCGAGTATGACGACCGGTTTGCTTTTGATCGTTATCCGGTTTTGAATCACCCGGCCGCCTTGAGCAAGGACCAGATTCGGGAAATGCAGGCTTTTGCCGCCGACCGTTACCTGGAAATCATCCCCAGCCTGGACTCGCTCGGGCATGCGCAGGCATACCTGAAACATCCCGAATTCCAGCACCTGGCGGAAGTGCCGGGTAATCAGACGGAACTCTGCCCGAGCAATCCGGAAACCTTGCGGTTTATCAAGAGCCTCTGGGAGGAAGTTCTGGCCGCGCATCCGGGGGCGCGGTACGCTTCGATTACCGGCGATGAAGTCTTTCGCCTGGGCCGGTTTTGCCCGGCCTGCGACAAATACGCGCGCGCCGGCAGGCTGTCGGAACTCTATGCGAATTATTACGCCGACCTGGGAAACTGGATTGTGGCGCATGGGGCGCGCCCCGTCATGTGGAGCGACATGATTATCATGCATCCCGAGGAATTGCAGCGGCTGCCGCGGGAGACGGTATTTGCCGACTGGAATTATTCCGGCCACCCGGAAGGGGCGCAGGGGCAGGCCCTGTTTTTGCGCGGCGCCGGGGAATTCCACCCGGGCCAGGAAAATCAGATTCCCGAACCGCACCGGGGATTATACGGCAAATATATCGTTGGCTCCAGTCAACCGGCGCTGTTCGAGCCATTCCCTTACCTGAAGTTTTTCCAGGATCATGGTTACGATGTGCTGGCCTCGCCCATGGCGAACACGATGGATCAAATCGGCTTTGTCGGCAGGGTAGCCAATAACCGCTATTTTTGCCGGGCGGCCGTCAAGGCCGGGGCGCTGGGATTGTTGAACACAACCTGGGAAAGCTATTTGCCGGTGCATAATTCCCTCCATGGCGTGGCGGCCGGCGCAGCCTATGCCTGGCAGGCCGCCGACGGCGATGAGCGCGCGCTCTTCGAACGTTTCGCGCGGATGACGCTCGGGCGCGCGAGCGCTCTGCCGCAAGCCGCCGCCGTGGCCGACCGCCTGATGGTGGACGCGCGCGGGTATGCCATTGCGCCCCAGCCGGATGACCTGGCCGTTTTGCGCGATACGGCGCTGGACCTGCGCGCCCATGCCGCGGCGGCGCCCGATGCGATGGGGGGAGCCTATGCGGAATTGACCGCCCTGCGCCTGGATATGGCGCGGCGCCTGGCGGCCCTGCAGGAGGCCGGCATTTTGTCGGGGCGGCTGCAAGTGGGCGCCGGCGACGACCAGCCGGTGGATATCGCCGGCGGCTTGAACTGGGATGGCGTAATGGTCAAAAGGGCGGGGATTTTTAACCTTGAGCCCGGCCGGCATGTCATCCATGGGGTGCCGTTCGAGATTCCCGACCCGCGCAATTGCGCCGGCAGGCGCGCCATCCTGGTCGGTGGCCGGGAGTCCCTGGTCGGCAGCGAATACGGGGCGCCGGTTGTCTTTCCGCTGGACTGTGCTTGCGACAGCCTGTATTTCCTGGCGGGCGCCGCCTGGGGCGCGCCGGATTCCAGCGTGGGAGTGTTGCGCATGCATTACGTCGATGCCGGCCACGCCGATCTGCCGCTGGTGGTGGGGCGCAATGTCTGGAACTGGTCGAGCGGCGCGCGGGTCGGCGGGCGCGGGGTGCTGCTGGATAGCATGCCGGCCTGGGAAGGCGCCAAGGCCATTGATG
>CAZYXU010000279.1:0-3788 GCA_964650945.1 uncultured Verrucomicrobiota bacterium | reverse complement strand
ACAGCCTACAGTCTAATAACCTTCAGCCTTGGCGTCCTTTATGGGACGCCAGTGAGCCGATTTCAAAACTCACGTTTTGAACACTGCTTTCAAAAGCTGGCTTTTAAAAGTAACTCAGGTTAATCCTTTTGCCTGGAATCAAGCAATGGAGAATCTGGCCAGAAACTTGTATTATCCTGCTAGCCTGACCTATTCATGAAGATTTTAATTCTTCATGAATAGGTCACCCGAACGGCTTCGACGTGAGCGACTTACGTCGCTCGTGCTCAGGGTTAGCCTTGAGCAAGCCGGCGATTTATGCCGGCGCGTCGAAATTTCAAAGCCTTTGGCTTTGAAATGCTTGTGAATGAAAATGTAATTTTCATGAATAATGCAGGCTAGGTGGTTTCGCCGGAGATTTCCCGCCGGAATGCGCGCGGGGTCATGCCCACGGCTTTTTTGAAAGTCTTGGACAGGTGGTACATATCCCCGAAGCCGACTTCCGCTGCGATGGTTTTCAAGCCATAATTTCTGGCCAGAAGGTTCTGCGCCTGTTGAATCCGCATGGCGATCAATGCGGCAATTGGCGAGCGGCCTTCTTCATGGAAATAGCGATGGGACAAGACCGACAGGCTGACATGCAGGTGCTGCGCCAGTCTGGTCAGGGTGATTTTTTCGTTCAAATGCCGGCGAAAATAGGCATGCACCGTTTCGACGAAGGCGGAAGCATGCGCCGCCGCCCGCGGCACTGGCGCAATCTGCCAGGCATCATGCGCGGGCGGGCTGCTCAGCAGCAGGTCAACGATTGTCGCGAAGATTGCCTGCACAGCCCAGAACCCTTTTTCTTTCCGGGTGCCGGCGGTCTCAGCCATATGCAGCATCAAATTCTGCAGGCGATTTTCGGCGTCCAGGAACCGGGCGTAGTGTCCGCCGGACGACAGTAAACGCTCCAGGCCGACTTGCCGGCCACCCGTAAAGGCGATGTAAACGCTGGCGCAAGGCAAACCCGCCCGCCGGTTATCTTCCCAGTACGGAACATGCGGCGGATATAAATGCGCGACATGCGCCCGGCGTTGATGCCATTGCCGGGAATTTTTCCCCACGCGGTATTTTCCGGAATCGGTCAGCGTGTAATCGAGCACCCAGTAATTATGCATGCTCTTGCGGTTTGCATGAACCTTGTTCCACAAGGCTTTGGTCACGCCCACAACCGCAGGGATAACGGCCGGCCGCTTGATCCAGACATATCCCAAATGGCCCCTGTCCAAAAGCATGTGCTTCTCCCTGGCAGGCAATGGCTGTCGTGGAAGTTTTACGCCGCCACCAGCTTTTTTTCTGAGCCAGAATGTTAAATCCGCTCGGGAATGTCAAGCGTGGAGCATGGCGCCGCTACATTCCAAAAGGACCGGCTTCAAAACCGTTGAAATCACCTGGCGTTTTTGTTTGACCGCCACCGCCGGCTGAATAGAATCCTGAAGGCTGCTTTCAAAATTCAGATTTTGAAAACTAGTATCTACGATGACCCTCAAAATCAATTACATGGGCGCATTTGCAACCGACCTTGGTGTTGAGAGTGAACGCAAGGCGGATGGACGCATCCCGGCGCATGCCGCCGTCATCCCTGTCAGTTCCCGGCGCTGGCTGGCGGCGATCAGCACCCTTGACTCCGCCTCCTGGGATGGCGTCCGCGGCATTGTGTATCAATTGCGCGCCGACGCCCCGGATGGCCCGGTGCTCCGCGAAGGGTTGCTGGCGTCCGCACAAGCTGATTGGGATCCGCGGGGACGCGGCGAAAAGCTGCTCAAGTGCCATGGCGCGCCATTGGCGTTCGGCGTTCCCAAGGGCGTACAACACGATGGACGCCCGCTGCCGCATCAGAATGTTTTTGCCGTCAAGTGGTATCGCTACGCCCATGTGCCGGCAGCGGATGGAATATGGAACCCATTTGCCGCCGACACCCGCGCGCGCCATCCGGAATTCATGGAAATCGGGCCGCGGACCTTGCGGGTGGAATGGTTGCAATGCCGGCTGAATGAGGCGGAAAACGACATTGAAATCATCCGCCCGGCAACAATCTTGTGCCAGGCCGGTTATGACGACTCAAATGATTTCTGCGCGCTGGGCGGCGGTTACGCTTGCAATAACGCCATGGCGGCGCCGGTCCCGGTGGACGCCGACGCCGGCGTCTGGCTGGAATACATGACTTTTCTCCCGCCGGCCGGCCGGTCCGGTATTGCCGCCGCGTTGTACCGCTTCAACCCCACCCTGGGATGTTACGAATGGAGGGCAACCGGGCCGTTCATGTCCACCCCCGACCGGGCGCTTGCGGAATCCAGTGTCATGCGCACGCCGGATGGCTGGCTGGTGGCCGGCCGCGATACCGCCCTGGACGGCCGCACGGTCTGGTGGCGCGCGTCCGACCCACTCACCCCCCTGGCCTTGGCAGGCATCAGCCCGGCGGATGCCGGGCCGCGGGAAAGTCCCCGCGTGGTTTATGCAAGCGCCGATGGCCAACTGCGGATGTTCGGCAACGAAAAGCCGTTTCGGACGCCCGGCCGCAATCCGTTATACATGTGGGAAGTTGATCCGGCGTCATTCCAACTCCGCAACCGCCGGGTGATCCTGGATGCCAGGGCCGCCGGACTGCCGTTTTACAATCCATTGGTGGATATGTGCAAGCTCGTGCCCGCCGGCCAAGGCCGGCAATTGGCAATTTTCCGCTGCATCACGGCGCGGCAGACGGCCGCCATGGATTTGACACACCCGATCACCGCCGCCGAGCATGCCGCGTCCGGCATCCATTATGCGGAATTGAATAATATGGAATAGATTTAAGGCGCGTGATGTTTCCCGCCAGGCGCGATAAGTTTGCCGGACACCGCCGGCAAAAAAACATGGCCGCGGCTTGCGGCCGCGGCCATGTCATCCGATTTTCTTTCATCGGCAATTCAAATGCCAATTACCAGTTGGCGTTGACGATGGGCAGCACTTTCCACATGCTTTCCTTGCCCCAGGCGATATTGAGCACGCCGATCTGCAGGCCGGCCAGGGTGTCCGTATAATTGAGCACGCCTAATTGTAGGCCGGTAACATCGGCGGAGACATTGAGCACGCCGACCTGCGCGCCGTTGATCGCGCCGGCCCAGTTGGCCAAGCCAGCCTGGTGATGCGAGGCGCCTAAAACCAGGTTGACCAATCCTTCCTGGATGCCGGCGTCGCCTTTGGCCAGGTTGACAAATCCGCCCTGCGCGCCGGTCACATCACCTTCCGCCCAGTTGAGGATAGCCACTTGCACGCCGGTCACTTCGCCTGCCGTCCAGTTGACCGCGCCCAGTTGCACGCCGGAAGCATCGTTGCCAATCATGTTAACCAGGCCTAATGCCGGGCCATGCTTATCGTTCAATGTCCGGTTGACAATACCGAAGTCCAACCCGGTGGCATTTTCGTTGGCCCCGTAAATCAGGTTAATCCGCAGACCATTAACCGAGTTGGCCTCGTTGACAATGGCCACGGGCGTCACCAGGGAAAGCTGGAATGGATAGGCTTTTCCGGCGGCCGGCTTGGCGGGCATATCGGCGGCAACCGCGGCTGACACCAATCCGGCAACGAGCAAACCTGCTAGAATTTTTTGCATCTTGTCTTTCCTCAATAACAGTTTGAACGGTAAACAATTCTAAACAGCGGAACGCTCCTCGCTCAACAAATTCAACGATTGACCGAAACACCACCTCCTTTCAGATTACTTGCCACCTGTATTTTTTATTATTAATGCGCTTTTTTGCAAAATAGTCAATATTTTTTCCATTGTA
>CAZYXU010000278.1:0-3806 GCA_964650945.1 uncultured Verrucomicrobiota bacterium | reverse complement strand
AATCGGATGTCCACGCCATCGAAAAAATCATCCGCGCCACCATCCCGACTTCGCAGCACCCGGAAATGCCGGCGGAGCAGTTTGCGGCCAATGCGCCGCCGGCGCGCTCCGGGCGCGGCTTCCGCGGCGCGCCGGCCCGGCGCAGTTTCGGGCGGTATGGCAATCCGCGGCGCAGTTCCCGTTAGCCGCCCGGCAATGCGATGTCACCCGGCACGATCGCGCCATGCGCGCGGAGCAGCGCGTAAATGTCCGCCATCGGCAATGCTTCCGGGTCCATCCCGGTCCGCGCGCTGAGCGCCGCCATGGCGCCGGCCGCCTGCCCCATGGCCAGGCAGGGGCATTGCACCCGGATGGCGCTGTTGGTCTCGCGGTCGCTGGCCACACAGCGGCCGGCGGCGATCAGGAACCGGCTGCCGGCGGGCAGCATGGCGCCGCGCGGGATGGTGGGCAGCACGTTGCGGCCCAGCTCGCGCTGGCGCAGGCCCAGGCCGTCGTTGAGATGCTCGTCAATGTGATAGAAGGCATAACAGACGGCGTCGGGATAAATTTTTCCCGCCTCGTAGTCCCGGACCCGCATGGTGGTTTTGCCCGCGATGGTGACGGTCTCGCGGATGCCCGCCTCGGCGCAAATCCAATCCACGCGGAATTTTTCCAGGCCGGGCTGCCGGCGGAAAAACCGGCTGATGCGCAGCACCGCCCGCCGCGCCTCGATTTCCACGGCCGTCCGGCCCGCGCTGGTTTCGGCGCCCGGCGCCCGCAGGTGGTTGGCATTGCCGCCGTGCTTGCGCAGGAACGGTTCAGGGCCGGACTGGCGGCTCCAGGCAATGTCGGTGGCGGCCAATTCGCCGCGGGCGATGGCGGCGTCGGCCGCCGTCTTGAGCGCCGCGTAATCCAACTGGCGTTCATCGTAACCCGAGCAATGCATGGTCAGCGTTGCGGGTTGGACGGTTGCGGGCCGCACCACCTCCAACCCGGCCAGGGTGACGACATTGGCGTCGCCGGTGGCGTCCACCAGCACCTTGGCCCGGACATCTTGCAGGCCGGTCTTGGTGCACAGCCGCACCGTCCACCCGGCATCCGCCAACACCGCGGCGGCGGGCATGGCATGGAAGAGCAATTCCACGCCCGCCTGCAGCGCCGCTTCATCGCACAGGGCGGCGAAGATGGCCTTGTCCGGGCGCGGCGCCGGCGGCCGGGGGCAGTCCCGGGTGGCGCCGGGGGCGGGGATGGGTTGCCCGGTTTCCTCCAGGGTGCGCCGGACCAGTTCCCAGCCGATGCCGCCGATAATCTGCCGGCCCCAGGCAAAGAAATGCGCGGGCGCGCTGATGCCGCCGATCGTCATGGTGCCGCCCAGCATGGCGTTCTTTTCGACCAGCAGGGTCCGGGCGCCGGCGCGCCCGGCCTGGATGGCGGCGATGACCCCGGCCGTTCCGCCGCCGATCACCACCACGTCGTAATTTGGGTGCATGGAATGTTTCCCACTGGGTCTGCCGTCAATCATTCTGTCAAATCCGCGTGTCTTTGGTTGCGGCCGCAGTCTGCCTGAATTCAAGCACCAGCAATCCCAGGGCGGGGAGCGGGCGGCGCGGTGTGACCCGCAACCCGCTGGCGGCGGACTGTACCCGGCAGGCAACCCGTTCCGGCCGCTCCAGCGGGCGGATCATCCAGCTCTCCCCGATGCGTCGCTCGCCCGGCACGGTGACGGTGGGGTTGGCCGGATCGGTCCAGGCGTTCAGCACCGCCACGTACCTGGCCGGCCCGGCGGGATCCCGCAAATCGATCGGGAGCGCATATGGCGCCTCGCCAACCGTCACGGGTTGATGGCGGCCGCTCAGCCGGCCGACCAGATTTTGGACCAGTTGTTGCCGCTGGAAATTATAATTCCACCCCGTGCCGCCGAACAAATCCATGGCGCTCACCGCCACGCGGCCGCCCAAGCCGTTTTTGAAGACGGCAAGCCCGGCGCCGACATGTTGTCCGTTGTAATCAATAATCTCCGTCCAGATATCCGCGCCGGCCGCCGGCTGCATCCGCAGCACGCGCGGCATTTTATTACAGGAAGCCAAAAAGCCCCGGCGCACTCCGGTTTGGGGCGACCGGAAGCGTTCCATGCTATATGGCGCGGCGTTACGGTGCATCCATGCGGCGCGGATCAGGCCGATTTCCCGGCCGAACCCGCGCCGGCACATGATCAACGCCGCTTCCGCATCCAGCCATAACCCTCTTTTCAGCAGGTCGCGCAGTTCCTTGTCGGAGGAGGCCCAGACATGCCGGCCCCACAAGACGTTGGCGCCGTCGGATATGCCGGTGTGATACGCCACGCCGAGACTGCCGAGCAGGTAGGCCGGCGGTTCCATGGGCACAACCAGGTTGGCGAAATTTGATCCGGCGGCGAGGCGGATGCGGTTGGCGATGTCCGGGATGAATGGAATACCCACGCCCTGCGCCGCCAGGCGGCGCGGGAAGCGGCGGGCAATCCAATCCAAGGCGGGGTAGGCCTTGTCCAGCAGGGCGCCCATGCCTTTTTCCTCCTCCACGCCGTTACCGGTCATCGGGTGCAAGTCCAGCAATAACCCCTCGGACCCCAGCAGCTTGGCCAGGGCCATTTGCGCAAAGGTGGCGGTGTCGGATTTGTTGAACCGGCCGAAGGGGAAATTTTCGACTTCCGGGAAACTGGTTACCGCGGCCGGCCGGAGCCATTTTTGCATCTCCAGGCGGGTATAAGCGTGGATCAGGGAGGTCGGCGCATGCTCGGCATAGTTGTAGAAGTTTGGCCGATGCGCGGCGCGGCCATGAATGGCGATGGCGTTGAACAAGCCGGCCCAATCCCGGCCTTCCGCGGCATGGTTGGCCAGGTTGCTGCTCATGAGTCCTATCCGGGCGCCGGGATTGGCCCGGGCCACGGCATCGCGCAACATGCCGGCGGTTGTTTCCGAGCATTCCCGCCATAACGCCAGCCAGGCCCGGCGCCAGGGATGGGGCGCGCCGGGCTTCAACACGTTCTCCAGGACTTCCTGGCGCGTTACGCGCTTGCGGCCAATCCGTTGCGCGAACAGGCGCAGCATGGGCGCGCTGAAATCGCCGCCCCACGCATCGCGGCCGTGATTATGGAACCGGAAATCGTCTTCAATCCAAATCGTGTCAAATCCCAGCGCCGCCATGCGGCCATACACATCGGCCAGGTAGGCGCGCCAGCGCGGGCAGGCCCAGCTTGCCACGGTGCGCGGCACATGGCCGTTCGACAAGGTCATGCGCTGAAAGTTCTGCCCCGTCCGCAGGTGGCGCCCGTTATCGCCATGCAAGGTGGTGGACCAGGGATTCAGGTTCACCGTGATGCCGGCCTTGCGGAAAATCGGGATGATCCGGCGGAACATGCCGAGTAAAATCTTCAATTCCGCCTGGGTGACATGTCCGCGGTTCCATTCCTCGGCGTTGAAGAACAAGTGCACGCTGGGGATGCGGTGGGCCACGCAGAAGCGCGCCGTTTCCCGCGCGCGGGCGGCGGCCCGGCTGTCCGGGAGAATCAGGAAACGCAAACCGTATTGTACGGCGTCATTTTTGGGCGCAGTCATTTTTGCTTGCATAAACCTCCAGACCGGTTCGTCCCGCCGGAACCGCGGCGGTCAACGTCCGGTTTAGTTGCCGGACGCTGCCCGGGCGGCGCGGGGACATTGTTCGGAATTCTTCGCCGATACCGTAGCGGAAATTCAACCGGGAGTCACGCCGGAATATTCGCGTCCATCCGCTCCGGCCCTGATCCTCGCCTAACTTTTTAGGAACGCAAAAAAAGATAAGCGGACATGAAG